>NC_021184.1:4502764-4855529 GCF_000233715.2 Desulfoscipio gibsoniae DSM 7213
ATGGTGGTAACCCTGGAAGAAGTAAAACTGTATTTAAGGATAGACGGTGATGAGGAAGATACACTCATCACTAATTTTATTTCTACCGCCGTGGAAATTTGCGAGGATATCTTAAGATACTCATTGTCGGAGTTTGAAGAAATACCGGCGGTAGTCAGGCAAGCGGTTTTGTACTGTGTGGCCAATCTGTATGAAAAAAGGGAAGGAACCCACTATTATCTGAAAAACGAAGGCGGCGGCATGGCTGAAACCGTAAATGTGATGAAACTGATACTGGCAAACCTTCGCCGGGAAAGCTGGTGATGCAGGTGGAGATTGGGGATTTAAGACACCGGATAACTTTCCAGAAACTTACCACTAGCGTCAATGAGAACGGCTTTGAGGTAGAAACCTGGGAGGATTTCAAGACCGTATGGGCGGCAGTGAGCAACCTGCATGGCCGGGAGTACTTTGCTGCCGCCGCTGTCCAGGCAGAGAATACGGTGAAGTTTACCATTAGGTATTTAACGGGTCTGGATACCACCATGCGGATTGTTTTTCAAGGCAAACAGTACAACATCACCGCTATTTACAACATCAAATATCAAAACCGGTATCTGGAAATCAAAGCACTGGAGGTGGTAAGCAGTGGCTAGGGTAGAGTTAGAGGGCTTGGAAGCCCTCATCAATGCCGTTCAAAGGCTGGGCAGCGAAGGCAAGAAAATAGAAAACAAAGCCTTAAAAGAAGCCGGTGCTGTAATGCAAGAGGCCATCCAAAACGAAACTCCAGTGCGGACTGGCAAGCTAAAAGAAAGCATTACCGTTTCCGGTGTGAGAACCCAGGATGGGGTTAAGTATGTAGCAGTGGGGCCGAGTAAGGAAGCCTATTATGGCAAATTTCTGGAACTGGGAACTGTCAAAATGAGAGCTAAACCCTTCATGGCACCGGGCTATGAAAACGGTAAAGACCGGGCCACAGCAACCATCAAGGAAGAACTGCGAAGGGGGCTGGGCCTATGAGCATGAACCAAAATATAATAACGGCTTTAAAGGATATAGGAGTACCGGTACAATTCCAAAACTACACAGGCAAAGCCGATAGCTACATCACCTTTTTCACCTACCTGGATAAACCGGAGCAGCATGCCGATGATGCGGAGTTAATTACTGGCCATTATGTGCAAGTTGATGTGTGGAGCAAAACCGATTACACAGATTTAGTCAAATCAATCCATCAAAAGATGCTGACTGCCGGTTTTACCAAACAGAACTTTTATGACCTGTACGAACAGGATTTAGGAATTTATCACAAAGCCATGCGATTTTTTAAGGAGGTGCTGTAGATGGCACAAGTAGGATTAAATGATTTACACTTTGCGATTCTTACCGCTGATACCAAGGATGAGTTAACCTATGAACCCACCGAAGCCTTGGTGGGAGCCATTAACGCCACTATCAACCCGGCGGTGAATACTCAGGAGCTTTACGCTGATGACCAGCTGTGGGAATCGGTATCGGCTTTAGGCAAAGTGGATGTGGAAATAGAGACGGCGGAACTACCCTTAACTATTCGAGCCAAAATCCTGGGTAATGAACTTAAAGACGGGGTACTGATTGAAAAAGCTACCGATGTACCGCCCCATCTTGCCTTAGGCTTTAAAAGCTTAAAATCCAACGGCAAGTACCGCTACATCTGGCTCTTAAAGGGTGTGGCCCAGCCCATGGCCGAGGACTTCTCCACCAAAAAGGATAACGTGGAACACAAAACACCCAAGGTGAAATTCACCTTTATGGCCAGAGTCCATGATGGCGAGTGGAAAAGAACAGCGGATGAGGATAGTGCCGATTTTCTGGGAGCAGCCACCTGGTTTGAGCAAGTACCCGGCGATACAACGGTAGTGGGAGGTTAAAGCTATGGAGATTACTCTGAAAGTAGCAGATCAAAATAAAACCTACACCACAAACTTTATCAGCGCCCGCATGGTCAGAAGAACCATTGAAATATCCAAAGACATCAACTTTGAAAACATCTCCCCGGAGGAACTGGATAAATTGATGGACTACATTACCGAGCTCTTTGGCGGCCAGTTTAGCCGGGATGATTTATATGATGGCTTACCATCCCAAGAGCTACTCCCCGCCATTACTGGCTGCATCAACGAAGTGGTGGGGCGAATGGCTGAAGTGACCAAAGGTGATGAAAAAAACGCCTAGAGGGGAACGCCATGGCTCCCCAAGACTTTATGGACAGTCTATACCTGGCATTACTAGAAAAGGGCTGGACATTGAATGAAATTGACAGTATGGATATCATCTACTATTTGAAACTACTGAACAAAAAGCTGGGAGAAGAAAAAGTGTATATCGATGGGGTTTTATAGGAGTTTCTTGGAGTATAATCTAATTGTTAGCGTAGCATAATAATGCTATAATTAAGGCATAATGTAACCAAAGGAGTTGATATTATGCCTGAAATTAGACCGATAAGAGATTTAAGAAACACAACTGAGATTTCTGAACTGTGTCATAAAAATGAAGAACCAATTTTCATTACGAAAAATGGCTATGGCGATTTAGTAATCATGAGTATGGAAACTTATGAAAAAAAGCTAGCCCAAGCAGACCTCTATAAGAAATTAGCTGAAGCAGAAAGTCAAGTTGAAAACGGTGAGCCACTTTTAGATGCTGAAGATGTATTTGAAAAATTAAGGAAGAAATATGTCAAAGAATAGTTATAGCTTAAAACTTACTCCAAAAGCTAGTAAGGATTTAGATAAAATATATAGATACATTACCGAAGAACTTTATGCTGAACAAGCAGCTGTTAATCTTTTGGAGAAAATAGAAACAAGTGTAATGAGATTAAAGGACTTTCCGTTTTCAGGTAATTATTTCGCTGATGAATATCTAAAGAAGAAGGGTTATCGAAAATTAATAATTGATAACTACATTGACTTTTATGTAGTCGATGAAGAAGAAAAACAAGTAGTTGTTATGCGTTTTTTATACGGCAGACAAAAATATGAAGGTTTACTCTAATAGCATCTGATAAGCAGGTGCTTTTTTTATGCCCAAAGGTGGTGAGCTAAATGTCAGATGTCGGGGATCTAAATGTACGGATCAACCTTGATGCCCTGGGCTTTCAAAACGGGATCAGTAAAATCAATACGGAAATGAAAAAACTGCAATCGGAGTTTAAGCTGGCCGGTGCCCAATTGGGTAAACACGGCAGTGAGCTGGACAAATTACGGCTTAAATCCGATAACCTGACCAAAGGAACGGAGCTGCAAAGGCAAAAGGTGCAAGCCTTAGAAGAAGCCCACCGGAAGTCTGTGGAGGCCAAAGGCAGTGATGCCAAGGCTACCCAGGAGCTGGAAATTAAGCTAAATCAAGCTCGCGCCAGGCTAGTGACCATGGAGCAGAACTTGGAAGAAGTTAATAACGAGATAACCCTCCAGTCATCCAGCTGGTACAAGCTGGGCAAAGAGCTGGAAGCCGCCGGACAAAAGATGCAGGCTGTGGGCCAAAAGATGGAGCAGGCCGGAAAAGAACTCAGCATGAAGGTTACCATGCCCCTGGTGGGTTTAGGAGCTGCTGCGGCAAAAATCGGCTCGGACTTTGAAGCCGGGATGAGCGAAGTGCAGGCCATCAGCGGAGCCACCGGCACTCAATTAGAAATGCTGGAAGAAAAGGCCAAGGAAATGGGTGCCACCACCAAATTCAGCGCCGCCCAGTCGGCAGAAGCATTAAAGTACATGGCCATGGCTGGTTGGGATACTGGTCAGATGCTAGATGGTTTAGATGGCGTCATGATGCTGGCTGCTGCCAGTGGCGAGAACTTGGGTACCGTTTCCGATATTGTCACCGATGCCCTGACCGCCTTTGGCATGCAGGCAGGCCAGGCAGGTGAGTTTGCCGACCTTCTGGCCAGCACTTCTAGTAGCGCCAACACCAATGTTTCTATGTTAGGGGAGTCCTTTAAATATGTGGCTCCCCTTTTTGGTTCACTGGGTTATTCGGCAGAAGATGCAGCCCTGGCTCTAGGCTTAATGGCTAATGCGGGTATCAAAGGGAGCGAATCAGGTACTGCACTAAGGGGTGCTATTGCTAACTTAGCTAATCCCACAGCCGGTATGGCCAAAGCCATAAATGAACTGGGCCTCACTATTACTGATGCCAGCGGGGAAATGCTACCCTTTAAAGATGTGATGGACCAGCTAAGAACTGCCTTTGCCGGGCTTACCGAAGAGCAAAAAGCCCAATATGCTGCCACCATCTTTGGTAAGGAAGCCATGAGCGGCATGCTGGCCATTATCAACTCCAGTGAAGAAGACTACGCCAAACTGACCCAGGCTACCAGGGAATACAACGGTGTGGCCAAAGAAATGGCCGAAACTATGGAAGCAAACCTGCAAGGGCAGCTGACAAAATTAAGATCAGCTCTGGAAGGTGTAGGCATACAAATTTTTGAGATCCTGCTTCCCCATCTAAATAAGCTGGTGGAGATGCTGCAATCCTTGACCGATAAATTTGCCAGTCTTAGCCCCGCTACCCAGGAAACCATCGTAAAAATTGCCGTTCTTGTCGCAGCCATCGGGCCGCTTTTACTTATCGGCGGTAAACTTATCGGTGTTATCGGTGCTGTTGTGGGTGCGCTGTCCACAGTATCCGGGGCTATTGCTGTGGCCAGCACTGGAGCAGTTGCAGCAACACCTGCCATTGGAGCCTTAGCCACAGCATTTACAGTTTTAACAGGGCCGGTGGGAATTGCGGTTGCTGCTATTGCCGGAGTTACCGCAGCAGGCGTAGCTTTATACAAACACCTAAGCCAGGAAGGCATCCCGGCCATTGAACTCTTTGACGATGAAGTATCGGAATCCACCCAAAAAGCTGTGGGTGGTTTTTTAGCGCTTAACGACCAGGCTACTTTAGCTTTAAACCAATTATCCTGGAGTGGTCAGGAAGTTACCAAGGAGATGGTGGACAACATTGCCGGGAACTTCTCACAGATGGCTTCACAAGTACAAGCCGGACTGGATAAACACCATCAAGAATCCCTGGCGAAAATCCAAAACTTTGTCACCAGCAGCACAGCTTTATCTCAAGCTGAGCAGGACGAAATATTAAACAACATGCAGCAGGGCTATGAAACCAGGAAACAAACCATTGCTGAAGGCGAAGCCAGGATAAAGGAAATCCTGGATATGGCCAGTACAGAGAAAAGAGCCCTGACCAAAGCCGAGCAGGAAGAAATCAATGCCATCCAAAGGCAGATGGTGGACACCGGCATCCAGGTCCTTTCCGAAAACGAAATCGAAGCCAAAGCCATTATGGAACGCATGAAAGCCCAGGCCATAGAGTTAACGGCTTTGCAGGCGGCAGAAGTGGTTAAAAACAGCATTGAGCAAAGGGACGGGGCCATTCAAGCGGCCAATGAGCAGTATGATCAGGTGATCAAGGAAATCATCCGGCAGCGCGATGAAGCAGGCACCATCTCTAAAGAACAGGCCGATAAATTGATTATCGAGGCCACCAGGCAAAAGGACGAGTCTATAGCCAAAGCCGAAGAAATGCACCTGCGGGTTGTTGCCGAAGCCCAGGCCCAAGCCCAGGAACACGTCAATCAAGTTGATTGGGAAACAGGAGAAATCAAGACCAAATGGCAGGTTATGCGTGACGATATATTCGCCAAGGCCGGAGCAATTAAAGAAAACGTCTTTACCACCTGGGAGGAAATTAAGACCAACACCTCCCAGCAGTGGGAAAGTATCCGTACGACCATGAGCGACAGGTGGAATGACATTAAAACCAATACCTCCGAAACGGTAGCCGCTATTAAAACCAATGTCAGCATCACCTGGGATGAGGTTAAGACCAAAACCTTTGAAACCTGGGACAACATCAAAACCAAAACTGCTGAAACTTGGCAGGCCATACAAAATAAAATCGATGAACACGGCGGCGGTATTAAGGGCCTTATTGGAGCCTACACCGAGGGATATAAATCCGTTTGGGACAGTGCCTTGACCACCATGGAGGAAATCACCGGCATCAAATTTAGCGACATGGCCGATAAGGTAGCTGATGCTTTAGAGCGGGTTAAAAAGGCTATTAGCAGTGCTATCGACCGGATAAAAGAGTGGAACGATACCAAAGTCAAGGAAAAAGTATTTAGTATCACTGAAACCATTACCAGGATCATTAGAACCATTACCACCGGTGGAGGTGGCGGCGGCGGTGGTGATACTTCTGCTTCCAAAGGCGGTGCGGCAGCTTCAAACTTTAGCGGCACCAGCTTCTTCCCTGGTGGTTTAACCATGGTAGGGGAACTGGGACCAGAACTGGTGGCCTTGCCCAGGGGAAGTAGGATTTATAACGACCATGAAACAAAGAAAATATTGGATGGAAGTAAAGGCATTGTCCAACACATTACCCTCCTTTCCCCTACTCCCCTATCCCCTGCGGAAACGGCAAGAAGAATTAAAAATGCCTCTAGAGAGCTGGCTCTAGAATGGTAGGAGGTGTAGTATGGACAGAATAGTTATCACTAACCAAAAGGGAGAAAGCATCACGTTAGGCAACCAGGCCCCATATTTCCTTGAAACCATTGACGGTGTCGGGGAAGTGCCGGTAGCTATTGAAAGCCAAAAAGCACCCAAACAGGATGGCTCGACTTATCTCGACAATATGTTGGATAACCGGGCCATTTCTATTGAAGGCACGATTATCACGAAGATTGACCCTGCTTTTGTACTGGAAGCCAGAAGGAAAATGCAAAGGGTACTAAACCCAAAATTGGGGGAAGTAACTATCACCTACCATCAGAGAGACCAGGTCCGGGAGATTAAAGGTCTGGCCGAAACCACTCCGGTATTCCCCGGTGGGCAAGGGAGTAAAGGTTTGTATTACCAAAAATTCTTACTTCACCTGCTCTGCCACCAACCCTTCTGGCTGGATACCTTCTATGAAAGCCGGGAGATGTCTTATCTCATGGGCGGGATTAAGTTTAAACTAATCCTTCCCACTGTATTCTCCTACCGGGGTTTTAAGAGGCGGGCGGTAAACGAAGGCGATGTGGCTACGCCGGTGGAGATAGAGTTTAAGGGACCGGCAACTAATCCTACAGTTAATAATCTAACCACTGGGGAATTTATCAAAGTTAACCGGGAACTTGGGGAGGAAGATGTGCTCACCATCAATACCGCCTTCGGGCAGAAATATGTGAGGATTAACGGGCAGAATGCTTTCCACTATATTGACTTGGACAGCGTATTTTGGCAGCTAGTACCGGGAGAAAACACCTTAAGCTACCGGAGCAACAACGACAGCATCAAAACCAGGGTTACCGTCAAGTGGAAAAACCGCTATGTTGGCCTATAGAAAGGAGTGATTTTGTGGCAGAGCTTTACAGATTTTTTGATTCCGTTGATGGCGAGGACGAACGTTTTTATACCGCAGATGAGTTCGCTGAATACTTCCGCCAGTTTATCAGAAACGGCATCTTCAACGGCTCCGGGGACAACTTGCAGGTAGGAGCCGAAGGCCAGGACATGCGAACTTTTATTAAACCCGGCTATGCCTGGATTGAAGGCTACCTTTACAAAATCGACATTGAACCTTTGGAACTTTACCACCCGATGGCCCATGCCAACTACGACCGCATCGACCGGGTGGTGATTAGATTAGATAAGACTTTAGAAAACCGCTACGTGAAAGCCTTTGTGTTAACTGGTACCCCAGCGGAAACGCCACAGGTACCGGAGCTGACTAGGGATGAGAATGTTTATGAGCTGGCTTTAGCCCAGGTGAAGATCTTGGCCGGGAAAAGCTTTATCGAAGCGTACCAAATTACTGATGAAAGATTAAATCCGGAAGTCTGCGGCGTGGTCACCCATTTATTTGAACAGGTGGACACCACCGAGCTGTTTAACGAATGGCAGTTATACCTCAATGCCAGGAGAGCACACGGAGATACAGAGTTTGCCGCCTGGCTTGAATATTTGACAGATAAAAAGCAAGATGCTGGTATTGAGCATGCTGCCTTTTTGGCCATGCTGCAATCAAAGTTCACCGCTTTTCAAAACACCTGGACTAACTGGGTAAACGATAAGCTAACCATTCCGGATGGAGCCTTCTACATCCAGTGGAAAACCTGGTTCGATAGAATCCAGCAGGACTGGGATATTTGGTTTGACCATGAAGCCCAGCGGGTTTGGCAAGCCTGGGTAAACGAGAAGTTAACGGCACCTGATGGCGAATTTTACACCCAGTGGCAGGACTGGTTTGAAGAAATCCAAGACGTAACCAACCTGGTGCCCAGGAGCCAATTCAAGGCCCACAAAGATCGGACTGTCAGGGAAGGTGCCCACGGTCTACGCTTTGCTGCTAATCACTTGGAAGTAGAAATTAATGACGGCAAATGGCGCAGGCTGCAAGCACCAATCAGCACATGGGGAGGGATGTAATATGGGCAGCGCTATAAGATTGAGCAAGGGTGAATTGACCACTACTTTCGAGCCTTTATACCAGGTGCCCAATGATCGGGTGGTGATTCTAAAATCCATCATCTTAACGAACTTAACAGATACAGCGCAAACCATCAGCCTAAAACTGGCCGGGGCTTATGTGATGCGGGATAAAACACTATCCGCCGGTGAATCTTACCAAGCATCGGTATTTGACCAGGTTATTGTATCGGGGGAAGTTATCGAGGGCAAAGCCGGTCAACCGGAAGCAGTGGATTACTACATCAGCGGCAAACTGCTCCTGCCCCAGGACATCGCCAGTGAAACCCAGTGGATGCAAGAGCAGTGGGACGCCTGGTGGGCAGCGCACCCGGAAGTATTCGAAGTGGTTTGGGATGCCTGGCTGCAAAGTAAAACCCGTGAACCAGATGGGGCCTTTTATGCTGAGTGGAAAGAGTGGTTTGACTATATTCAAGGACTTAGCTTTGATGCCACCGACCTGGTGCCCTGGACTGCTTTTAGGGACCACGAGGCTGATTTTTCCGCCCATGGGGATCTGGCCAATACCTACCGTTTTGGGAAAGACCACAAGGGGATTTTCACCACCATTGAATGGCACCGGCAAGATGGAACCCTGGCTAAACGGTCTGTGTTAAGCGGCGGCAACTCACCACGCTACGAAAACCGGACGGTTACTTATTATGAGGCAGATGGAGAAACAATTAAGACTGCTGTTGTATACAACCAAATATATGACGAGGCAGGAAACTGGATAGAGGAGGTAATGGCAAGTGAGTGATTTATGGCTGCACGGCTTGGGGCAAACATCAATGGGAGATCCGGGGGTTATTCCCATTGAAGGGTTAACGCCAATTATAGCATCAGATGAGATTAAAGGGCTGGGATTGCCTTTTGCCTACCGCTCATTGGGAACCTTGTCCAACCGTAAAGGTGTTAACCACTACCACAATGGGAAGGTCTATGTACTTCACGGCCTGGGGGTGACTATTTATGATGCGACTACCGGAGAAGTGATAGCCGATAATACCCACACAACTTCTTCAGCGCATATGACCCCTGACCTTGCGGCTACGGATGGTAGTTATTATCTTGCGCAGGGCACAACCCTATATAAATATGCCTCTGATGGTGCTTTAATTTGGAAAGCAGAGAATGTTGGTTCTTCATACTGTATCGCAGTAGAAACATCTGGTGTTTATGTTGGAGTTAGTGCATCCTCGGCTTATTATATTAAAAAATGTAACCGAACCAATGGTCAAGTTACGTGGACATCAACTAGCCTAAGTAGTAACATAGCGGCATTAGCGGTTAACAGTAATACAGTTATTGCGGCTGACCAAAGTTATAAGATCTATAGGTTAAATCCAAGTAACGGGAGCACGGTATATACTTACACCATACCTAATAACCGCTATGCCTATGCCCTAGCCATTGAGCCGGGTACTAACCATTTTTACTCAATAGATAGTTACCATGTCATACGAAAACATAGCTACCAAACAGGCGAGCCAATTTTTGAGAAAACCAGCGCCAACACAACTACCGTATACAATCTATTCATCGACAGCGAAAACAACATTTATACCGTCTCCAATCGGGAAATCACCAAGCTGGACAATCAACTGGCCGGTTTTATCTGGCGAGAGGATCACAACATTAGCGGTAACCCCATTTATGGTTTCGGCCTTGATAAAGAGCAGGGAAAAATCTATGTGCTGCGCCAGCATTCAGCCCGCATTTTATCTACCGATAAAGAGTGGTCGGATTTTATCCCGCATCAATTTGAAGGCGTAGTAAATTCCATTGATGTGGATGTCAACGGCAACTTCTACGGAGCCAGTGATGACTGGACGGCAAGGAAGTTCAATGCGCTGGGTGAGCAGCAGTGGGTATACCGTCATAACCTTGCTTTGAACTTTGTCAAAGCCGATAAGAACGGTAATGTTTATATTGCCGATACCAACCGAACCTTGAAAAAACTTAATCCGTACGGGGTGGAACAGTGGTCCTGCAGCATTTCCGGTACAACAGGTGCGGTAACAGATTTAGTGGTAAACAGCGAAGGAGTAATCATTGTTAGCATTGCTTATTTTCATACTTCCGGCTCCAAGGACTATTTAGTCAAAATATCCCCGGAAGGAACTTTGTTAAAGACCATGGAGATTGGTACCAGCGGTGTGTTTCGTAAACTGCATCTGTGGGATGACCGCACTGTAATGGCTTTTAACAAGTTGTACGACATCGACACCCTTCGGACTATACGATATTTCAGTGCGGCAAGGGCGATATTTGGTAGGCATGGAGATTTTCTCTTTGGTGTTTATGATGATGAAATCAGGGTATTCAATAAATATTCTGGTGGGCAGATACACTCTTTTGAAGTAAGCGATATTAACATTACCAACTTCTATTTGCGGGCTGTCCAAGGTTTGGACGGAGCTGTTTACGCCTGGGATAATGATAAGACCTTGATTAAATTCAATGAAAAAGGGGAGAAATTCTGGCGCTACAAGGCAGTGGAGAAGATTGCGGATATCAAGGTGGATGACGAGCACAATATTTATCTGGCCACCGGCTACTATATTGAAAAACTAACCCAAACCTTTGGAATCAAGGGTTACGATAAAAATTAGAGGAGGGCTTTAATATGATTTATGTATTTGAAAGCGGCAGTATCGTTTACGATGAGAGTGTTTTGGCAGAGGCGGATAAGGCCAGGGCTGTGGCGGTGGAGCAGCTGCCGGAGCAGGAAACGCCAGTAGGAAAGATCGCCATTATCAAGGCGGACAAGGCAACGGAGACCGTTTGGTGGGAATATGTAGATTCCCCTGCGGCTGTTGAATTTCGAGAGCTTGAAGTTCAAATCCAGGGGCTTCAGATGGCCTTAGCAGAACTGACAATATTGTTAGCGGGAGGTGAAGCATAATGACCTTTGATAAAAACTCGGCATTGGTTAAAAACGTATGGGTTCCGCTCATACTGGCCGGAGTGTACACACATGAACAGGTGCCAGCCTTGGGAAATCTAAGAGCAGTGGTGCAGCAAGTATTAGCGGAGATGGAGTAACACCTGGAAGGGGTGTTTTTTTAATGTTTTTTCTTTCCCCTTTATTGTGGTAAAATATGGCAGGAGGTGGAAAATGGAAAGAATAACTTGTAGCGGACCAATACTAATAAAATTTGCACCTTTGAAGTTGGCGAAGAGTTTTCGCAGCGGTACAATTTATATGAATTCGCTGGACTACTTTAGAGGTCTAGAAGATGACAATAAAGTAAGAGGAGATCTTTTGGAAGGTACACATAGTCTGATTGCAAAAGATGATTTTAGCCAGGTGTTGCCTCAATTTGGTATGGATTTTCCTGAAGCGATTAAGAAAAAAATAATTGGGGGCATACATCTGTTAGACGAAGAGTTAAAATATTATAAGGTTTTTTGTATGTATCAGTTAAATTGTGATTTTAAGAGCAGGTACATTGAGCCTATCGATACCAGGGTAAATAATTTTGGAGATACTTTTGTTTTAATATTTAATCTTAAAGAATTTAGAAGAAGGATTGTTGCTGAATTAGAAAAAGGAACATACAATGCCCTGGGATTTGCCGGACAAGGTGTGGAGTATTATCAATATGATACTTCTACTCAAAAATTAGGCCCATTAAAAAAGTTGGATTTATATAAGTGGCAAAATGAGTATAGGTTAATTGCTGAACCACTTGAACATACATTAGATCCGTTAATTCTTAACATTGGTGATATCTCTGATATTTCGATAATTGGCTCAACAAGTAGGTTAATTGAAGAGATTCATTTTGAAGGTAAGGAGCTTTTTGTACCAGGTTATAACTTATAACCACAAGAAATTGATAGAGGTGAGCCATGAAACCAATACGCATAATAACCCCGGCCCTGGAGCTTAAGGGAGAGGTAGACAACTATCTCTCCCTTTCCTTTTGCCGCAGCTACCACTCGCCTGGCGAGTTCCAGCTGGTGACAAACCGCAAGGTGCAAAACGCCAATCAGCTCGAAATCAACAATCTAATCATGCTGGGGGCTGACCCGTGCAAGACCGGCATCATCCGCCACAAGGAAATTAAAAGCAATGACAAAGGAGAAGAAATGCTCACCATCAAGGGTTACGCATTGGGGACTATCCTTCGTCAGCGCATCACCATCCCACCTGTCGGACAAGCCTACGACATCCAGGAAGCCAATGCGGAAACGGTCATGAAACACTATGTCCGGCGAAACTGTCTACAGATATCGGAGATGGAATTTCCGTTTCTTGTGATTGGTGATGACCAGCAAAGGGGAGAAAACGTTAAATGGCAAACACGATACAAGAACCTGGCTGATGAGCTGGAACAGATAAGCATACTTACTAGCCTTGGTTGGCATATCTACCCGGACTTCAATTCAAAGAAGTGGATATTTGACATATATAATAGAAGGAATTTTTCAGCCGGTCAACAAATAAACCCGCCGGTTATCTTCTCACCGGAGTTTGATAACATCAGAAGTCAGGAATTTATTGATAGCTTGGTGGGCTTTGGTAACTATGCAATCGTAGCTGGTCGAGACGAGGGAGCCAATAGAGAGATCATGATGCTGGGCAGCGATGCTACTGGTCTGGATCGCCACGTTATCTTTGTTGATGCCAGGGATGTTAAAGATACTGCTGACCTGCCAGCAAAAGGTGAAGCAAAACTGGTTGAGCATCAAAGGGTTTTATCCTTTCAAGCCGAGGTTTTAACCGCTGGGCCTTTTAAATATCGGGATGATTGGGATGTTGGGGATATCGTCACGGTGCAAAACAAAGCTTGGGACCTGACCATGGACACTCGGATTACAGAGGTGCAGGAAATCCATGAGGCTAGTGGCTTCAAACTGAACGTCACATTCGGCAACAACCTCCCCACCCTATCCCAGAAGTTAAAAACGGCCCTGGGGGAGTTCAAAACAGAAAGCACACGATAAGGACGCCTTTGACAGGTGTCTATTTTTTATGAAAGAAGGACGATTGCATGAAAGATATCATTCATACCCTGCAGCTTGCCTTTACGGCAATCGGCGGCTATATCGGCTGGTTTTTAGGTGGCTATGACGGTTTAGTCTTAGCTCTGGTGGCCTTTGTGGTCATTGATTATATTACTGGACTGATGGCAGCAGTTATTGAAAAGAAGCTTTCCAGTAGTATCGGCTTTCGGGGGATTTTCAAAAAAGTGCTCATATTTTCCTTGGTGGGTATAGGCCACATTATCGATTACTATCTGATTGAAAAGGGCAGTGCAGTCCGTACCGCTGTGATTTTCTTTTATTTGTCCAACGAAGGATTGAGCATCATCGAAAATGCATCCAAGGTGGGCCTGCCCATACCGGAGAAGCTGAGGGTGGTATTCACGGAACTTAGAAGGGAGGATAGAAAGAATGGCTAGAATTTGTATCGACGCCGGACACGGTGGAAATGATCCAGGGGCTGTATATACGGGAAGAAAGGAATCCGATGATAATTTAGCACTGGGAAAAGCAGTAGCGGCAGAACTAAGGCGGCACGGGGTAATTGTTGATGAAACCAGAACTGCTGATGTCACTGTCAGCCTCAATGAAAGGAGCAACTTTGAAAACCGGCAGTCTTACGATTGTTTCATCTCCTTCCATCGCAATGCCTTCAAGCCAGAGCAGGCCACGGGTGTGGAAACATACACCTATTTGAACCCAGGAGCCAAGGCCAAAGGGCTAGCAGAAAAAATCCAAACTGCATTGGTGGGTGTTGGCTTTACCAACCGGGGTGTTAAGGCGGCTAACTTCCATGTCCTTCGGGAAACAAAAGCACCGGCGGTATTGGTGGAGGTGGGTTTTATTGATAACACCGGTGACAACCAACTGTTTGATGTTAAAAGGGATGAGATCGTAGCGGCTATAACTAAAGCAATTCTGGAACAGGTGGGTATCAAATATCTGCCATCTACTCCCCCATCACCCAAGCAGCAAACCGGCCAAACATTATACAGAGTAATGGCAGGCTCCTATGCTGTTAGGGAAAACGCTGAAAGGCAGGTGGAAAGGTTAAAGGCCGCCGGGTTTGACGCCACCATTATGATATTTACGCCTTAGGCTAAAACGCTTAGGGCTTCTTTTTTTCAACGCCCAAATCCTTAACTTTTCTAAGTTGAATTATAAGTAATTATAACTTGATGTTATCCCAATGTAACGGTAACATGCTACCTACCAAAGGAGGGAGAGAAATGCTCTTAAACCAAGCAATCGAGGGTTTTACAAAGTACATGCACCTTATTGATAGATCGCAGGAAACCATTCGGGGCTATGCCATAGAATTGAAAGGGTTTAACAACTTCTTGACTGTCAAGCATAACTGCCCGGTGTATTTGGAAGACATTGTGCTTCAGGATTTGGAGGACTACCTGTTCTACGAAAAGGAAAGAGGGGCAGCCTCATCTAGTAGAAGCCGCTCATTATATATTCTAAGAAGCTTTTACAACTACTGCTGCAGGAAGGACTTATGCGTCAAGAACATTGCCAGCTTACTGGAGCCAGTGAAAATCAAACAAAAGGAACGAGAGTTTATCACCGAGGATGAGCTCGGGGAACTGGTAGCTGCCATTGAGCAACCAGTCATTAAAACCGTAGTCCAAGCCATGTTTTACACCGGTGGCCGGATTTCAGAGATGATCCACCTGACACTTGAGGATGTGGATCTGGATGGCCGGGTGTTACACATCATTGACGGCAAGGGCGGCAAAGACCGGGATGTGCCCATCAATGATAAGCTACACCGGATTTTGACCCACTACCTAGAGCACATCCGGGACGCACATTCAAATCGCTTCTTTGCTTTAACCAGAACCGGCAAAGTATCGGCCAGCTATATCAACTACTGGATTCATACCGCAGTAGAGGAATTGGGCTGGGACAAGAACATCAGCGCCCACGTGCTTCGGCACTCCTTTGGCTCCAACCTGCTGGAGAAAGGGGCCTCGGTGGTGAGCATTCAAAAGCTGCTGGGCCACTCAAGCCTTAGGGTAACGTCAAGATATCTGCACCAGGACACGGATAAGCTGACTGAAGCGGTTAATCTTTTATAGGGAGGGATAAAACCATGGAACCTATTTACGATGAAAAGGTCAAACGGATTATTGAAATGCTAAAATTTAAAACCAGGGATGAAGTGGCGGCAGAGTTGAAGTACAAGAGTTACAAAAGCCTTGATATGTACATGCGCCGGAAGAACTTTGCTTTCGACAGCCAGCAAGGTCAGTATTTCCCCCGGAAGAACAGAATTGAAAAACCAGACCCCAAAAGCTACGCACCCACCAAGGTAGCCAGCATCATCACAGCTTTTGAGATTGAGGGCATTGACCCAAGGATGGTGGCCAGACAAGAGGGATTTGCTGACCACCGGGAAATGGCTGAGTACATGAAAACCAAGGGCTACGAGTGGAACGTCCATAAAAACAACTATGTCAAGACCGTGGGTAGGATTGATGTGCCGGAGCCGGTTGGTGATCCAATGCCGGAATCAATCAACCTACCAGGGCCAATTGTTCAATCGGCATTATCGCCAACCGTTCAACCAACCAGCGGGGAATTACCGGAGGGGCTTGGGGAATATCTGCCCTTCCTTCGCTTCCTCTATGAAAACCGGGATGAACTCTATCAGTTACTCACCGGTACCAGGGACGATGGCATAATTCCAAGGTATGCTGTGCCAGGGGAAGTCAGGACTAAAGCCATTTACATGAGTGATGTTATTGCCAAGCTGGCCGGGGAATTTAGCAAGGAGAAGAAGGTTGCCTTAAGGGAAGTCATGGAAGGGGCGCTAGTGGAATACCTGATGAGGTATGGGTTCAAGCGGGAAGTGGAAACGCTCCTAAGAAACCAGTAAAAATATTTATTCCACGGTTGTGTTTTTATGGTATAATAAATATGGAGTATTGTAGGAAAAAAGGTGATATAATGCCGACCATTTGTATGTTTTATGGGATAATTATAAGAATGTATTGCGCCCCTGATGAGCATAACCCGCCTCACTTTCATGCATATTATGGGAAGCATAAGGCGATAATTGATATAAATACTTGTGAACTAACTAATGGGAGTCTCCCTAAAAAACAGCTTAAACTTGTCCTTGCTTGGGCAGAATTAAGACAGGAAGATTTATTGGCAAACTGGGTGTTGGCAATGAATAGCGAATTGCCGTTTAAAATTGAACCTTTGAAATAGAGGTGATGAATTATGTATGTGTCTGTAGTAGGAGTTGAACCTTTGGAGAGCTATAGACTGCTTTTAACCTTTGAAAACGGAGAAAAAAGGTTATTTGATATGACGCCTTATCTGAACAAAGGAATTTTTAGGGAATTAAAAGACAAGAATTTATTTAGATCGGTCCGGGTGAGTTTTGATAGCATAGAGTGGAGCAATCAAGCAGATATTGATCCCGAGGTTCTTTACGAAAAAAGTGTAGCATATCAGTGATTTATAAGAAAATCTATTATGAATAATTATCTAATATCTCCTAACCTTATGAAACTTGCTACTAATAATTACCTATATAACCACAATTAGAGGTTAAGAACCCCTCAATCCTTTGCACCATGCGGGTTTGCGGGGTTTTAAACATACAGAACACTTGTTCTTTAGTGCTATTAACAATAAAGTTATTGAAGTAACATTTAATAAAGAAATAGACAAGGCAACAGCTACCGCTGTAACCGCTAAGGTACTTGACGGAACAACAACTGTTTCTGCCGCACCGATAGTTAGAACAGATAATAAATCACTGGTATTACCAGCGACAGGCACATTAGATCAAAACAAAACCTATAAAGTAGCGGTAAATCAAATTAAATCTAAGGATGGTAAAGAAGTAATCTCTAATGTTTCTAAGGACGTTACAGTTGTAGATACAACATTCCCGACAGTTGTTAATGCAGTGGCAACAACATCAAAAACTATTGAAGTAACATTCTCTGAACCTGTGAATATATCTAATGAAGCAAAAGTTTGGGAAGAGTTTGCATTGAATGGAATTAACCTTTACGCAACAGTATCCGGTGCTACAACTACAAATTATACATCCAATAAGGTAATCCTTACCTTAGCTAACAAAATGAACAATGGAGATAAGTTTGTTGTTACGCCTAAACTTAAGGATTTTGCAAATTTCCCTGTTACACAAAAAGAATTCACAATGAGCGTAACTACTGACACAACAGCTCCTGCAATTGCAGGTGCTAAAGTGCTGGAGAACACACCTGGTGCGCCGGGCAGTACAAAAGTTGAAGTCAAATTTAATGAGCCTGTGCAAAGCGCAACAATAGCAACTACAAGCGCCGACTTCACATTTACTCCTGCTGGCGGTTCAACCATACAAATAGCCGGAGCTGGGGTAGCTAATTCAAGTGGGGATAATGCAACTTTTGAATTAACTCTAGCTGACGATTTAGGTCCCGCTGCGTTGGTTGAAGTTGTTATTTCCTATAAAGGCGTTAAAGATATAGAAGGTAATGAAGTAAAGACCGCAACACAGTTTAAATTCCAAGCAGAAGATGATACAGTAGCTCCTACAGTGACAGCTCAACTTCAGACCGGCAATAAGGTTCTTCTTACTTTTAGTGAGAAAGTCTTAAATGCTACAACAGCAGCCAATTATGAATTATATGATAAAGATAATAAAAAAGTTGCAACTACTATAACTCCTTCTGTAAAGTCTGGTGATACCACTGGTACACTATACGAATTGAGTTTTAGTAATGCCACTCAACTTGATGGTAATTACACTTTAAAAGTAGTTAAAACAAATAATATCTCTGACCTCAGTGTAAGGAACAACAAAGTTGCCGAAACCAATCTGCCGATTACATTTGCTAGTATATCAGCACCGACAATTCAGGGCGATGTAATAGCTCAAGTGGATAAGGACTTTACTAGTGATACCAAACAAGATGCGAAGATAAAGATTGCTTTCTCAAAACAAATGGATAGTGCCAATACAACGAATTTGGCAAACTATATGATTAAGTTGAGCACTGCTGATTACAAGTTTGGTAACCTCTTTACCGGTGCTACTGCTACCTTATCTACCGATGGGAAATCAATAGATATTGTAATACCCGGTTCAAATACTGCCCAATTAGACATCGATGCTGTAACAAATATTGCAGCAACTGACATCAAGATTAAGGTTCTGGGTGTAAAGGATGTTAACGGCAATCTGTTAAGTTCCTCCGATCTTAATAGGGAGATAACAGCTATTGCATTTGTCAGTGATGCTGCTACATTAACATCTGTGGAAGCCACAGCAAAAAGAGCCATTGTTATTAAGTCTAATGTGGCAATTACATCGATAGATCCTAACGCTATTAAATTTGTCAAGAGTTCTGGCACTGATGTTGCCCAAACCTTAGGTGTTGCAAGTGTTTCGTTTAGCTCTGATAAGAAGACAGCTACATTAACCTTGAATGCTGATATACAAGCAGATGGCAATTATAATGTAGCTGAAACTGGTGGACCAGATGTCGCCGCATTAGATATGGTATTTATTAGCGATAAAGCCGTTGTGAATGCGTTAGGACAATGTGTAGCATATGGTGTGCTGACTGATTCCAATACCTGGAACGGTGTTGGTAGCAATTACACTATAGCTGACAAAATCGGACCAAGTATTATTACAACAGATCCGGTTGTAAAAGGTTCAACTGATGATACGATACTGGTTAAGTTTGATGAAGATATTAAAACTCAATTCAATGGTGATGTTGCAAACGATTTAACAGTTAAAATTGACGGGGTCACTTTAGACAATGTCAAGGGTGAATTTACAGTAGCTACTACTGCTAATGATGACGAATTTGAAATTACAGTTAAAAAACCAGGTGTAGTAGATACAAATAATGTACTCGTATCCCTAGTTAGTGGAAGGTATCTTGTTGATAACTCCACAGCTAGAAATAGAGCAAATACGTTTACGGATGTTGCGATTAAGACTACTGATAAGATAACTGAAAAAGTAGCACCCACATTTACAGCTACTGGAGCAGGTAACACCATAACTGTTGTTTTCAGCGAACAAGTTGAAAAAGCATCCGCAGAAAATATTGCTAACTACACGTATAAGGCAGACGGAACAAATACAGAAGCGGTTGTAAGCGCTGTATTAGGTGCGGATGGCAAAACTGTTACAATAACAACAACAACTGCTGTAACGGGTGCCACAAGCACAATTGATGCCAGTGTCAAAGATTTAGCTGGTAATACATCAGCATCCGCACCAGTAACTTTATAGGGAATGCTCGGGTCGGAAGCTGGACGGGGCTCAAAAAGCCCCATCCAGTTCCTCCCAAAAGGGGACAGTCCCCCGCTACGTTAACAATTTAACACGTTAAAGAGCTTTTCAGCCGGGAGGTCCCAAGCGGATCGCCCGGTTGTCTTCTTTTTGTCATGCCCCCCTGAGTTGACTGTCAGAACCAGCACCAAAAACGTCGGAACCATTTTGTGAAGTCTACAACACCAAGGCTACCTTCTTTTCTATCCTTCCAGCACTGTACTTGTCCTCACTGTGCTCACCGAACAATATTCAAATGTCAAAGAGCGAAAAAAATTAACCTACCCAACCAGCTAAACCCGGCTAAAGTCTTAACACTAGGTTTAAAAAAAATAGAATACAATAATTTGTAACATAAGTCAAAAAAAACCTAGATTTCTAAAATTTAATATGTATAACTAAGTATAGTATAATATGTCGAAAAATACAACAGGTAATAAGTGCCATACAAGCATTTTATAAATCGGTTTTTCCATTTGTGTATAAGGTTTAACCGACCTTTTTGTTTCTTCCATAGAAATATACGTTGCACAGGTGAGATTTTGTGGGTATAAAAAACGAGGTAAATATTGACAAGTGGTGTCGATGCTCGGGTCGATTTCGGGAATCTTAACGGGCTCCCAAAACCTCCCAAAAGGGGACAGTTCGAAAGCGCCGGGATAAACCGGCATAGAGTAGGGGATGCAAGAGCCCCACGTGAAAGGAGTAGCTGCACCATCACGACCCCTAGTCATGCGCGGGCAGCCGCGAGGCCGCACGTGAAGCGTTGACAGGGGAAAACGCAGGCCAGCTATAGAGCTCCGAAATCACCCATCCGGGGTGCCGACCTTGTGCTCGGGTCGGTTTTGGGAATCCTAACGGATTCCCAAAACCTCCCAAAAGGGGACAGTCCCCCGCTACGTTAACAATTTAGCGAGATAAAGAATTTAACAGCCGGTAGGTCCCACGCGGATCGCCCGGCTGTTTTCTTTTTCTGTTCTCCCTTATGCTCGTTTTTTCCCTTTCAGCCATGGAACCTGCCCAGCAGATAGCCAGCATGAATTGTTGTGCCCCGGGTGGTATTCAATTGTCAAAGGACAAGAATGAATTTAACTGACTGGTTAATGAATAGCATTTTGCTTAAGTGCTTAGGATTTAACAATTACATTATAACGAAAGAATATTAAGCATTCTTTTCTGAGGGATGAACATATTTTGCAAAATTGTGAACAATTGTTACAAGACAGGAATCCAGTTGTGCAAGTAAAAATTAATTTCAAATAGGATAGATCAGAATTATTTGTCTAGCTTTATTATCAGGCTTAATTAAGATAACGGTCGGTTTTGGGTGTTCCCTTCAAAAAGTCCACCTGGAGACATTATATGGTAAAGTGCTCGGGTCGGAAGCTGGACGGGGCTCAAAAAGCCCCATCCAGTTCCTCCCAAAAGGGGACTGCTCGGGGATTTCCGGAAGGCCTAACCGGCCATCCAAATATCCCCAAAAGGGGACAGTCCCCCACCAGAGTAACACATTAACGAACTAAAGAACTCCAGGGGTTAGCCCCTTAGTTATCAAGTTATTTGATAACAATCGTCTAACGCCGAAGTAAACAAAAAACAGCCGGAAGATCCCACGCAGATCGCCCGGCTGTTTTCTTTTTCTGCTTTCTGCCCTGGCAGACGGGACAGTCAGGCCTCCCGCTCCCCCGCTCCCCCGTTCTCCGTATTTGCCGTCAATAGCGTCAGTCCAGGTAGCACGGTCACAGCGAAACAGCCTCCTGATCAAGCATATATTATTACCTTGAAATAGCAGCAACAGTAACAAGGTGGTAAAGTCTGAAACCGCCCACTTCCGGAATTAACGATCTGGCACAGATACAATTCAGATCTGATAGCAGTTATCCTCCTGATCACCCTTGTTGTGCTAATCGCCGACCGCAGGCGGCAGCAGCCCTTGGGGGGCTGCATCTAAAAACCCCCGTCCACTCATTTCCCACAAGGAGACCTACCCTACTTGGGCAAGAACCAGCCACGGGGACGGTTCCTGTGGCTGGTCCGGCTCACCTGACGCCGGTGCCCTGACGCTGAAGTGAACAAGAACGGCTGGGAGGTCCCACGCGGATCGCCCGGCTGTTTTCTTTCTGCTCCTGCTCGGGTCGGTTTTGGGAATCCTAACGGATTCCCAAAACCTCCCAAAGGGGACAGTCCGTGCATCCGAGAAATGGCGCGTCATATAGTGGGTGCGAATCCCACCCAGCAAGGTTGAGCCGACCACTGGTAGTTAGCCTTGGAGTGTAAATGGTAACATATTTACATTTAAGCGTAGGTAAACAAGGTAATGGGCCGAAAGTCTGAGAACTGAATGGGAATTAGCCTCGAAATCCCTAATTGGGAAGGCTGATGTGTTGGACTGGTCCCACTGAGCCTCGGACTAGGGGCTCATGCTCGGGTCGGAATTTGGACGGTGTCCCCTTCAAGAAATCCATCCGGCCGAACAAGGGTACCAAGATATATAATTTAAGGAACACAATGGTAACTAGGTACCGAAAAAACAGGTTGTCTTCCCAGGAAGAGAAGACCTATTTTTATATAATATTACAGCACCATAAAGCGTATTTAGCCACCCACGATTAAGCCTTTAATAAAAGGTTTTTCCGCAGGGTAGATGAATTAGATAAAACTTAAGCAACTTTTTTATAAGTATGGTAAAGCCTACCCAGGACCGGCGTTGATTTCAACTTTGTCTCCGCCGCCGTAGTGGGCTTATAAGCCGGTGACGGAATCGGCGTTCGGCCGTCAATCCCCTGGTGTGTCCGGTGCGGGTTATAGTATTTATGGACATATTCACTCATTAAATAATGCAAATGCCTTTCATTTAACGGTATAATGTGGTTCAGTAATTCCTGGCGTAAAGTGCCGATAACCCTCTCGGCATAGGGATTCTGCCATGGCGATTTATAAGACGTTCTTTTTGATTTTATTCCCGACGATCTCAAGAGGGCTTGAAAAGCTTTAGAGACAAATACCGAATCATTATCATGGACTAGGTATTTGGGTTTTTGATCGTAGGGTGTAGCGTTTCGGAATTGCTGTTTGAGCCAAAAAACATTAGTATTGCTGGTAACAGCAAAATGCTCAACTTTACGGGTGCCGTGATTTATTATGACCAGGACATATATAATCTTGAACGTGAGAGTAGGGACGGTGAAAAAATCTATTCCCCAGGTATGGGGGGCATGATTTTTTAGAAACGTTCTCCAGGACTGAACCTGCTTTTCTGACGGTGGCTTCCTAGTGGATGGAAGATATTTGGCAATAGTATTGGGAGCCGGTGCGTCCGTGACATTCATCAATATCAACTGCTCACGTATTTTTTCCGGCGATAGTAGCCGGTTTTCCTTGTGTAACTTTTTGATTAGTTGAATGGTTTCCCGAGAGATTGCCGGGCGTCCCCTCTTAGACTTTTTCAGCACGCTGGTCTTAATAACCAGTCCTTTCTTGCTCCACTTTTTCCAGAGCTTTGGTAAACTGTTCTATACTTTCTGCCTCAATTGCTACATAAAACAGCTTTTCAATTGTATCTTCATTATCAATAGCGCCTAATCTCGATTCAAAAAACTTATCCGGTTTTTTACCAATCTTTTTTTCTAAAGTTTTTAGAATGGCAAAAATTATACCTTTGACCTTACCTTTATCTTCCCATTCCTCGCGGATACCATCAAACAGCGGAGAGTTTTCCATTTTACTCACCTCGATTACCTTTAGAATAATTTCCTTGGACAACTTAAGGGAGCTGATTACAGCCAGGCCCAAGAAGAGGTTGGCGCGGTCCTGGTCAGATGATACTTCTCTCTCAAATCGCTTTGAGCACGCCTCAAGAACCTCCTGCGGTGGATCGGAATGCCGCATTAAAGGCACCAGGGGCAGAAGTCCTACCGGAGCTGCGTGTATAAACTCCCGTCCATTCATTTCACTTAGGTTAAATTGCCGGTAGTTAAAATTTATTACAGTTATGTCTAGGCATTCATATGTATAACATTCTTCCCTGTAGCCCTGGCCGGTTAAATTTATCAGTACCGGGTAAACCGGTTTCTTATGTGTTCTATGGTGCATGGCCGTGTATTCAAGCAGTCTTAAGGGCATGGTTTTGTCAGGCCTGGTTTGTATTTCAATTAATAATACATATTCATAGCCGCTCTCAGTGACTTTCAGCAAAATATCTAATGTGCGCTGGGTGGCCACGGCTTCCTTTTCCAGGCGCTCAATCTTCTCCACTTCTGCACCCGGCCCTCTGACTATGGTTACAAAATGTTCCGGGTATTGCTCGGCCAGGGCCTTTAGGATTAAATCATATTCAGCCAATTCAAACACTCCACATTTTTTTATATTATATCATTTCATTTAATCATGGTCCAAGCTGTCATTTCTTAACGCTTGTGACTGTATGTATAAATTTCGTCCTACTCTTGAGCTATTCCTTTCCATTGGCTCTAAAATATGGACGGGAGATAGCCAGCAGGTTTTCGTGCCGAAACGGCGGGGGTAGATTCAAGGACAAGCACAAGCGGATCACCACCTACTTGCAGATTGCCGTCGCCAGGGAAGTAGAGTCCCTCAGGGAAAGAGGCTTGATCTTGAACATGACCGCGTTTGTGAACGAGGCTATCAAGGAACATCTGGAGAGGCGCCATGGAGTAAAGATCGAGTGATGGAAATTTTGGGTAGTTGAACACTGCTGCAAAACAAGACGCCCGCGTCCCACAATCCGTAAAATGCGTCAGTACCGGCAATGGAAAAAAACGGATGTCGGCATTGACGCTCTTGACGGTAAAAACGGGACAAAGTGGCCCCGCGGACAGCGAAAGCTCTCAGCAAAAAAATCCGGGCTCGCTGCAAAAAGAGGCCCGGCCCGCTGCAAAAAAATGCGGGAAAACTCCCCGGAAAGAAATCCCCAAGAAACCCATAGAAAGACGCCAATTTGGAGAAACCCAAAAACACTGCCTAATTGATATTAGGCAGCGAGCCGAAAAACGGAGGCCAACTTAACCGAAAAAGGTCGGGCTGGCCTTTTTGCATTGCATAACAATAAGATTGTCCTGAACCCAAAAAGAAGTAGGAAAAAACCAACCGGCTTAGAACCTATACGGTGAAGGCAAACACAACTCCCTGTCACTCCGGTTGCCGCCATGATATAATACCAGTAAGGAAGTGAATAAATTGCCAGACCGAGGAAAAACGTCACCAAAACCGCCCCACCACCCCCACGATAAAGGATACAGGCAGCTTTTGACCAACAAAAAGACCTTCCTGGAACTACTGCAAACCTTCGTGGACGAGGGCTGGGTGCGTGAAATAAAAGAAGATGACTTGACGCTGGTCAATAAGTCCTATGTGCTACAGGACTTTAGCGACAAAGAGGCCGACATAGTGTACAGGATGAGGCTCGGCGGAAGCGAAATAATATTCTACGTACTCTTAGAACTGCAGTCAACCGTGGACCACACCATGCCCTTTCGCCTGCTGCAATACATGGTCGAGATATGGCGGGACATTTACCAAAATACGCCGGAAAAAGAACGGAGACGCAAGAGCTTCAAACTGCCGCCCATCGTCCCCGCCGTACTCTACAACGGCAAGAAAGGCTGGACGGCCCACCAGAGCTTTAGAAAGTACCAGTCGGGGCACGAACAATTCCCCGGCCGCTTGCTGGATTTTTCCTACATCCTCTTTGATGTCGTTCGCTATAGCGAAGAAGACCTGCACCGGGCGGCCAATGTAGTGTCCAGCGTATTCTACCTGGATCAGACCGTTGATTCGAGAGAACTGGTGGCCCGGCTCAGAAAACTGGCTGACGTATTGAAAGAAATGGACCCGGAACAATTCCGGCAAATAATCGTGTGGCTGCGGAACGTCATCAAACGCAAACTGCCAGGACCACTGCAAAAGGAAATTGACCGCGTGCTGGATGAAACTGAGCTTCGGGAGGTGGAAAAAATGATCACCAATATTGAGCGGTCGCTGGATGAGATGCAAAAGGCGGCTGAAGCGAGGGGAATGGAAAAAGGTCAAACGAAAGGTAAACTTGAGGGCAAGCTTGAGGGCAAGCTTGAGGGTAAACTTGAAGGTAAAGTCGAAATAGCCAGGGTTGCGTTGAAAGAAGGATTGAATGTTGACATGATTTGCAAAATAACCGGATTGTCTTTAGAAACCGTACTGGAGCTAAAGAAAGAACTAGAAAACTAAAGTAAGAAGTAAAAATGGTCCTTACCCCTGACAAAGAGGTGGTAAGGGCTTTTTGTGTTTTTAGAAAAAGCAAAGGGAGCTGATCTCATGTTTGAACAAAACGGACTGACCCAGGACCAGGCGGCAGCCATTGAAGGCTTCAAGCAGTACCTGATCGAGGACGGCAATAAGTACGTTTTTGATGGTATCCGCCTGACCAACATTCCTGGTGCTAACGTAGCAGTACAAGGTATCACTCAGGGTGTTGGCAACGACGTTATTACTGAAGATAACAGATACAAAGTAACTATTACCCTGCCTACAACTCATGCTTTAACTTCAGGCACTCACGTTCTTCAGGTTTCCAATGTAGGTGAATGGGCAGCATCAACCGACAGTGCTAACCGCCTGTTGACTCAAACAATCAACTTTAACGTAAACGTGGATAATACCGCTCCCACAGCGTACTTGACCAGGAAATCATTTAAGGGCAAAAATAGCTTTAACGGATTCTAATACAATACTTTTCATTATCGGTAACGGATTCGATATAATGCATGGCGTTCCATCAAGCTATTATAATTTCCGGGACACCATAGGTAAAAACAATATATTAAGATTTACATTGGAAACTTATATCAGAAAGGATGATATATGGGGAAATTTTGAAAGTAGTCTAGCGTATTTGGATCGTGAAATGATGCTTAGTACAGTAGATGACTGGCTAGATGATTTTGGTGTACCTGATGAAGAGGATGATGATGATTTTTCGGCTGCTGATTTCTTTGCTGCCCAAGAGACCGCTGCATCTCCAGTATTCGTTTTAACTCAAGAGCTTCCTAAAAGGTTTCGTAGATGGATAAATACATTAAAACCCAATAGTCATTCAAAAGCGCTTGAAGATATTTTTAAACTTAATTCACGATATATTAACTTCAATTATACAGAATTCTTAGAAACGATCTATGAAGTACCTAGGGAAAACATACTATACATCCACGGTGATAGAAGAGATAAAAAAACACAACTTGTGCTAGGACATGGACATGATACTGAAAAGATATTTGAGGAATGGTATCAATCCAACAAAAACCGGAAGGAATTTCAGCCAAGGCTAAGAGGAAGAAAAGGACAATTTTATAATAACGATAACCCGGTGTATTTGGGTTACTTTTTAAGTGATAATACTAAGGGAAATTGGAAGAGCCAAATGAGATATGATGTAATCAATAACACGGTCGGTATTATTGAAGACTACTACGATAATTCAGCCAAGAAAACAAGTGATGTTCTAGCCAAGAACCAGCAGTATTTTAAATCGCTAGAGAATATTAGGAGTATTGTGGTAATTGGGCATTCCTTATCGGATGTGGATTATCCTTATTTTAAGGAGATAATTAAATTTAACAGAAATAGCACTGAGGTAAAATGGCACATTAGCTGGCACAGTGTGGATGACACTCCCCCTTTCCGATTGAATTTCCATAATAACAATACTCATATCTGGTATGATTTTGCTCTGATATACCTTTACCCCCAGTCACTGGACGAAATTAGGACGTTCTTACTACAACAAGGCGCTGAGCCATTATAAAATAATTTTTTAGAAAAGCGGACACGGGATGTCCGGTTTTTTTATGCCTAAACTCATAAGAGTCATACATGAACCCCAATAAAGGGTTTGTGTATGGCTCTTTTTTTTGTTTTTATACATTTCTGAGCTAAAAATCCCCCTTTTGCTCCTTGACTAGCGGACATGAGGTGTCCGCCATGGTACCCTTTTTATCCCCTAAACTGATATTGAAGGCGAAGGGAATAGTCCTTCAATAAATTGGAACAGCCAAACGGCTCCCGTTTTAAAAAAAACGGCGAGTTTTTTGGCTGCTAGTCATGCCCTTTTCTCGCTGGAGAAAGGGGCTAATTTTATGCCAAGAGGTTTCAAAACCAGTAAAAAGAACCGCACCAATTATGTCTATTACACAGCCGAAGGAACAAAGATCGTTATTACCCCAGGTGAAGATGGAGTTACCGAAGCCGACATTGAGCTTTTGCATGCTTTGGATGACCAAGAAGTGGACGAGCAGCGCCGCTATGGCTACCGGGTGAGCGTACACCTTGATGCTTACCACGATGGTGAAGGTGGGGCTGCAGATGACCGCAATAAGTATCTCGCCAATAACAGTGCTAATCCAGAACAGCTTTACATGGAAGTAGAAGAGGAATTAGAGCATCTGGCTTCGTTGGACAGGCTTACCAAAGCCATGGAACATCTCCTACCAAAACAAAGGGAGCTGTTCAAAAAGGTATATGTAGACAAACGAACCAACGCGGATATTGCTGCTGAAGAAGGTGTGACTGAAGTGGCCATCCGGAACCGGCTCAAAAAGATGCACGAGAAGCTAAAAAAACATTTCTCCTAAGAAGGGGGGGTTCGAATGAACCCTCTTTTTCGCTTATAGGTGAGGGGTATAAACTACTTCGTAAACGCAAATAGCATTACACCACCGGAAATTGTGGACAAAACTCTTAACCCCATCATGAGCCGCTCGGAGGTCTATTCCGGGGTATACGCAAGGGTCAGCATTAATTTCTATGCATTCAATTCCAATGGAAATCGTGGAATAGCCTGCGGCCTGGGTAACATCCAGAAAATCCGCGATGGTGAGCCCTTGGGTGTAAAAGCCAGTGCCGCTGAAGACTTCGCTTCGGACTATGATGACGATTTTTTGGATTAAGCTAAAGTCCACTGCAATTAGAAGGGGTGGCGGGATTCCTGCCGCCCTATCCTTATAGGAGGTGTCTTAGGTGGCTCATATAAAAACGCTGTCCTGCGACATTGAAACTTATAGCAGTGCCGACCTGGGCAAATGCGGTGTCTACAAGTACGCCCAAGTCACAGGATTTTGAAGTGCTGTTATTTGCCTACTCCGTCGACGGTAGCGAAGTACGAGTTATTGATCTTGCGGGCGGCGAAGATCTGCCTGGCAAACGGGAACTGGGCCTGTTTTTCGGTATGGTCTGGCTCGGCAAATGCGATGAACTTTGGGTATTTGGAAGCAATATTTCTAGCGGAATGAGCAAGGAAATCTCCAAGGCGAAAGAACGCGGCATTCCCATCAGGTATTTCACGAAATACTGCGAGGAGGTGTGTGATACATGAAAATTGCTGTCGGCAACAGCCGCATGGAGAAACGGTGGAAGAATCAGGACATCTCCCGGGAGGACTTCAAAAACACTATCCGCACAACAAAGCGCACCACTGAAACCGTATTGGAATATCGCAAGATGAACAAAGCTCAGCAAGATACTATAAAAGACGTTGGCGGCTTCGTGGGCGGGGCACTGCGGGAAGGAAAGCGCAGGAATGGCTATGTGCTCTGGTGGAATATCTGATGAAGTATGGTTTCAAGCGGGAAGTTGAGGCAATTTTGAAGAATTTGTAAAAATATTTGTTCTCGTCGTGATTTGTTTTTATGGTATAATATTTAGTTACAAGATATAATAGAGATAGAACGGGTGATAAAATGAAAATCCAAAACCCCCACGATAAATTCTTTAAGGAAACCCTCGGCAATGTAGCCGTAGCCAAGGATTTTCTAAATAACTATTTGCCCCAAAGTGTTATGAATATAATAGATGTAGACACCCTTGAGCCGCAAAAAGACAGCTTTATTAATAAAAAGTTGCAGGAAAGTTTTTCAGATCTCCTTTTTAAGGCCAGCATAAACAAACGGGAAGGATACCTTTATTTTCTCTTTGAACACAAAAGCCAACCTAGCCGGGATATTGCTTTCCAACTGCTAAGATATATGGTGGAAATCTGGAATGCCAAAATCAGTAAAGAGGAGACTTATGAGCTACCGGTTATCATCCCACTGGTAGTCTACCACGGCCAAGAAGGCTGGAATATAAAAGCTTTAGGGGAAATGATTCCAAGGTATGAAGAACTGCCAAGGGATGTGCAGGCATTCATACCAGACTATAAATATCTGCTATATGATCTTTCAAGGTATACGGATAGGGAAATAAAAGGCGAAGCACAGCTCAGGATATTCCTTACCATGTTAAGGGATATATACACCAAAGACAGCAAGGGGCTTGTGAAGTCTATTTTCCGAGCAGTGGAGTATCTACAAGAACTGGAAGATAAAGAGACCGGGGTAGATTACTTTGAAACCCTAATCAGATATGTATTCAGTGCTGGAAAGAACTTAACGAAATCAGATATTAATGAGATAATCAAAAGAATTGAAACTACCTACCCAGAAGGGAGTGAGAAGATGGTGACTATAGCAGAAATGTTTAGGGAAGAAGGAAAAGAAGAAGGCATCATGAAAGGTATGGAACGGGGAATAGAAATTGGTGCCAGAAAGAAAGAAATCGATGTTGTTAAGAGATTAGCAAAAATGGGGTTGTCCATGGAGCAAATTATTGATGCTGTAGATTTACCTAAAAAAGAAGTAGAAAAAATAGTTAAAGAGGCTATTTTATAAGAAAACCTTTATGAATAATAAGCTTATATTTCCTAACCCTATGGATAATTTACTAATAATATCGACTGGAACTACAATGCCAAGTTAAGAAGCCCCCAAGCCCTTGGTACTACTGGGTTTGCGGGGTTTTTAATATACACGAACCCTTGTTCTTTAGTGCTATTAACGCTACAACTATTCAAGTAACTTTCAGCGATGGCGTTACCCAAAATTTTACAGTAGCAACCCTTAGTGAGGGTGAAAATACCAGAACAATTACCTATAATGGCAAAACATTCACAGTAAACTGTAAACTATGTTGCAAAGCCTACTGTTGAGAAAGTAGAATTTGATAACTACCGCCACATTAAAGTAACTTTTAATACCATAGTTGATCTAACAACTGCTGCTGACCCTAGAAATTATTATTTTGAAATTGTAGAAGGGGATGCAGATTATCAAGCTTTACCAACACTTGGAACCAGCAATCAGTTAGATGACATTGTTACAACATACGCTGGTTCATGGTGGGATGATCATATTATTGCATCTACTGAAGGTGGAAAAACTGTTGTTGATATTTATCTGCCTGAAGATGCTAGATTTACCAACGTTGGCGACGATAATGAAGCTGGACCCTCTGTAATTAACCCGGATACCGGTGACGCTGAACGCACATTAACAATTAATATGGCCGGCGGAAGCCAGAAACTGCTTGTTAAGAAATCTTTGAAGTGCCTCAAGATTCCGTCCCTTCTGACGGCGATGTTGCATTCTCGGTTGAAGGTGTAACCAACCCTGATGGTGGTATGATGACTAAAGTTAACACAGAAGTTGCTCTTCTTGATAACACCAGACCTGTTTCTATCAAAACAAGAAGTGTCTGTCAGAGACAAATCATCATGACGTTTGATGAGCCTCTGAATTTCAGGGAAAATGCCAACGAAGTTACTGCTGCTAAGAACTTCAAAGTTAAGATCGGTTCAAGCACAATTACCATACTGAAAGCTGCCGTAGTTAATGGCAAAAGAACTGTCACCCTGGATCTAGGCTCTGACCTGCCTGATGCTGGCGACATAACCATTAAGGTTGTAGCTGATGCCAACGGCAACATCAATATTATTGATGCTTCTCAGAACAAGAATCCGCTGAACGATGACATGACTTACACTATTGATAGATAATAGATTTATTCAGTAATGTAAGCCGATTAACTAAAAATAACTAAAAGTATGGGGGCGAATATATTCGCCCCCATATTAAAATTTTCCATCATTAAAGGATCACAGCTCTAGGAGAATGTTGAAAAAGTATGATTAAACGTGGATACGGGATGACTAGTTTGTATGGAGTTATGAAAGCACTTGAATATGAAGAGGTCTTAAATAAGAAATACAAAGAACATCCTCTTATTGGCTATTACAAAAGCTATGGAATTACCCCACCAGCGCCTGAAGTACCGATATGATCGCCACGATCGATAATTTTTTTCGATAAAAACATCAAAAACATATTAAATGTAAGCATTATTTATGTCGTTTTTTTAATAATTGCAGGAAATTCATTCCTCCCGAGCGAATAGATATGCCTAAAAAATAAGCAACGGGAGGGATAAATAAACATTATTTACTTTAAAAAAATACAACTAAATAACTAATAAGGAGGAAACTGTATGAAATCAAAACATCTAAAAATTTCGTTCGGCCTTTTTTGGGCGCTGTGCATGATTTTTGTTATGTCACCGGCATCCTTTGCGGAAACTGTTAGCAGTCCCGAATTATCCAGTTACACTTTTATGGTTTACTTAAACGGCACCGACCTGGAAAGCGAAGATCAAGGCGATGGAACAGTGGCGGGGGCCGGTTCAAATGACCTCGATGAAATGATGGCTATCGGGTCGGAGCCAGGCGTGCTGAACGTTGTGGTTCAAACCGGTGGTACAAAACAATGGCGCAACACAAGTATTTCTCCTGAAACAAACCAGCGCTGGTATATAAAAAATAATGAGATGGAACTTATCGAAGACGTAGGCCAAGTGAATATGGCGGAACCGGAAACCCTAAAAGATTTCATTATATGGACGGCTACCGAATATCCGGCTGAAAAGTATGTACTGGCTTTGTGGAATCACGGTGGGGGAGCGCATGGTGGATATGCGCATGATGAGCTTTTTGAGGATAAGTCCACTTTATCCCTGGCCGACATCCGAACAGCTTTGGAACAAGCATCCGGTCAATCAGGCATAGCTTTCGAACTTATAGGCTTTGACGCCTGTCTCATGGCGACAATTGAGACAGCTTATATTGTAAGCCCCTTCACTAAATATTTTATAGGTTCAGAAGAAACAGAACCCGGACACGGGTGGAACTATACACCCATTTTTCAAAAGATTCTAGATGATCCAACCATAAGCGGCGATAAACTCGGGGAAGCAATAGCCCAAGGGTTTAGGGAACAAGCCCTGGAATGGGACACAGCAGATGAAACAACCCTTTCGGTCATAAACGCAAAGAAAATTGGCCCTGTCATTGAAGCTCTGGAAGCACTGGTTAGCAAAGCAGGTACCGACATAGATGAACCGGCGGCTTATGTAGAGTTCGCCAAGGGAAGAAATAAAGCCGAAGACTATGGCAACAGCGGCGGAGCTCACGGCGACAGCACAGATATGGTTGATATCGGAAATCTGGCCAAGCAACTGCAAAATCAGCATCCTGAAGAAACTTCCAATATAATCAGTGCACTGAATAACGCCGTAGTTTTTAATCTGACTCCCCCGGAAAAGAAACCAAATGCCACCGGCCTGACCGTATACCTGCCATGTAAGGATAAAGAAGGATTTGAAGATAAACTAACAAACTATAAAGAAATAAATTTTTCCCCTGTTTACACGGAATTTATAGAAAAATACGGGCAAATAGTAGTTTCTGATACTACGGGGGTAGAACTGGAAGATTCAAACCCGGCCAGTACAAGCGACCAGGAAAATAGCACTGCCGGCAGCAGCAATATCTTGTCATCGGCGGCCAGTGCCTATAACGGAGAAGATATTACCTTGCCATCCAAGTCATTTAGCAATAGTAATATAAGGGTAATCAATTTCAACAAGCCAGTAGACGCCAATACTATTTTCATTAATGAAAACATTTACATTACAAATGATAAAAACGGCACATCTACTCCATTCCTTATTGAAAAATATGAGCTAACAGATAATAATACCAAGCTGACACTAACCACCAAAGATTACTTTGAACCCGGTGAAACATATTCAATTTATATTAAAAAGGATATCAGCTCCAAGGAAATAAAATCGACAGATGGTAAAACACTGAAGGACAACTACAAAATGGTCTTTACTATTATCAGTGAAGACAGGTTTGAAATAAAAATAAAGGAATCGGATATCAGCAAGGTGAATATGATTTATTCAGTTCTAGGTCAGTATTACGACAACAACACCAAAATTAGATTCCTGGGCATGGATAACGACGTGGACTTTGATGAAACAACCGGCATAGTAAGAGATAATTTCGACGGCACGTGGGTTCAACTGGGCGGCCAGTTTGTATCATTGTTCCTTATGGATGAAAACGACGGTAAATATAGCTATTCAGTACCAATTAAACTCAACGGCCAAGATATGGACCTGCAAATAATCTACGATACCAATACCGAAACCACCAGTATACTGGGCGCTTGGAAAGGCATCGACCCAGATACAGGTTTATCGGATAGAAATATTATTAAGTTAAAAGCCGGTGATATCATTACTCCAATGTTTTACTCTTATGACCTCGTTACTGACAAAGACGAAGACATTCCAGGCGAACCATTCACAGTGCAGGATCCTACAAAATTAGAGCTTCAGGGTGATTATCTTCCCCAGGGCGAATACCTGTATGGATTCTATATCGAGGATATCGCGCAAAATGATACTTGTTCCGAATTTGTGGACATCTCCCTTCTTGACTAGGCATTAAAGAAAGACGGCAGAAAGATCCATTCAGGACTTACGGCCGTCTTTTTTCGCCTCATTATATCTTTTATCCCATAATCGGTACACTTAAAAAGTGTCTCCGAAGGATTTTTCCCCAGGCAAACTTTTATCTGCTGCAGTTTTAATTTTCCTTTGTGCTAATTTTACTAGTCCACAATCCATCCTTGTCCTACCTTAACACCTTGAAATGAATGTTTATATCAATTAAAATAGAAAAAAGTTGTAAAAAAGGAGGAATATATTATGAAAAAGACAAGACTAAACTTTTTTTTGATTTTAGCGGCAATATTTTTAAGCTTTATAGTAGTTACTTCCGCTATTGCGGAAGTACAGGAAAACCAGGAAATAGCTATTGAAAGCGTTACGCTGAATAAAACCGAGCTAGCGCTAACGGTGGAAGGTTCTTCGGAAACATTAGTGGCCACGGTGCTGCCGGCAAATGCAACAAATCAATTAGTTGAATGGTCATCCAGCGCTCCGGAAGTGGCGACTGTTGAAAATGGAGCAGTAACGCCTGTTGCCGTGGGTAATGCTGTTATCACTGTAAAAACAGTGGACGGTGATAAAACTGCGACATGTTCAGTAGTAGTTAGTGAAGAGCCGCAGAACGACGAAAGGTGGCAAGAATGGAAAGAGCTTGTGCCGCCGGTTAAAGTATGGACAGTCACCTTTAATGCACCTATATTGCCCGATTCAGTCAATTCCAAAAGTGTATATGTTCAAAGCAACAAGAATGGCAAACCAATAAATTGCAGCACAGAGTTAAGCGAAGATAATAAAACTATAACCATTAACCCGCCTCCGGAAGGATATATGCCCGGCCAGAAATATATTCTCTTTATTAAGAACAAGGTAAAATCAGCTTCGGGAAAACTTTTAACGAAGCCAATCAAGATGATGTTTAGTGTTAAACCGGCGGAAACGTCAGAGGCAGTTGTGATTAATGGGATTACGGAAGATCCGGCAGTCATTGGAAAAGTAGTGGTGACTACCGATAGTGATACGAACCTGGCTGCTATTCAGGCAGGGATCACCATGTCCAATAAGAACTTGGCATGGGAGCAAGTAGACCCCCGAACCTTCACGGTAACCGTACCCGGTGCGGCGAAAGGTGAGAAGTATGCTTTTACCCTGAACACAGGCTTTACTGTGGGGTCCGGTGTTGATGTGGAAGTGGAGTGGGCAGAAGAAAACCTGCCTTTTACTTTAATATCCACGGCGTATCAGGAGAATCACCCCATTCCGGTTAAATATGCCGGCTACGAAGCCGGTGGGCAAAATATTAGCATTCCGCTTACCTGGAGCAATTTGCCTGCGGATACCAAATCCCTGGCCCTGATTATGTACGATTTACACCCTATCGCAAATAACTGGGTTCACTGGGCAGTAATTAACATTCCGGCAACCGCAACGGAACTACCGGAAGGAGCCTCGGGTACAGCGCAAATGCCCAACGGCTGTGTTGAATTAATTAATACTTTCGGTACATGCGGCTATGGCGGACCGGAACCGCCGGCAGAATCAGGGGAGCATCAATACAAAATCGTACTTTATGCACTGAATGTTGATAGCCTAGACCTGTCCGGTCAGGTTACGCTGGCGCAGTTTGAGTCTTCCGTTAGCGAAAATAGTTTAGGCAGCGCGGAACTATCGGGTGTTTTTTCTCAATAAACTATGTTCACTAGGTTTACAAAATACGTTAACAACAAAAGGGTCAACCGCTTTCACATACGGTTGACCCTTTTGTTGTTTATTCCATACCATCCATACCTGCTCTTGCGAAACAAAGCTATATTTTTTTGCAAACTAATGAAGGAGTATTACCTAAAATATAGAATATTTATACATTTATCATATTAGTATATAGCAAAAATCCCATTAGCAAAAGAGGTGGTGGTAAAAACATTGTTTGCAGTACCCTGCAGTGGAAGACAGAAGTATTCAAATCAAACAATCGTTATTGAATAACTGTGGTCCTATAACTCGGTGGGGGACTGTCCCCTTTTGGGAGGTTCTGGATGGGGCTTTTTAAGCCCCGTCCGGCTTCCGACCCGAGCAAAAGATTGATTATGCCTTCCGGAATTTCCCACGAGCATAAGTGAATCAATTAAGCTTACCCGTAAACCAAACCGCTTGATCAGTTTCTTCCTATCTAACCTGTAGGTAAATTTATTAGATAATATAAACTCAAATTAAAAGGAAAGTTGGAAATTAATAGCGAATGTCCAAGCATATATCTTTTGAAATAGAATTGAGGTTTAAAAAGTGTTATCAAATGATTGGCTAATTAGGACTTGCTGAACTAAACAAAAACCCAATAAAATCAAGGATTTAGGAGCATATTTGTCGAAATAAGATGCATGGAAAATGCGGTAAAGATTGCAAAAACCGTGCACCTGGAGGCAAAAAATATGTTCCGTAAAGTGGAAAACCAATATTATCTTGAAGAATTTATATTGCCTTTTGAAGGCAAATTAAGAGCTGATAACCGCTGGGTAAAACTAGCTAAAATTATCCCCTGGGAAAGCATCGAAGAACGCTATGCCAATCTTTTTCCCAGCAACCGTGGACAGTTGGCTAAACCCGTCAGAATGGCCCTTGGTGCCTTAATCATTAAAGAGAAATGTGGCTATAGTGACCGTGAAACAGTGGAGCAGATCACTGAGAATCCCTATTTGCAATACTTTATCGGTCTAAGGGAATACCATGATCGGCCGCCATTTGATTCTTCACTAATGGTCCACTTTCGTAAGCGTTTTGGCTCTGAAACCCTAAAAGATATCAACGAAGAAATCTGTCGTGCCGCCAAGAAAGCGGAAGAGCAAAAGAAGGACGATGACAACAAGCCTAAACCACCTTCAGGTGGCAAAAAAACGCACGCGAAAGAACCAAATAGCCCAAAAAGCAAAGCCTCTTCTTTTGAGGTATATCCGGCAAACAAAGGCAAACTCATCTTGGATGCCACCTGCGCCCCGGCAGACATACGCTACCCCACTGACTTATCCTTGCTTAACGAAGCTAGGGAGAAGTTGGATAACATTATCGATCTCGTGCACAAGACTCTTGGTAAGCCAGGTAGAAGACCACGTACTTATCGTCAAATAGCTCGTAAAGCCTACCTTAACATTGTTCACAACAGAAAGCCTGGTAAAAAAGCTATCCGAAAAGCCATCGGCAAGCAGCTGCGCTATGTGAGGCGCAACCTAAGTGCTGTAGACCGCCTACTAGCTATGGCCGGTGATAGTCATGGTCTAAGTCAGAAACAACAGGATACATTGCGCACCATACGTATGGTCTATGAACAACAACTCCATATGTATACCTACCGCAAACACAAGATAAATGATCGCATTGTAAGCATCAGCCAGCCGCATGTGCGTCCCATTGTCCGAGGTAAAGCCACAGCTGATGTCGAGTTCGGTGCCAAAGTCGCTATCAGTATGATAGATGGTTACGCCTTTGTGGAAACGCTAAGTTGGGACGCCTTTAATGAAGGGGTAACCTTGCAAGAATCGGTGGAATATTACCGCCAAAAGTACGGGTACTACCCTGAAGCCGTTCAGGCAGACAAAATATACCGGAATAGGGAAAACCTGCGCTTCTGCGATAGATATAACATACGGCTCAGTGGACCACGGCTAGGAAGACCACTGATTGATAAAGTACTACAGAGAGAACAGAGACGCATAGAACGGCAAGATGCCAGCGAACGCAATGCTGTAGAAGCGAAATTCGGAGAAGGCAAGCGTCGCTATGGATTGGCACGTATTATGGCACGTCTAAAAGAGACCGCCGAAAGCGTGATCTGCCTGCAGTTCCTAGTAATGAATTTGGAACGTAGGCTCCGTGTTCTTTTGTTCTTTTTTATGCGGCGTCTGTTTCGGTATAATCTGGGTTTTCAAGAACCGTTATTATACTGTTTTAATTAAAATAAGTTCGGTTCAGCAAGCCCTAATTAACAATTTGAACATTCACATTATTAAAGGAGAGGATATTGAGCATGAGAAATAGGATTATAAAGAATCTACCATTATTAAGGCTGTTCTTTATAGGGCTAAGCATAATTGGATCATTTCTGTTCTATTTTGCAAATGTCAATTTAGCATGGGCTGCCGGGGATTACCCAAATGACGCTATTCAGTTAAATATTGGAACAACTGTTGACGACACAATTACTACATCAGGCCAAGCCCGGTGGTATAAAGTGTATTTGACAAATGATGCAATTTACAACTCAACACACCTTGTTATCCAAACCTACGGAAACATGGATACTTATTTAAAAGTTTATGGTGACTTGGAGAGTGCTACTAAAGATAACATGTATCATGAAGATGATGATAGCGGCGATGGCAGGAATGCCATGGTCAAAATGCCAATAGCCTTCATGGGTCCTTACTACATAAAAGTTACCGGTTATTCATCATATACCGGTTCATTTCAACTGAACGTTTCTAATGATACTTATCCACCTGAAGAACGCGAAGGTGGGGCATGTGCCGTGGAGGCTGTTACTTCGAATGCCCCCTCAGGAAAAGCAATATTATCTAACATTCGTGCTTTAAGAGATGATCTGTTTAAAAATACTGCGCAGGGGGAAAATCTAATTTCTGTATACTATAAAGCTTCCCCATATTTATTAAAAGCTATAATTATTGATGAAGATACCCGTGCCACAATTTATCGGAATCTTATACAACTCCAACCAGTTATAAAGGAAGCCGCTGCCCTGGGGAGTGGAAAATCAAGTTCCTACGTTATTACCGAGCAAGATTATGCTAGTCTTGTAGAGCTTCGTAATGTAACTAAACCGTGGTTACCGGATGATATTAATTCAAAAATAGACGCACTTTGGAATATAATGGGCGTTTCTACGTATGCCGGCATGGAGTTGACGGATTGTTTATCAGCTGCAAAGCTAAATTATGTAAATTTCTTGAGTGGAAAAGGCTATATAAAATATCATAATAATATTCAATATATAGCTGACGAATTAATTATCAAATTAAAGCCTGGATCAAAGGCACAAAATATAGGAAGTGCAAAAATAAATTCTGTGGAAGTCAATCATGTACTGCAGGCTCATGGGGTAAAAGATATTAAACCTTTTAAGCTTGGCAAGGGTAATAGTGGCGCATCTGCTAATGAAGATATTTTGTCGAATGTATACTTAGTTAAGCTGGCTGGTGAATCTCAGGCTGATTCCTTAGCCGTGGCAAGTCAATTAAAGAATATTTCAAATGTTGATTATGCCGAGCCAAACTATATAATGCAAGCTTTTTCTAATGATGTATATTATAATTATCAATGGTCATTAGAAAATACAGGGCAAGATAATGGTATCGCTGGTGCAGATATTAATTACACTGGAATTAGACCACAACTTATCGGTAAAAACCTAAACAAAACCTTGATTGCAGTTGTTGATACAGGAGTTAATTATAAGTTAGCCGATTTTTCAGGCATTGTGCGTACGGATCTTGATTGGGACTACGTAAATGACGATGATGATGCAATGGACGATTGTGATCATGGCACGCACGTCGCAGGTATTATAGGAGCACGCATTGACAATGGATTTTCCATGTCCGGAATAAATAGCTATGCTGAAATTTTACCTGTTAAAGTATTGGCCAGCGACGGTAGTGGAAGTGCTGTAAATGTTGCTCAGGGGATTATCTATGCTGTTGATAAAGGCGCCAAGGTAATCAATCTTAGTTTAGGCGTTTCAGAAGTCTGTAGTGTTGTTGAAGATGCTCTTAAATATGCAGCCTATCAGGATGTTCTTTGCGTGGCGGCAGCCGGTAATGATGGAAACAGTTCTTTGAGTTATCCTGCATCATCAAGCTATACCCTTTCAGTTGGCGCTACTGATAATATGGATATCCGTGCATCGTTTTCTAATTATGGTAGTTACCTTGACGTAATGGCACCCGGTGTACACATTCCTAGTCTAGTAAAGGACGGCAGTGTAATGTATGCAGATGGGACCTCAATGGCAACCCCTCATGTTGCCGCGTTAGCTGGTCTGCTATATTCCCTAGTACCCACTATGACTTGTGTAGATGCTGCACGTATAATTAAAGAGGGTTGTGACGATCTAGGTGACCAGGGGTATGATACAGGTTATGGTTGGGGTCGGGTAGATGCGGTCAAGGTTATTAACGGAGCCCAATATTCTCGGACAGTTACCTCCGTAAGTCTGTCAACAGATAAAGCCAGTCCGCAGCCTATAGGTACAGCAGTTACATTTAGCGCCAGCGCTGTTGGTAGCAGCAACCCGCAATACTCTTTCTGGGTTCAAGATCCTAATGGTGTCTGGACGAGCAGCGGTGCCTGGACAAGTACCAATACCTACCAGATAAATAGCACGATACCTGGTACTTATCAGGTTATAGTTTATGCCAAAGACAGTCAAGCAAGTCAGTCGCAGGCCTTTGACTCAAGCAGCTTTACTTTTACCAGTGGAACTACCGAACGTGTTACCTCCGTAAGTCTGTCAACAGATAAAGCCAGCCCGCAGCCTATAGGTACAACAGTTACATTTACCGCCAGCGCTGTTGGTAGCAGCAATCCGCAATACTCTTTCTGGGTTCAAGATCCTAATGGTGTCTGGACGAGCAGCGGTGCCTGGACAAGTACCAATACCTACCAGATAAATAACGCAATACCTGGTATTTATCAGGTTATAGTTTATGCCAAAGACAGTCAAGCAAGTCAGTCGCAGGCCTTTGACTCAAGCAGCTTTACTTTTACCAGTGGAACTACCGAACGTATCACCTCCGTAAGTCTGTCAACAGATAAAGCCAGCCCGCAGCCTGTAGGTACAACAGTTACATTTACCGCCAGCGCTGTTGGTAGCAACAATCCGCAATACTCTTTCTGGGTTCAAGATCCTAATGGTGTCTGGACGAGCAGCGGTGCCTGGACAAGTACCAATACCTACCAGATAAATAGCACGATACCTGGTATTTATCAGGTTATAGTTTATGCCAAAGACAGTCAAGCAAGTCAGTCGCAGGCCTTTGACTTAAGCAGCTTTACTTTTACCAGTGGAACTACCGAACGTATCACCTCCGTAAGTCTGTCAACAGATAAAGCCAGCCCGCAGCCTGCAGGCATAGCAGTTACATTTACCGCCAACGCTGTTGGTAGCAGCAATCCGCAATACTCTTTCTGGGTACAGGATCCCAATGGTTCTTGGACGAACAGTGGCCCCTGGTCAAATAACAATACTTATCAACTAACAAATACTATTGCCGGAAATTATATTATCATCGTTTACGCCAAGGACTTCAGCGCAGCGGAATGGCAAGCCTTTAATAGCACAGAATTTACTTTTAACTAAATTGAATATCTAACAGCAAAACGCCGGGACTTACACCGGCGTTTTGCAAAACTAGATTAAAATGTTTGGTTTGGCTCTACAAGATTATAGGAGGTGGTACTTTGAAAGGAAAAAATTGCATTATTATTAGTCTATTTATAATAGTATTTTGTTTACAAAGTGTTACTTGCACCGCAGTTCCTTATTCTGTAACCTTTATTGTTGACCGTAATTCATATGTTTTGAACGGTAAAGAGACTACAATGGACGCAGTTCCACACATCTTAAATAACCGTGCCTTTATTCCCATTCGTTACCTCGCTTTGTCCCTAGGGATTAAACAAGATAATATAGTGTGGAATTCCTCGACCCGGGACGTTAAAATAGTAAAAGATAATATGTGCGTGGAGTTAAAAATGGGTAGTAATATTTATTACGTAAATGACCAGCCGAGAGAAATGGACACGATACCTATTATTAGGGATGGACATATATATTTACCGGCCCGGTATGTTGCAGAGCCTTTTGGTTATGAAGTTAGATGGAATGTCCAACGACATGCTGTTATTATTACACAAAAAACATCGCTTAAACCAGATAAGACACAAGCTGAAACTATTATTTCACTGGCAAAGGAAGATCTATCAAAACGATTAGGTTTTCCTGAAAATAAGATAACCCTTAAAAGCATTGAATCCGTCAATTGGCCCGATTCAAGTTTAGGATATCCTAAACCTAATAAAATATATGGAGAAGTAGTAACTCCAGGATATAGAATAATACTTCGTTATAATGATAATGAGTTTGAGTATCATAGCAACATGACAGGGAGCGTAATTGTCAGTAATAAATGAACAATTAGATATACACCAATATTGGAATACTTTCACATAGTTTCGATTTTAGGCACATCTTGAAAAGTGATAAAACATTTATATGGAACGCTAATGAGAAACTCACAATTAAATTAATTTTATTAAGCTAACTGGTTATTCGTGATAATCACTGTTCTAGTCATGGCCTGTCTGATGCGGCAATAGGTTATAGCCTAATTTAATAAAAAAAGGAGTTGTATTCAACAGATGTCTGAACAATTGTCAAATGATGCCGAATTGGAACACACCAATACCGGTATTAGTATGGATGCCCAGAATCAAATAAGGTCACAATGGAGATCGGAATGCAATACAGAAGTTAACTTCTGGAATAATTATATAAAAACAATGGGCGAAGCTTTTCAGAATGATTACCCCAACCGCCTTAACGCCGAGTACCCACTACAGCCCCATATACTGGAGCATATTCAACACTTGTCAGAAAATGAAATTAATATATTAGACGTAGGTGCCGGGCCGCTGACCGTACTAGGTAAACGCTGGCCGCCTAAAAAAATACGCATAACTGCCGTAGACCCTTTAGCTGACGATTATGACGCTATTCTTGAAAAAGCAGGTATAACCCCACCGGTGCGGAGCACATGGTGCCACGGCGAGTTACTGCTGGAGAGGTTTAAGCCCAACAGTTTTGATTTGGCCTATGCCCAAAATTCACTTGATCATAGCTATAACCCACTGCTGGTGATTAAAAATATGCTCACACTGGTGAAATTAAATTGTTATGTTTTACTAGAACACGCCCAAAACGAGGCAGAAAATGAAAATTACATTGGCTTGCATCAATGGAATTTTGACATTGAAAACGACAACTTCATTATTTGGAATAAGCAGTTCAAACATAACGTTACCAAATTACTAGCCCCGTATGGTGAAGTAACCTTCAGGCTAAACAAAAATATTAGGTGGCTTATAGTAAGCATAAAAAAAACAACAAACTTCGAGTTAACTAAAGATAGAAATTTAGTAAAAGTACAAGATGAGGCACAGATAAATCCGGTAACAGGCAAAACAGATAACTATGTAACAACCGCAAAAATACCGTGGTGGAAGAGTCTATTGAGAGGTAAATAAACTAATATTCCATAAATAAAACATTGCCCCCAACCACTGTAAGCCAGTCACGATACTTTTAACCCTCGATATGGTCACTATTTTATCTTCTATCGGCTGCCTTAAAGCATTTAACGATTTCTTATTGAATTCCGCTGCTTCATCTAAAAACAGCACCCCGTTATGAGCCAGGGAAATTTCCCCGGTACAGCCGGGTTGCCTCCTCCCACCAGGGAGTTCATTGATGCATTATGATGCGGAGCACGAAAAGGTCGTTTGGTAATAAGCTGATCGCGGTCTTTCATTCAATAAGCCGGCCACACTATATATTTTAGTTACTTCCAGCGCTTCTTCCTCGGTCATATCGGGTAGGATGGTATCCATCCTTTTGGCAATCATGGACTTACCACAGCCAGGGGAACCGCTCATCAGAATATTATGTCCACCGGTTGCCGCAACAACGATATGTTGGATTAGCGCATCCTGACCTTGTACATCCTGAAAATTTAATACTTTATTCCTTCCACTACTTAATGACCCCGCTTTAACATCAGGCGCAACGTAACTTTCTTTACCCTCTAAATAATTGGCTACCGATTTGAGGTCGTTAAATCCAAACACTTCGATGCCCTGCACCAGAGATGCTTCTCTAATATTGTCCGCAGGAATGATTAATTTTTTTATGCCCGCATCCCTGGCTGCAATGGCCATCGGCAGTACACCACCGCAAGGTCGCAATAAAGCATTAAACGATAATTCCCCAATAAACCCATAACCGTTTAACGTTTCACCGTCAATGGGGAGCTGGCTGGTTTCAACCAAAAGACCAACCGCCATGCTTAAATCAAAATGAGAACCGCTCTTTTTAATATCCCCGGGGGCCAGGTTAATTGCTATTTTCATTTTGGGAAACTCATAGCCGACATAAATGATGGCCGCTTCCAAACGCTGGCGGGATTCTTTAATAGCGGTGTCCCCAAGACCCACAATGGTTATGGACGGGTGGCCGTACATGGTCACAGTTTCGGCTTCCACCCGGTAACCGTCAATACCGGTAATGGCAAAGGAATTAATAACTGTGGCCATCCGTCTCATCCACTTTGGGTTTAACTTTGATATACTTCAAGACTTCCTCCACAAACCCGCGATAATGCCGGACCCTTGGAGGTGAAAAGCAGCCTAATGTTTTGGCGGTGGTGACTAGCTGATCCTGGTGTTCCTCTATGTATATTTTGTAACTGCTCCACTTGTATTCTTCGGGGCGTGCTACCATACTGGCCCGCACCGGATTTAAGTGAATATACCTGCTTATTTCCAAATGGTACGGTGTTGTTTCAATTAATTCGGCATTATACCTATCCTGAAACAAATGACCGACAAATTTATACTTTTTATTGAAGTATATGGCATATAGCATGTTAATCCTTTTCATAACCTGACTTATATTGATATCGACTGTTTCAATTTGCAAGTGAACGTGGTTGGTCATTAAACAATAACTATGCAACAAATACGGTATTTTTTCTTTGACTTCTTTTAAGGTTGCTAGATAAAACAGCCTGTCTTCCTCATCCCTAAAGATATCATGCCGGTGATTACCACGACACATTATATGGTAAACAGCACCTGGATACCAAACACGATTTTTGCGTGGCATATTGACCACCACCTATGTTTGTTAATTGCCTAATTATTCTTTTAATAGCAACAGTTTTCCTTTGTTTTTTTGCGGGAAATTAGAATCGGTCACCTAGTAAGTTTTTTAAGCAATTGAAAATTTTGAACCGATCCTGACCGAGGTCAGGAAACATTTTTCTATCAATCCGTACAAAGAGAAGGTATTCCATTATGAGCTTAGGATTATCTCAATGAAGGCTTGAGAAAGCAGAAAAGACATTTATTGTGGGAGATCACTTTTAAACTTGTTCTTATGACGGCGCCATTAAGTTCCAATAACAATACTTTTAAGTAGGACAAAAGAATTACCTGCCTGGTTCACATTAATTAGAAGAATCCGTTAGACAAATTAAGATATTCTTACTTTTGATAGCAGGCAATATGTAACGAAAAAACAGCCGGGCGTTCCACATGAGAACTCCCGGCTGTTTCTGTTCTTCCCCGACATCCCTTTAGTTCATTAATGCATTACCTTAGTGAGGGACTGTCCCCTTTTGGGGGGTTTTGGGAATCCGAAAGGGATTCCCAAAACCGACCCCTATTCATCCAACTCACGAATGGCTGGTAATAAGTCACTATTTTCTTCAATCCTTAACATCTGTATGTCCCTTACGGATGGGGCAAACCATGAAAATTTTTTTGCGAGCCCCTGAACGGCTAATACCGTTTTAACCGCATCGACACTTTCTCCGAAATAAACACTTCCTTGCTGGCGCGTAAATCCTTTGGTTTCTAGGTAAGTTTTGATATCATAATATGCATTATTATAATTTTGAGTATGGTAATACCTAGATAACTCTGTAGTATCTAAGTCAAATGCTATTGCATACATTCTCGTTTGCCTCCTTCCTAAAAACATATTAACAAACACCTCCAATAAAAGCAATCTTTATTTTGTAAAGAACATCTATCATAGTATTGCCATTCTACTTTTATTCAAAGCAAGTCTTTTAAGACTGATTCTTTGCTTAAATACGGCAGCCAACCCACAGTGTGACAAAAAAAAGCGACCATGGCTGCTTTGTACTGTTAATGAATTGTCAGAATTGTTTCCCATTGTGTGGGGGCCGTACCCCTCCGGAGGAAAAGGGAGACCCCCGGAGACTTGCCCCGGAGGCCCTTTTCCGACGCGATCAGTAAGATAATTTACCCCTTGGTAATAACTACAATATCTGTAGTTAATGCATTACAAGTTGCATAATTGAAGCCCCTAGTGCACAGGAGTAGAAAGAAAACGGCCGGGCGATCCTCGTGGGACCTACCGGCTGTTTTTGTTAAGCTAAAACTCTTTAACTAATTAAAATGGTAACGTATCCAGGGACTGTCCCCTTTTGAGTGATTTTGGGATTCCCAAAACCGACCCGAGCATGCTTATGCACTCTTTTAGCGCCTGCTCGGGGTCCTCTTGTTCGTTTTCACCTTTCATCAGCGGCAGTAGGGGGTATAGTCCTACCAATTTCGCTGCTATCACCGGCTGCCTGCGTTGTTCCCACACTCTAATCACTTCATAGCTGTATTCAAGTACACCCATCTCCCACCTGTCCCACAGCCGACGCAGGCCGTTGTCGTCTTCCCGGTAGAAGAATATTACCACTTGCCGTATGGACGGTATACCCTTCCCCTCTGTTAGTGTGGCCTCCCAAATGTCGCTCCTATATCGTAACATCCTGGCAGGCAATGTGATAGGTATCAAAACAGTATTTTATTCAAATGCAAATCCCAAATTCGATATCTTGCCTTCTTCCCTTTTCTCCTTTAATGGTACTTCTAAAGATAGACAAACTAGCTTTTCAAAGTTTTCAATAGCCTTTTCTGCATGACCCTCTTTTATGATTTTTTTAAATTTACCATGCACAATATCGTTTCTATATTTATTTATATTTAAAACTACATTTGTGATTTCCTTAGTTTTATAGTTAGGAACTGGAGCATTTTTATACATGAATTTTACTATCCTATAAATGCTTGGAGGGCCCGGGCTAATATGGTTTTTATTGCACATTTTAAGATTGCAATCATCACAAGGCGTATATTTATACAGGACCTCATTTATTTTCTGCTCAGAAAGAATACCTTTTAATCGTTCCTCAAAATGTGTATATATGAAATTTTCTAATGCAATATTTATATTGACTATGCACTGGGTGTAATTTTCTAAATCGAAATCATCCTTTGCTTTATATAAATACTCTTTCCATAATGGAAACCTTACATCACCTGTTAGCATATTCCGGATGTTTTGACCCGGACTTTCAATGTTTCCAAAAGTAATATATCCTCCCCCAAATGTGCTCATAAAAAATTTTACTTCTTTATTTTCTTCATTGAAGAATTTTATATTATATTGCAAAATATCAATATCCCTAATAGGATTAATGTGATATTCATCATATATATTTTTATATATGTATAGCATTTTGTTTATGGCCTTTTTTGAATGACCGTAATAATGTTTTTGATATTCGGCTACTTTATTTAAATCATATTCGAAATTGCAATCAAAACAGCAAATAATTGCAGTAGTATTATATCTACCAGATCTATCCCTTTTTACAAATCCATTATTAATTTCAAAATTACTGGTATTTTCCTTAACTGAATCCAATTTCATAGTAATTAAGTTGTCAATGGAAATATTAACTTCCAAAACACCTTGCCATTCGAGAAAGTAAGGTATTTTTATATAAACCTCCGCCCTTTTTATCAACATAAAATCACGCCCCTGGTGAAAATATATTTCTAACATACCCTATAACTCTCTCTATAGTAAAGTATAGAATTTATCTTTTCAATTGCCGTTTCGAAGGGAAATACGGGTGCTGCGTAAGCGTCAAAAAGATTACACCTGGGTTTACCACTTTATTTATGAGATAATCTCCTCAAACAAACATATTGGGGGGATTATTCAATGGCCAAATCAGAATTACGGCAAGAATGGGAAACCCGGATAGCCGATTTTAGAGCAAGCGGGCAAAGCGGAGCAGCTTGGTGCGCAGCCCATAATATAAGACCTAATCAACTATGGTATTGGCTAAAAAAGATTAAATCCGCAGAGAATCCATCAATTACGCAGACGCAGTGGGTGTCAGTGGAGATAAATGAGTCCGACCCCACCGGAAACGGATTATTGATTAAAGTAGGTCCTGCGGTTATAGAAGTGCAACCTGGCTTTAATCCGGCATTACTCAAAGAAGTAGTGCAAACACTTAAAGTATGCTGACCAACACTGGCCTGGAACGGGTTTACCTGGCCTGCGGCAGCACCGACTTGCGTAAATCAATTGACGGATTGGCGGTTTTAGTAAAAGAAGCATTTGCACTGGACCCGTTCTCTACCTGCATCTTTGTGTTCTGTAACCGGAAACGCGATAAACTCAAGATCCTCCAGTGGGAGCATAATGGTTTTTGGCTTCATTATCGCCGGCTGGAGAAAGGAAAGTTTCAATGGCCGGCCAAAGATAGTGCGGGAACGGTTACATCTGTTAGCCACCGTGAGTTACGTTGGCTATTGGATGGTCTATCGCTCAATCAACAGCAAGCCCATCCCGAGGTTACGGCAAGAACAATTTTATGACTAAAAACATGGGATAAATCCTTGATTTTAAAGGGTTTTCATGGTTATATATCGAATATTAACCATATGAACAGCACAGCTAAAATAGTTGAAGAACTTCAAAATAAATGCACTGAGTTGGAGCAAAAAAATGCTGAATTAATGGCTAAAGTCAGATGGTTTGAAGAACAGTTTCGTCTAAGCCAACAGCGTCGTTTCGGTCGCTCCAGTGAACAGAGCCAACCGGAGCAATTACAGCTGCAGTTTTTTAATGAGCCCGAAATAGAAGCTAAACCGCCTTCAGAGGAACCTAGCGTTGAGGAAATTACCTACCGCCGCCGTAAGAAACAGGGACACCGTGAGCAGCTGCTGGAAGATTTGCCGGTGGAAACCATCGACTACTATCTACCTGCCCAAGAGCAGGTATGTTCATGTTGCGGTGGACCATTACATGAAATGAGCACCGAGGTCAGGCAAGAGCTTAAGATTATTCCGGCCCAGGTAAGTGTCGTCAGACATGTACGTCACGTCTACGCTTGCCGCCGCTGCGAACAAAAAGACACCAAAACCCCTATCGTGACTGCACCTATGCCGGCGCCTGTACTGCCGGGGAGTCTGGTTTCCCCTTCCGCTATGGCCCACATCATGACCCAAAAGTATGTTGAAGGTATGCCGCTTTATCGTCAGGAACAGCAATTGGCCCGTCTTGGAATAGGGCTGTCCCGTCAGACCTTGGCCAATTGGATGCTCCAGGGTGCCAACAGATGGCTTCGCCCACTTTACGATAGGATGCATGAGCATCTGTTGAAACAAGATATCCTGCATGCCGATGAGACTACTCTGCAGGTGCTGCATGAACAAGGCCGGTCAGCAGGAAGCACCTCTTACATATGGCTATACCGTACCGGGCGGGCAGGGCCGGCAATGGTTCTTTACGACTACCAAACGACCCGGGCAAGCAAGCATCCGCGCCGGTTCTTAGCCGGCTTCAAGGGTTACTTGCATGTAGACGGCTATGCCGGTTACAATGGATTGCCGGACGTGACTCTGGTTGGATGCTGGGCCCATGCCCGGCGTAAGTTTGATGAAGCGCTAAAAGCCTTACCAGCTGAACAGCGCGGTGCAGTAGTAGCCGCCAAAGAGGGGCTGAATTTCTGCAACCGACTTTTTGCTATAGAACATGAGCTTCGCGAGGCCACTCCCGAGGAACGCCATGTAGCCCGCCAAGAGCGCAGCCGTCCATTGCTAGAGGCTTTTTCAGCATGGCTAAAATACCAAAGTCCTAGAGTGCTGCCTAAAAGCGCTTTTGGTCAAGCTATTCATTACTGCCACAACCAATGGAACAAGCTCGCAGCCTTCCTGCAAGACGGACGACTGGAGCTGGATAACAATCGAAGTGAGCGTTCGATTAAACCGTTTGTGATCGGACGCAAAAATTGGCTATTTGCCAACACCCCGCGTGGCGCCAATGCCAGTGCAACGATTTACAGCATTGTTGAATCGGCTAAGGAAAATGGCTTAAATCCGTTTAGCTATCTGCAATATCTTTTTGAAAGGCTTCCCAATATAGATATCGAAAACCGAAATGCCCTAGATGAGCTACTTCCCTGGTCGGTTGCTTTGCCTTCGACTTGTCGAGTAAACAATAAATAGTTTAAGTCGTGCCCTACCCTGTTTACGAGGTGGGGCTTATTTTACGCTTACAACCTCCGCCCTTTTTATCAACATAAAATCACGCCCCTGGTGAAAATATATTTCTAACATACCCTATAACTCTCTCTATAGTAAAGTATAGAATTTATCTTTTCAATTGCCGTTTCGAAGGGAAATACGGGTGCTGCCGGTATTGACAGTAAGCACGGAGGACAGATGATTGGGTGCAGCTGGTGGTTCCTAGAAGGTCGCAGGAAATCAGGATACCTCTTGTCAATATTTACCGCGTGTTATACGCCTATAAAATCTCACCTATGCAGCGTATGTTTAAGTGTAAAAAACAAAAAAGACGAAGAAACCTTATAAGCAAACAGAAAAACCGAATCATACAATGAGGCGAGAAATAAAAAAGTGGCCTTGGTGTTGAGGGTTCCGCAAAATGACTCCGGCGGCTCCGGGGTGTTTCGGCAAACATAGTACGTGTCACAATTAATAAAACGACCAGACGATCTGCCCCCTTGATTGCTCCCAAGGACTTGCTGGGGGTAAAGCAAACAACCGGGCGATCCGCTTGGGACCTCCCGGCAGTTCTTTGTTCACTTCGGGTCAGATAATAGTTATCAAATAACTTGATAACTAAGTGTCTGTCACCTTAAGTCCTTTAGTTCGTTAATGTGTTACTCAAGCGGGGGACTGTCCCCTTTTGGGAGGAACTGGATGGGGCCACCACTATTGATAAAGGTTTAGGATTTTTGTATAATAAAAATATAGGTGGAATACTGATAATTAACAAAACAGTGTGTGCGCCTCACTCTACCGAGGTTTTAACTACGGCCCCTTAAACTGCGGGAACAGTTTAAGGGGTCACGCATTTAACGCCTGCGGTCGGCGATTAGCACAACAAGGGTGACTAAGAGGATAACTGCTATCACGATCTGAATTGTATCTGATATTGCGATAGTTTGCATCCTGTTAGGGATAGGTAAGGGTGAGCGTCGTCTTTACGTTACGGCACCCTTTCCCCCCCCTTCACACCGTACGTGCGACTTTCACCGCATACGGCGTTCCATCGAAAAAAAAATTATGAATCTATTCCTAACTTTTCTCTGAATTTAAAGATTTGATTTCTTATTCCAGTTTCCAGACCAGAGCAATTATTATTAGAGTGTATTAGGTAATGGCATTGTTTATGGACTGTGACTAAATTTGGTACTTTGTTAACTTGTTCTATAGGTAGATTGGGTTTTATATGGTGTATGTGTACATCAAAATAAACAACAGGTAATCCACATATTCTGCATTTACCTAAGTCTCTATTAAAGGCATAAGCACGGTTTAGGAAATATTCAAAGTTATACTTGGTGTTTGTTAATCTTTTTCCTATTAACTCTGACAAATGCAGACTTAAAAGCTCGTCAGCTCGTGCTAAAATAGACTTTTTGCCAGTACGTATTTTGTATAGCTCCCTACCTTCTTTGGTATATGGTGTTTCATTTTGGTTCTTCATCCATGCCTTAGTCCATTTAACAAAGGAAAGCGGTTTAACCCCCTATTATTAGAGTCTATATCCCAAAATCACCTGATTACATAGAATTTCAATACAGAACTATGATTTATTTATACTTCCTTGAAGGACCGGCGGCCTTGACAGCCCTAAGGACTGCAGTGCTGTTAAATTACCGACGGGCGGCTCCGAAAACATGCAACGAGGTTATCATCCCGTCGGTGATATATTGTACCACAGCCCTTTTAACGGGCTGTCAAGGCTACCCTACGGCGCCTAGTGCCTACCCGGTTGCCTCTGGGTCTCACCAAAAACATGCTTATTTATGTGAATTAGCAAATTAAACCGGCACCTCATTTGCAAAATAAAGCAGCAGAAAAATTGGGGGTAAACCAATGTTTTGCACATTAATCAAGCATAGTCGAACCAGAATTATCACATAATCACGGTATTTCGGCAGCTGTTTTTAACAAAAAACAAGCAGTCAGGAAATAGATGACTGCTTGAGGGACTTGTCCTTGAAAAAGATCAAGGTACAGTATATTTATTCCACCCGAATCCAATAACTCACCTTTGGATGCAAGTGGAACCGGGTATTGCTAAGGTATATAACCCACTCAGAGTCCATCTCGATCCGGCAGGACAGAAAGTGGTCTCCAAGCTTTATCTCGAAGCACTCTCCGCAATGTAAAGCAACTGGCTTAGAATAAACATCCCAAACGTCCCAGCGGTCGGTTTTGGACATTGTACAAGATTCGCCCATCTCGTTTCCGTGGTATCATGTTGGTATCACATCCCATTCTCTTGCGCTGCGATGCGGATGGTCTCAGCATCAATCTGTTCGGCTTTCCTCATATAGCCGTGCAGCAAGGCGTGGGTCCCCAGTTTGTTGATCAGCCGGGGATAACCTTGGGTGCAAGCGGCAATCGCTTCGAAAGCCGCATCGGTAAAGATGGGATGCTTGGCTCCGGCAAGGGTCATGTGGCTGGGCGAGCGGACGGTTATGGTTCAGCGCCAGCCTGTCCCGCAAATAAGGCAAACCACAAAGCAGCAGAATAAACGGGTTGTGCGAGTCCATTTGGAAGTTGAATAGCAAATTTAAATCGCTCAGGAAAACATCCTTAGCCATCTGCATTTCATCCAGAATAAAAACCGGCGTGACCTTCCGCTCGTGAAACAAAACCGTAATCGTTTGTTGAATCTGGCGAAACAAATCGACCTTGCGATTTTTTGGTTCATCTCCAAGGCCGAAGGCCAGTCCCCGGTAAAAGTCGTTCACTGATCCTGTAGAGAGTGGAAAATAGACAACTTTGTACAGCGATTTATTCAATGATTCAGTAAATACACGCAGCGCATAAGTTTTCCCAGCTCCTGGTTCACCAACGAAAAGTCCCATGCCGCGCACCTGTTTCATGCAATTCAAGCACCCTAGCGCTTCCTGATGCGGCGTAGAAACATAGGCATCGGACACCTTCAACTCCTTGGAGAACGGGGCGGCAGCCAGGGAATAAAAAGCTTTATACACCGTCCCCACCCTCCTTCGCATGCAGTTCTTTAAAAGATAAGGAAGAACGCTGGCGCTTTACATGAGCGTTGTCGTGGAAGCTGACTTCCACAGCTTGAGCAACTACTTTGCCATCCTCATAAAGATGAACGCCGCTTTCGTCATAACGCAGTTCCACTTTCTGTCCCGCAAAAATATCGGGTACCTCATACAGTCGATTTTCAAGGGAAAAGGTGGCATCATGTTTGACCTTGCGAAAAGCGCGCTTGAGAAATACGGAATCGAGAGCTAAAGGATCATCCACGGTGCGAATACTGTCTACTTGTGACAAATATACTTCTAGCGGCATCCGGCCATCCAGCGAGGCATGTGGTTTGCGGTGGTAATCTTCCTCAAGCCATCTCCAGAATCGCTCATTAAGCTCATCCAGCGAGGAGACCGGACTTGCTTTGAGCAGCGTGTAGAACCTGGTTTTGCACGTGCGAAACATACGTTCTATTTTACCCTTGGCCTGGGGATCATAGGCTTGGGTATGTAATAGTTGAATCCCCAGAGAGGCACAAGCAAATTGCATAATCTGGGAACGAAAGATTTTTCCATTATCAAAGCTATTCCGAATTCGGAATAGTATCGATAATGCCCGGGTATTTCGTTCTCAGCACCTAAAGCGCATCGCGGCGGAACTGGGCTTTAGCATTAAACATAGTCGGGCCGGGCAACCCCAAGGCCGCGGTCGGATTGAAAGATGGTTCAGAACGGTAGCCGAGAAATGTGAACCTCTGCTAAGAGAGCAGACTGAATCCGGCAAAGTGGCTACGCTGTATGAGGTCAATAGCTTCTTTACCGCCTGGCTGGAGAGGCGCTACCATAGTCGCCGACACAGCACGCTGAAGATGAGCCCTCGGGATGCCCTGGAAAAGGCCTGTGCCAGCCATCTGAACATGTCTCGTCCTGTTGAGCCGGCTACTGTGCATGAGGCCTTTTTATGGCGGGAAAACCGGGTAGTGAGCTCACTTGGAGCCGTAAAGATCTACAGCAATCTCTACGAGGTGGAGGAGAGTTTGCTTGGCAAGACCGTCGAACTGAGATTTAACCCTTACGATCTAAAGCGCATTCTGGTTTACTTCAAGGGCGTTTACCGGTACGAGGCCCGTCCCTACCAGATGAAAAACTTCACCGAAAAACGCGTTAAAGAGCGTCAGACCGACAGTCATAAAGCACTGGAAAAAGCTATGCAGGCTATTGTTCGGGAACATAAAGACGAGATTAAAGAACGCTCCGGCCTGTCCTTTGCCAAGGCACTGGAGGTGAAGCACGATGAATAGCCCTTATTTCTCTTTTAACCGGGAGCCTTTCTCCCGGGAATTATCCCCTAAGGAAGTGTTCGTGTCCAAAGGACACCGTGAACTCCTGGCCAGACTCAGGCATGTCATCAAGACCGGCTTTTAGCGGTGATTACAGGGCAAGTTGGTTCCGGCAAATCCACGGCTATCCGGTCTGTTATGCAATCCCTGGAGGCTTCTCGTTATCGTTATATTTACTTGGCTAGTTCACAGCTTTCACCGGCGGAGTTCTACAAGAGCTTACTCTACCAGGTTAATATCCGGCCAAGCAGGGGTTTCTCCGAAAACAAACGCTTAGTGGCACAGGCTATGCTGGAATTACACCAGAAAGGAATAAAACCGGTAGTGGTGATCGACGAGGCTCAGGAGCTAACGGTGCAGATGCTCAGCGAATTTCGGTTTGTTCTTAACTATCAACCAGATTCCTTTTCACCTTTAATGGTTGTACTTGCCGGTCAGCCCCAGTTGGCCGAAATACTGCGCCTTCAGGTTTTGGAATGCATCCGCCAGAGGATTAATGTACACTATCGCTTACCGTGCTTGGGGGAAGACGAAATTGCCGCTTATATCTTGCATCACCTAAAAGTGGCCGGGCTGGACAAGCAAATATTTACGGATGCGGCAGTACAGCTTATCTATCAGTTTTCCAAAGGCATTCCTCGGCGCATTAACAATATATGCCGGTATGCCATTGTAGCGGCAGTCGTGGCCGATAGCCCGACAATTGACGCAGACGCGGTACAAAAAGGCCTCGAAGACGATGAATTAATTTAATAACAGAAGGACCAATGCCAGTGGCGATGACTTCCTTAAAGAATTAAAACCATTCGCCATTGGCACTAATTTTTAAACATGAACATTTAGCGCCAGTGACGGTGACCTTACCATCGTTGTTCAATGACTTTGTCGTGATTAGCTTACCGCCAAGGAGCGTGAACCGCTACAATATGGGATACACTATACGTTCCAAGGAAGAGCCAGCCTTCCGGATGTTTCGGGCGGTACCTCTTCCAGTATTCTCGTAAGACACTAAGGCAGGTTGCCGAAAGGACGGTGTATCGATCCTTACCCCCTTTGCCACCTTCTACAAATAAGCGCATGTTTTTTGAATCGATATGCTGCATTTTGAGTGCCGCTGCCTCACTTACACGTAGACCTGAGCTATATACAACCGTCAGCATGGCTTTGTGTTTAATGTTTTCGCAGCTCTCAACAATTGAGAATACTTCTTCTCTTGTTAAAACCTCCGGAAATGTTTTACGTTTTTTCTGGCGTGGAATTTGAAGATAATTAAGAGTACGATTAAGGGTTACGGCAAAGAGAAAGCGTATAGCTGCACTATAAGTATTAACAGTTCCAGGCAAGGCTTTTTTTTCGGGTTCTTCCGCACTTTTGATGCTAATTAGCAATGCTTATAATACAAGTTATTTTCAGGTTTATAGAGTTAGAAGAACCCGTTTGCGAAGTAAATCAAACCTTGCTCTGCCAAACATTAAACGTTTGATTAGTTTCAAACGGTTATTGATTCCTTCTACAGGCCCCTGGCTCCATGACTCAGTCAAGCCAGCATAGACAGCATCATAATCCTTATTTAGCGAAACGGCAAATTTCTTGAGTTCAGGAATTCCACTTTTATGTACGGCATTTAACCATGCCGGGAGAGTATGTCCAGCTCGACAACGCACCATAGTATGAAATTGGTGAACAAGAGCATACCCCCGTTGCAACTCAGGAATATCCGCAAGGAGTTTAGTTAATGTTCTTGTTGCTTTTCGGGGCAATTTATGTAATCGTGTCAAAAACCAGTATTGAAGCTTTCGTGGTGCAATTGCTTTGACCTGTGTTTTAGGCTGCTCCTCATCTTTATGATCAATGCTCTTTTGTTCTCTTATCCAGCGGGCTACAGTAGGTCGAGATCCCTGGTAGCCCATAGTTAGAATCTCTTCAAACAATATACGACCATTGAGACAGCCATCAGCTAATCGTTTTTGGAGGTGGCCTATGTAGTTATCCAACAGTGTTTTGGAAGGTATACGCTGGGCCGCTTGCGGGCATTGTTCTACAGAAGCATATTTGCGAACAGTATTACGGCTTAGTTTTAAGATTCTTGCAATTTTTCGAAGGGACAGGCCTTGCTTTTTTAGGTTTTGAATCTCATCAAAACGCACCTGCCGGTTATACTGACCCAGTGTTGGTTCGGTTGAGGAATTATCTGTGACCTGATTACGTGGTTCCACTGCTGAAACGGTTTGTGACAATTTGGGCTGAAGCCGGTGAAACCAACGTTCCAAAGCCTCACCAAGATTTTTTAGCAAATGCCAGCGATCAGCAATTTGCTGTGCATTTGGTGCTCCCATTTGAGCTGCTTTAGCATAAGACTGGGAACGGTCACGGCTAATTATTTCCACGCCCGGGTGGCCCTGCAACCATTGTTGTAACGTAGATACTTGCCGGTCAGGTAATAGGTCAACTACCTTATGTGTTTCCAAGTCAACAAGAACAGTACCATAGGAATGTCCTTTTCGCCATGCCCAATCATCTACACCTAACACACGCGGGGTAGGCATCTTAGGTTCCGGGGTTGCACGGATAGCACGCAAAACAGTATCAGCACTGGTAGATAATCCTAAATTGCGGGCAAGGCGGGTGGCGGCCTCAGCGCTGCTAGCCCTGCCTAAAGCGGATAACGTTTCGGTAAAACGTGCGGTGCGCCGTCCATGGGCCGGGACTAGTTCAGGTATTCGCTCACAAAAGATCCGTTGTTGACAGTCCCTATCAATACAGGCGAATCGGCGAGCAGTAAGACGGATTATCACCGGAGTGCCACACCAGGCTAAATCGCGCAAAGTTCGTTTATAAAAGCTTCTGATTTTATTTGAAGCTTTGCCACAAACAGGGCATGTTGCAAAATGACTAGTCATCTCCATTACCAAGTGGATAGTCCCGGCTTCCTGCTTCATTACAACTAATTTAAGACCATCGGCCAAAGGCATAATCGGCAGGGAATTACTCATTTTTCATGAGCACCTCTCGGAAATTTCCGGCCAATGGATAGAGATAGATGTCTTTTATAGGCACCCGGGAAGAATTATGGTGACGGTCGTTACGACCTCGTCCCTGCGTTTTACCTACATAAACCCAGTTACTAGCCTGATAGCTGATACCCTGAAAGCGGCGTGCCTCAACAAATGTTTCCAGTAAATAGACAGGATGACCGTATTTGTCGTACCAATCTTTACTAATACGGCGGATAATTTGACTCAGAATATGGCTAGCCAGGTAACGTACTTTCACCCAGGGTAGGATTAGAAAACGTGTATTATTAGTAATTAGATGAATATTTGTTTTACGAGTTCGGGCATCCCAGCCAATAAATTGATCTCTGTTAGAACATGCCCAGGCGGCTGCACCAAATAATAGGCAGGCCAAGGGATTTTGTTTATAATCCCAAACCATGTATTTCATGTTTTCACCGACTGTGCCGCTCCACCCCAGGTAATGATATTGATCAAAAAAACACTTTAAAAGGCTAAGCTCGTCTTTACCTTCAACTGGCTTTATCTGCAAAGGGAGGACGTTATCAAGTGCACTGGTGATACTGGATTTTAAATGGGGTATGTAATTAATAACCTTTTTTTCATTACCCTTTCGGCCCCATTGTTGGGAAAGGGGTAAAGTTAGGAAGCCGTGCTTTTCCAGTTTCTTAAGAAGAGCAAGACAGGCCATATCCTTCAACTGGCCTTTTGCGTTTCGCCAGTCCCAAAGGGCACAAAGCTCTCTGGATAACCGTGTACGCAGCCAGGTAGGATTAGAGTCCATAAGTTCCTTAATGAACTTAATGTCTTCAGTAGTTATTTTCCGTTCTTGGATAATCAATATTTTGCTCATGGAAGGATTTTAGCATAATAACAATAAGAAGACCAGCATTGTCTTATGAAGTATACATGAGCTATTTAAGCATGATTGTTGTTTTTAGGATATAACGAACTATAAAGGTGATTATGGGCCTTGTATCAAAAGTGCGGAAGAACCTTTTTTCGTTGATTAAATACCATAAAAAATTGCGGATATCATATTCATTTAGCTGTTCCACCGGGCGGTTGCAATGTTCAAGAAAAATCCGTGCATTTAATGTATAACTCTCAAGTGTGTTTTTTGACAGTCCTCTAAGCAGAATGTCTTCTTTCATCCGTAGTAAAACCTGTTCTTTATTTTCCATACCGCACTCTCCTCACAGACCAAAAGAAAGTATTACCATTACTATAATCTTGCAATGGGCCAGATGATTATTCAAGAACCTCAAAGGTTTTACCACCGCGTTAGCGGTTTTGTCCAATGAGCATTACGTAAAGAAAAAACAGCCGGGCGATCCGCGTGGGACCTACCGGCTGTTAAATTTTTTATCTCGTTAAACTGTTAACGCAGTGGGGGACTGTCCCCTTTTGGGAGGAACTGGATGGGGCTTTTTGAGCCCCGTCCAGCTTCCGACCCGAGCATCAACAAATTGCTGGCAGAACGTAGTCTTCCCGGCACCGGTTGTCCCAATCAAATCAATAATTGCTGGGTTTTTTGCTCTAAGTACATTTTTATAAAAAGAAATAATATCGCTGTCATCATAAAACCTGGATAACGCATCAATTGTAAGCGGAAACTGTTTCTTCAAATTTTCCTTATGAAGTCTATAGACATACTTATTAAGCTCTGAGTCAGCCCAACCAATGTTTACCCCGTATTCAAGATGGCTTCTAAGATGTTCAACCAAGTTGCAGAATTCAACTAAATAATCTTCTGATTTAGCTTCAATCCCTTTTAAATAAAATTCCTTATGTAGTTTCGTAAAAAAGACTCTCCTATGTTCATCCCAAATAATACCGTTGTTTTTTAGGTTGGAAATTATATCCTGACTTAAGTCCTCATATCTCATCAAAACACCCCCCTTTTTCTATCTTCTTGTATCCTATGGCAAATAAAGTGCCCCACCACTCATTTATTCGGTAAACCTTAAGGACCATAATTAGGTCTGAATACTCTGAACCGTTAGGTAAATTATTCTACATTATTTTTGAAAACCCTTCAGTTTTACCAAGTAATTAAAACTATATTGCAGGAAAGTACCCAATTATACAACTCCCTTGTATCCCACCCAAAAATACCCACCATTATCGCTACCCAGGCAATTACCGCAGTACTACTTCACAATTACTGCCCGGCGGTCAATCAATACAGCCCATAATTTCTTCATCACTAGCCCCAGGAGCTAATCCCATCCATCTATTTTTTAGTTGGCCCCCAGCACAACGGTAATCATCCCAGCCAACTAGGTAAGCCGATAAATCCTATCAGGCCTACCTGCTTGGCTGGTTTTATTCTAAAGCCCCATGGAATTGTTATCATACCTACCCTTGATTTAGGAAAGGCCAATTGGTATGATGAAAGCCCCCAGCCCCTTGATTGCCACCAAGGTTTGCTGGGGGTAATAATTTGCTAGCCAACTAGGTAAGCTAATTGGACCCAAATTGAGCCCTCCCGCTCAGCAGGCTCCCTACCCAAACCTAATAATAACCCCGGCAACCAATAATCCCACCCCGGCTATTACACCTATCAAGGATATCGCCGGGGCCCAGACTGGAATAGGGTCGAATTCATAGCTCGCCGGATCATCTGGCCTGTCTATAAACGCAATTATTTCTTCTCCACTAGCACCCTCAAATTCCATCTGCCTTGCTTTATCATCGGTTTTTCTCATTTCCGGTATTGCGGCAATATATGCTCCGGCAAACCCGGCAATCAAAATAACCAATGCCGATATTATGGCTAACCAGAATAATATCCCGGCACCGTAGAGAAGGATTGCCGCCAATACACATATCCCTACGCCTATTTTTGCTACCATGGAATTTCACCTCTACCCGATTATATCAAAGTAACCAGCCAGGTAGGTAGTCAAATAGGAAACTCCAATTAGCCTACCTGCTTGGCTAACCGGTAGCCTAAGAACCTCCAACCCCTGCATTGCCACAACTGTTTGTCGAAACCAGACTAAAGCCAAGGCTATTCCGTGTCGATACGCTTCCTAGCCCGCTTCCTTCACTTCTTTAACCCACCCTTCCTTCGGCTAGTGATAAGGTGTATTTGGCCATCCTTTTGTTTTATGAAATGCTGCTTCATCTCATCTGTTAAACGCACTTTTCTATCCTCCGTGATAAAGGCAAACCTTATTATGTTAATATCCGTAAAATCTATGGCTTCCAATTTGTTTTTAAGATATATTTTCCACCTAAGATTGAGGTCAGTGTTGTCCTGCCAATTAGCATAGAAGGTGTTATCAGTGTATAATTTAGTGTCTAGGCTAAGATATAATTCCGCAATAATATCAAGTAATAGTAAAACCCTGGTATTATTGTCACGTAAGACGTCCGGCTCCTCCATATACTCAAGGAAGTGCAAAGCCCTATTTCTATTAAATTCCCGCTTCACGCCTTTTTTAGAACCGGCAAAATTCTGGTAAAACACTTCTTTGATCATATACTCCAGATATTTAATTTGGTTGCGAATCCAGTTTTGGAAATCAGGATTAGATCGCCTTTCATCATTCCTCTCCCCCAAATATTTTACTAAATACTTCCCAAAAACAAGTATGCTAAACTCACCTTTTGTGTTTGCAGATTTTATTTCCGGGTGCTCGATAGCCCACTCTCTTAATGCAACTTCTACGGCTGGCACCAGGGTCAAATATGAGCATATATAATTGCCGATCATTAGATCATAGGTAGCGCTTTCAATCACTTTCGTTAAACGGCTCAATATCTTCGAGGGTTTAAACCTATATTCAATCTGATATGCTCTTTGCCATGGATTAATTACCATCCTTAACACTTCTCCCTCCAGCCCTCCCCAAGCCGGATCCGGATTTTCTAAACAGCCTAATAATTCCTCAACCTTTTTCCCGGAGACACAAGGGTAAGGAGGAATAGTAAGCAACTTGTCCTTTAGATGGTCATCAATTTTGTCGAAGGCCTCCCATAAATTCATGTTATCCCCCCTTTAGGTAAATATACTATTTAAAACACGCTTCACCTCTTATTACCTTGAGAACCTTAACGATTAAATGACCTCTGATACGTTCCGACGGGGCAGTTGTTAAAAATAAAATAACCAGCCAACTAGGTAAGCCGATATACCCTATCAGGCCTACCTGTTTGGATGGTTGTCCTGGTATAATGAGATAGAATCCATGATAGCAAAAATATGTGTATTGGCAACAATTCTTCATGTTCTGCGCAGCTATATTACTACATTGTAACTATCTCGCTTAATTTTTTTATGTTTTCTTCATCTTGAATATCAGTCCAGCATGAACTGATATTTTTACTTTTACTCATCTCGGCTTTTTCTTCTCCAAATGCACTTTTTGTTTTTTCGTAATTTTTATCGCTGACCGTTTTTCCTATTGGATTCCTTTTCCAACCACAAAAATATATCTTGCTAGCCTCCTCAATGTTCCTCCTTTTTGAAGCAGCCCTTATGACATCCGTATAGTTTGGTTTCCGCTGAAACTCCTTTGGTATTTTTCGATTTAAAGCCTTAAAAAAATCGATTGGAGCAAATTTATGGTTGGGGTCATATTCTAATTCAAGATATGCAACTAATTTTTTGTAATCTTCCATGTAACACTTAACTCTATACCCTTTTTTTATTTCCAGTTCAAATACTTCAGGATTGATGCCAAGTGTTGTCAAATATAGCCGATAAGGTAATATGTCCGTCAAAAAGATACAGCTAAAATTTTTTCCATTATAATCAAAGGGGAATATTGCCCTCTTTTCTTTTTTTTGCTTCATATTCTTATGAAGTATTCTCAACCCACTAAATTCAAATATCCTCATACTACTACCTTCTTTTTGAACCGTATTTGCTCTCTTTCTCCGATTCTCACTTTGGCCTTCCGCCACGCTACCCCGACTATATGTAAGCACTCAATCCGAAAGTACATGGTTACGCCTCTTGAAACATGCGACAATACCTCCATAAGACTTAAAACTAAAGAACGGAGGTAAAAGGGGCAAAAAGGAGAACGACAAACCCTTGTTAAGGAATACAATGCTAGTGGATTTTATGACAGAAAACAATCATGATAATGCTTAACACAGAAGAATGAATAAAATTATCCACTTATTCCCGCAGTTGCACATTAATGTTAACCGTCCCCTTGTTTGATATATAAGACTATCCTTTATGTTGACTGCTACGCCTTTCGTTACTGGCCGTTCTTGCCATTTCGATGCCCCTTGACTATATGGTAACATGCGTGGGTAGAAACAACAACACAAAAGAGCCATCCCGTTGTGTTGTGTTGCCAGCCCCCCAGGTAAGCCAGATAACTCCTATCCGGCCAACCTGCTTGGCTGGCTATATTCCCACCCACCCGGCTGGCTCACAATTCCTATATCCCCACCCACACGGCAGCCAAAAAACAGGCCAGGCGATCCACGTGGGACCGCACTGGCCTTGGTTAGCTGATTGGGACTAATTGGATGACACAAAAGAACTGTCCCCTTGTGCTCTTCGGGACTGACCCCTTTTGGGAGGAACTGGATGGGGCTTTTCGAGCCCCGTCCAGATTCCGACCCGTGCACTTCATTTTTCAGGACAGGATTCCTGTCTTGTAACAATTGTTCACAATTTTGAAATATATGTTCATCCCTCAGAAAAGAATGCTTAATATTCTTTCGTTATAATGTAGTTGTTAAATCCTAAGCACTTAAAGCAAAATGCTATTATTTAACCGGTCAGTTAAATTCATTCCTGTCCTTTGACAATTGAATACCACCGGGGGCACAACAATTCATGCTGGCTATCTGCTGGACCGATTCCAGGGCTGAAAGGGAAAAAACGAGCATAAGGGAGAACAAAAAAAGAAAACAGCTGGGCGATCCGCGTAGGACCTCCCGGCTGTTAAATTCTTTATCTCGCTAAACTGTTAACGCAGTGGGGGACTGTCCCCTTTTGGGAGGTTTTGGGAGCCAGTTAGGATTCCCGAAACCGACCCGAGCATCGACACCACTTGCCAATATTTACCTCGTTTTTTATACCCACAAAATCTCACCTGTGCAACGTATATTTCTATGGAAGAAACAAAAAGGTCGGTTAAACCTTATATACAAATGGAAAAACCGATTTATAAAATGCTTGTATGGCACTTATTACCTGTTGTATTTTTCGACATATTATACTATACTTAGCTATACATATTAAATTTTAGAAATCTAGGTTTTTTTTGACTTAAGTTACAAATTATTGTATTCAAATTTTTCTAAACCTAGTGTTAAGACTTTAGCCGGGTTTAGCTGGTTGGGTAGGTTAATTTTTTTCGCTCTTTGACATTTGAATATTGTTCGGTGAGCACAGTGAGGACAATTACAGTGCTGGAAGGCTAGAAAAGAAGGTAGCCTTGGTGTTGTAGACTTCACAAAATGGTTCCGACGTCTTTGGTGCTGGTTCTGACAGCCAACTCAGGGGGGGGCATGACACAAAAAGAAGACAACCGGGCGATCCGCTTGGGACCTCCCGGCTGAAAAGCTCTTTAATGTGTTAAATTGTTAACGCAGCGAGGGACTGTCCCCTTTTGGGAGGAACTGGATGGGGCCGCCAGGCCTCGGCCAGATCCGACCCGTGCATTTCTTACAAAGAGGTGCCCCCAGAGGATTTAACCCCCGGGGGCACAGACCATTGGCACGCGTTTACAACTAATAAGTTAAATGCCTGGTACGTTCTTTGTTAAATCATTTACGGCAAATCAACTACTTTCTGAGCATTGTTTACATTACCGGCAACGTCTGTAAGATTTGCTGTTACATCAGCAGCAAAAGCAGTATCATTTGCGCCATCGGTGTTTGCTACTGTTAATTCAGTATTTGCAGCGTTCCAGGTAAAGGTCAATGTTCCTGACACTTTTGCCGCATCTATCGCAGTCTCAACAGCAGTCTTGCCAGCAGCAGATAATGCTTCAGAGAATGTAACCTTAGCAGAATCACCATGCGCAATCTGTGCTGTTATAGCAGTTGCGACAGTCGGCAGAACACCATCAGTTACAGTAACGGTAATGTAGTCAGAATATGCACCTGAAGAAGCGATCACGCGGAATTTCGCACTGTCCTTGGTGAATGTGGTATCGCCACCAACTTCAGTTACACTAACTGCTCCACCAGCAACCGCAACAGTATCGGTTGCCATACCGGTCACACCGTCCATAGGAGCGAGTAAAGTTGTTTCAGTACCACTTAAGGAATATCCACCGAACTGGTCAGTGACCCATACAAAAACGTCCTGAGCTCCGCTTTGGTCGGCATTGTTATATCCAGCAGCATTTGCTACGGTGTACTCTTCAACATCCTTGGTTGTCGTGGCTTTAGCATTAGTAACGCTCGGTGTAACATTCTTGAATGTAACAGAAACTGCCTGAGAAGCATCCTTGGAAATCGTTACATCTTTAGACAGAGTTTTCACGGTGTCGGCAGCATTGACAATCACTGTCAACTTAGCAGTGACATCTTTGTCAGCAACAACTACGTTATTAGTATCAATGTAGTATTTGCCATTTACCAGCCCAGTTACAACTTGAGCATTATCAGTAGCTACGCTAACTATACTCGATACAGGAACTGTATAAGTATTGCCACTGGCATCAGTAGCCGTTACTTTGATCTCCTTAGCGTATCCGGCGTCAACAGCGGCTGCATCAACAGCAGCAGCTCCTGCATTATGGTACAGTGTCGGGATATCACCTATGCTGTAAGTTACAGTCCCACTGTCGTTCTTAGCAACTGTAAAGGTGTAGGCTTTTTCTGCCACAGCCACACCGTCTTTCATCAGCTGAGCTTTAACAGTAGCAGTACCTTCCTTCAGCGCAGTAGCTACAACGCTTACAGTAGTAATATCCGCATCATCAGTTTTATTCAAGGAAACTACAGTGTTGTCAGTGGTAACGTAATGAACACTCCAGGAAGCGCTGTCTACTGCCGCATTACCATACTGATCTTTGCAATCGAATTGCAATGTCTGAGTTGCACCGACTAACATATTGTTACTTACAGTAGTATCTTTCTTAGTGTCGATAGTTGTTGGAGTTGCTGCATCATTAGCTGTTACTGTCACTTGTGCTTTCTGGCCAGAAGCATTTACAGTAATAGTAACGACTGAAGATGCACCCATAACCGCTGAGGCGGCAGGAGTGATTTTTACGCAATCTTCGTATCCAGCATCAGCAGTAAAAATAACGGTGGCACCGACAACCTGGCTGTTATCTGCAGTTACAGTGTAATCAGCAGCATTCAGATCCTTGGTCGCAATAGCTGTGCCATACTTGTCAGCAACAGTTGCCTTAATGTATATGGGAGTTATAGCTCCGGCAGCAAACGATGCTGAATTTTTTTCCAGAGTTATTGAGTATGGTGCACTAGTATCTTCGTTAATTGTGATGTCAATGTTACTGCTTTCTCCAGAAGCCGGGCAAAGTGCTGTCAGCTTAACCGTGCCAGCTTTCAGGAACGCACTGATGATAATTTTGTTGTTGGCATCAACCGAGACATTAGCAGCAGGCAGAATGGTTTCGTCTGAAGACTTGAAAATCACACCATTGCCTACATCACCAGTAACAAGTTTGCAATCTTCATTTAAGGTGTTTTTCGCGGTATAAGTTACTTCAACATTCTTAGTGCCAGTAGGGGTGAACATGGTTTTGCCTGTAGGCAGCTGTGCTGCACCTAATGTTACACTAGAAACGGTTGCTGTATTGACTACTTCTAAAGTCTTGGTAGCCTTAACACTACCGTACATAACTGTGACAACAACCTGGTCTTTAAGAGTAGCACCTGCTGCATTTAATTGGAATTTGCCAACTACTTGGTTGATTGTAGCATTTGCGGTTGTGTCAAAAGCAGTGATAGTTAATTTTGCGTCAGAAGCGGAAATGGTTGATTCTGTACCATACTGATTTGTGAACTTAATTGTGAGTGGTGCAGTTGCTGATTTCTGAAGAGCGTTGTTCGCAATCTCAATGGATTGAACTGTTTCAGCAGCAACGGTAGTGGTTGCGGTATCTTTACCAGCTTCCAAATCCAACCCAGAAACTGTTACAGTATAATCTCCAGCAATGAAATTGCCAGATGTTTTTTCTAAAGTTGCTACGGTTTTGTCATCATTCCATGTAGCAGCTTTTACATCCTCAGCAACAGTACCCCTTTTAACCGAGAAAACGGCTTTACTGGTATCGGTTACGGGAGCACTGAATGTTACCGCTAACTTATTAGCGTTAATAGCACTAAAGCTTCTGGTTTCCTGTATATTAAAAACCCCGAAAACCCGCATGGGACAAGGGCTTGAGGGGTTTGTTAACTTTTCATTGTGGTCTTAATGGATATAATTATTAGCAGGTTCCATAAGGTTAGGAGAAATTAGATAATTATTCATAATAGATTTTCTTATAAATCACTGATATGCTACACTTTTTTCGTAAAGAACCTCGGGATCAATATCTGCTTGATTGCTCCACTCTATGCTATCAAAACTCACCCGAACCGATCTAAATAAATTCTTGTCTTTTAATTCCCTAAAAATTCCTTTGTTCAGATAAGGCGTCATATCAAATAACCTTTTTTCTCCGTTTTCAAAGGTTAAAAGCAGTCTATAGCTCTCCAAAGGTTCAACTCCTACTACAGACACATACATAATTCATCACCTCTATTTCAAAGGTTCAATTTTAAACGGCAATTCGCTATTCATTGCCAACACCCAGTTTGCCAATAAATCTTCCTGTCTTAATTCTGCCCAAGCAAGGACAAGTTTAAGCTGTTTTTTAGGGAGACTCCCATTAGTTAGTTCACAAGTATTTATATCAATTATCGCCTTATGCTTCCCATAATATGCATGAAAGTGAGGCGGGTTATGCTCACCAGGGGCGCAATACATTCTTATAATTATCCCATAAAACATACAAATGGTCGGCATTATATCACCTTTTTCCCTACAATACTCCACATCTATTATACCATAAAAACACACTCGTGGAATAAATATTTTTACTGGTTTCTTAAGAGCGTTTCCACTTCCCGCTTAAACCCATACTTCATCAGGTATTCCACTAACGCCCCTTCCATTACTCCCCTTAAAGCGACCTTCTTTTCTTTGCTAAATTCCACAGCCAGCTTGGCGACAACCTCGCTCATATAAATGGCCTTAGTCCTTACCTCCCCTGGAACAGCGTAACGTGGAATGATGCCATCCTCCCTGGTGCCGGTGATTAGCTGATATAGTTCATCCCGGTTTTCATAGAGGAAGCGGAGGAAGGGCAAATATTCCCCAAGCCCTTCCGGTATTTCCCCGTTATTTAGTTGAGCAGTTGGTCCCGGTATTGGCTCTGGCATTGATTGACTGACCGGCTCCGGCACATCAATCCTGCCCACCGTCTTAACGTAGTTGTTTTTATGGACGTTCCACTCGTAGCCCTTGGTTTTCATATACTCAGCCATTTCCTTGTGGTCTTGAAAGCCCTCCTGCTTGGCCACCAGCCTGGGGTCTGCTCCTTCCATCTCAAAGGCGGTAATGATGCTGGCTACCTTGGTGGGTGCGTAGCTTTTGGGGTCCGGTTTTTCCAGTCTGTTCCGCATAGGAAAATACTGACCCTGCTGGCTGTCAAAGGCAAAATTCTTCCGGCGCATGTACATATCAAGGCTCTTCCAACTCTTGTACTTCAGCTCTGCCGCCACTTCATCCCTGGTTTTAAACTTTAACATTTCAATAATCTGCTTAACCTTCTCATCATAAATTGGCTTTTTCATGGTGTTTCTCCTTCCCTACAAAAGATTAACCGCTTCAGTAAGCTTGCCCGTGTCCTGGTGCAGGTATCTGGATGTTACCCGAAGGCTTGAATGGCCCAGGAGTTTTTGGATACTGACCACCGAGGCCCCCTTCTCCAGTAGGTTCGAGCCAAAGGAGTGCCTAAGCACATGAGCGCTGATGGTTTTACTCCAGCCCAACTGTTCTACCGCATCATGGATGCAGCGATTGATATAACTGTCGGAAACCTTGCCGGTTCTAGCCAATGCAAAGAAGCGGTCGGAATCCGCCTTCCGGATGTGCTTTAGGTAATGGGTGAGAATCTGGTGGAGTTTATCATTGATGGGCACATCCCGATCCTTGCCGCCCTTGCCGTCAATGATGTGCAGCACTTTGCCTTCTAAATCCACGTCATTCAGTTTCAAATTTATCATTTCCGAAATCCGACCGCCGGTATAAAACATGGCTTGGACTACAGTTTTAATGACTGGTTGCTCAATGGCGGCTACCAATTCTCTCAGTTCATCCTCGGTGATAAACTCCCGCTCCTTTTGCTTGATTTTCACCGGCTCCAAAAGGCTGGCGATGTTCTTGGTGCAGAGGTCTTTCTTGCAGCAGTAATTGTAAAAGCTGCGTAAAATATATAACGACCGGCTCCTGCTGGCTGATGCTGAGCCTCTTTCCTTTTCATAGAGCAAATAGTCCTCCAAATCCTGCAGCACAATATCTTCTAAATACACCGGGCAGTTGTGCTTGACAGTCAAGAAGTTATTAAACCCTTTCAATTCTATGGCATAGCCCCGGATGGTTTCCTGCGATCTATCAATAAGGTGCATGTACTTTGCAAAACCCTCGATTGCTTGGTTTAAGAGCATTTCTCTCCCTCCTTTGGTAGGTAGCATATTACCGTTACATTGGGATAACATCAAGTTATAATTACCTAAAGATTTAACAAGAAAAGTTAAGTATTCGGGCGTTAAAAAAAAAGAAGCCCCGGACTGGTTTTCGTCCAAGGCTTTTATCTTCAAGGCGGCGGGTGTTTTTCCAATAATAATGCCGCCATCCTCTCAATTAAGGCAGCGGCATAGGCTCCGTTTACGGTTTTTCCTTCCCTGGCGTTTTGTTGCCAGTATTCAGGTGTATTAATTATTCCTTTGGCCACTAGAATCTTTAAGGCTTCTGCCAATTCATCCCTGGGCTGTTCGGTCAATGACTTCTTGAAAGTATGCCACCTGGCCCAGTTGTTTTCCCGCATGGTACCGGGGCAGATTTTCCGGCTGGCGTCATAGTGCCTGACCACCCTTTCCGGTGGAATGAAGTATTTGCCCATCAGGTGTTTGACCAGCTCCACCGTGTTGGCCACTGCCTTTTCGTAATCCCCGTCAGCGTTAATGCAAATTTCTACTCCGATGGAATTGCTGTTGGTAATGCCATATTTCCCGCCACCGTCACCGCAGTGCCAGGAAGCTTGGGAATCCTCCACCAGCTGCAGTATGCTCTTATCATCCACAAAGTAGTGGGCTGAGGCTTGCCGATCTCCACCGTTAAAATATTTATAGTGAGCCTCCGCATCAGCTCCTGCCCGTGGATTGCCGGTATCGTGAACGACAATGTACTTGATAGACTGGCCGTTCCTGCTAGAGTGGTTATATTTTATAAGCTTCTTATTTATGTGCAGCATGTTGTCCCTCCTTGTCTTCTTTCAGGTTCAGCAATACCGATTTCAATTTTTCCGGTATAGGCAACCCAACCCTGGCGGCGTTTTCCATAATGCTCAAGCCTTCATTGGACAGGTAGAAAAATATCACAGCGGTACGAACGGCACTGCCCTTTTCAATCAGATAGTAATCGATAATGTGACCTATGCCCACCAAGGAAAATATGAGTACCTTTTTGAAAATCCCCCGAAAGCCGATCTCACTGGAAAGTTTCTTTTCGATAACTGCCACCATCAGGCCGGTAATGTAGTCAATGGCCACAAAAGCCACTAAGGCTAATACTAAACCGTCATAGCCACCCAAGAACCAACCGATATAGCCGCCAATAGCGGTAAAAGCCAGCTGCAGGGTATGAATGATATCTTTCATGCAATCGTCCTTCTTTCATAAAAAATAGACACCTGTCAAAGATGTCCTTATCGTGTGCTTTCTGTTTTGAAGTCCCCCAGGGCCGCTTTTAACTTCTGGGGGAGGGTAGGAAGGTTGTTGCCGAATGTGACGTTCAGTTTGAAGCCACTGGCCTCATGGATTTCCTGCACTTCAGTAATCCTGGTATCCATGGTCACGTTCCAGTCCTTGTTTTGAACGGTCACAACATCCCCAACATCCCAATCCTGCTGATATTTAAATGGCCCAGCAGTTAAAACCTCGGCTTGAAAGGAAATGACCCGTTGATGCTCAGCCAACTTTGCTTCACCTTTTGCTGGCAGGTCAGCAGTATCTTTAACATCCCTGGCATCAACAAAGATAACGTGGCGATCCAGACCAGTAGCATCGCTGCCCAGCATCATGATTTCTCTATTGGCTCCCTCGTCTCGACCAGCTACGATTGCATAGTTACCAAAGCCCACCAAGCTATCAATAAATTCCTGACTTCTGATATTATCAAACTCTGGTGAGAAGATAACCAGCGGGTTTATTTGCTGGCTGGCGGAAAAATCCCTTCCATTGTATATGTCAAATACCCACTTCCTTGCATTGAAGTCCGGATAGATATGCCAACCAAGGCCGGTGAGTGTGCTTATCTGTTCCAGTTCATCAGCCAGGTTCTTGTATCGTGTTTGCCATTTAATGATTTCTCCCCTTTGCTGGTCATCACCAATCACAAGAAACGGAAATTCCATCTCCGATATCTGTAGACAGTTCCGCCGCACATAGTGTTTCATGACCGTTTCCGCATTGGCTTCCAGGATGTCGTAGGCTTGCCCGACAGGTGGGATGGTGATGCGCTGACTAAGGATAGTCCCCAATGCGTAACCCTTGATGGTGAGCATTTCTTCTCCCCGTTCACCTGCCTTGATTTCTTTGTGGCGGATGATGCCTACTTTCCCGGTATCTGCACCCAGCATAATCAGGTTGTTGATTTCAAGCTGCTCCGTATTTCGTACCTTCCGATTCGTGACCAGCTGGAATTCGCCAGGCGAGTGGTAGCTGCGGCAAAAGGTAAAGGAGAGATAGTTGTCTACCTCTCCCAATAAATCTAATCCCGGCGATAATATTCTAATCGGTTGCATAAAAAAACACCCCTCTCAAGGTGTTACTCCATTTCCGCTAATACCTGCTGCACTGCCGCTTTCAGGTTCCCCAGTGCCGGTACCTGCTCCACCGTGTAAACCCCGGCCAGTATGAGCGGCACCCATACGTTTTTAACTAGTGCCGAATTTCTATCAAAAGTCATTATGCTTCACCTCCTGCTAACAATATTGTCAGTTCCGCCATAGCCATCTGCAGCCCTTGGATTTGAACTTCAAGCTCTCGAAATTCAACAGCCGCAGGGGAATCTACATATTCCCACCAAACAGTCTCCGTTGCCTTGTCCGCCTTGATAATGGCGATCTTTCCTACTGGCTTCTCCTGCTCCGACAGCTTTTCCACCGCCACAGCTCTGGCCTTATCCGCCTCTGTCAAAACACTCTCATCGTAAACGATACTGCCGCTTTCAAATACATAAATCATATTAAAGCCCTCCCTTAATTTTTATCGTAACCTTCGATTCCAAAGGTCTGGGTTAGTTTTTCAATGTAGTAGCCGGTGGCCAGGTAGATATTGTGCTCGTCATCCACCTTGACATCTGCAATCTTCTCCACTGCCTTATAACGCCAGAATTCCTCCCCTTTTTCATTGAATTTAACCAAGGTCTTATCATTATCCCAGGCGTAAACAGCTCCGTCCAAACCTTGGACAGCCCGCAAATAGAAGTTGGTAATGTTAATATCGCTTACTTCAAAAGAGTGTATCTGCCCACCAGAATATTTATTGAATACCCTAATGTCATCGTCATAAACACCAAAGAGAAAATCTCCATGCCTACCAAATATCGCCCTTGCCGTACTGAAATATCGTATAGTCCGAAGGGTGTCGATATCGTACAACTTGTTGAAAGCCAATACAGTGCGGTCATCCCACAGATGCAGTTTACGAAAAACACCACTAGTACCAATTTCTCTTTTCTCTAAAAGAGTACCCTCCGGGGATATTTTGGCTAAATAGTCCTTGGAGCCGGAAGTGTAAAAATAAGTAATGCTAACAACAATTACCCCTTCGCTGTTTACCACTAAATCTGTTACCGCACCTGTTGTACCAGTTATGCTGCAGGACCACTGTTCCACCCCGTACGGGTTAAGTTTTTTCAAGGTTCGGTTGGTATCGGCAATATAAACATTCCCATTCTTATCGGCTTTGACAAAGTTCAAGGCAAGGTTATGACGATATACCCACTGCTGCTCACCCAGCGCATTGAACTTCCTTGCCGTCCAGTCATCACTGGCACCATAAAAGTTACCGGTTATATCCACATCAATGGAATTTACTACACCTTCAAATTGATGGGGGATAAAATCCGACCACTCTTTATCGGTAGATAAAATGCGGGCTGAATGCTGGCGCAGCACATAGATTTTTCCCTGCTCTTTATCAAGGCCAAAACCATTAATGGGGTTACCGCTAATGTTGTGATCCTCACGCCAGATAAAACCGGCCAGTTGATTATCCAGCTTGGTGATTTCCCGATTGGAGACGGTATAAATGTTGTTTTCGCTGTCGATGAATATATTGTATACGGTAGTTGTGTTGGCACTAGATCGTTCAAAAATTGGCTCGCCTGTTTGGTAGCTGTGTTTGCGCAGGGTATAGTAATTATCTATTGAGTAAAAATGGTTAGTGCCCGGCTCAATAGCTAAAGCATAGGCATTTCTGGAATTAGGTATGGTGTAAGAATATACCGTGCTCCCGTTACTTGGATTTAGTCTATAAATCTTATAACTTTGATCAGCCACAATAACTGTATTGCTGTTCACCGCTAAAGCGTATATATAGGAATTTAGGCTACTTGAAGTCCACATAACATTGCCATTGTTTCGGTTGAACTTCTTCACGTAATAAGTTGAGGATTCAGTAACTCCAATATGAACACCAGATGTTTCTACTGCGATACAGTAAGGAGAACCAATATTTGGAGTTTCCCAAATTAAGGTGCCGCCTAAAGCGTATTTATATAGGCTCGATCCCTGAGCAAGGAAATAGCTACCATCCGTAGCTGCCAAGTCTGGGATCATAAGAGCACTGGAGGTTGTGTGGACATTATCGGCAATTACCTCGCCGGACTCAGCATCATAAATGTTCACACCTGAGCTGTGCAGCACATAGACTTTCCCGTCATGATAATGATTGACACCCTTGCGGTTGGACGAGGTTCTCAGGGAGTGGTGGGCAAAAGGCAGTCCAATCCCTTTAATCTCATCTGATGCTATGATTGGCGTTAACCCTTCAATGGGGATAACTCCCGTATCTCCCATTGATATTTGCCCCAAGCCGTGCAGCCATAAATCACTCATCTGTCATTACCTCCTTTATCCAATTTCCTGCCTCGTCATATATTTGGTTGTATACAACTACAGCCCGTACTGTTTCACCGTCTGTCTCATAATAAGTAACTGTACGGTTTTCGTAGCGTGGTGAGTTACCGCCGCTTAGTACGGACCGTTTAGCCAGGGTTCCATCTTGCCGGTGCCATTCAATGGTGGTGAAAATCCCCTTGTGGTCTTTCCCAAAACGGTAGGTATTGGCCAGATCCCCATGGGCGGAAAAGTCAGCCTCGTGGTCTCTAAAAGCAGTCCAGGGCACCAGGTCAGTGGCATCAAAGCTAAGTCCTTGAATATAGTCAAACCACTCTTTCCACTCGGCGTAAAACTCACCGTCTGGTTCCCTAATCTTGCTTTGCAGCCAGGCATCCCAGACAACTTCAAAGACTTCGGGGTGATTTGCCCACCAAGCGTCCCACTGCTCTTGCATCCACTGGGTTTCACTAGCTATGTCCTGGGGCAATAGCAGTTTGCCGCTGATATAGTAATCCACCGCTTCCGGGTGGCTGGCTTTACCCTCGATAACTTCCCACGATACAATAACCTGATCGAATACCGATGCTTGGTAGGACTCACCGGCTGATAGAATTTTATCTCGCATCACATAAGCCCCGGCCAGCTTTAGGCTGACGGTCTGCGCTGTATCGGTTAAATTGGTTAAAATGATTGATTTCAGCACTACCACCCGATCATTGGGTACCTGGTATAAAGGCTCAAATTCTGTGGGTAGTTCCCCTTTGGCAAGTCTGATGGCACTGCCCATATTACATCCCTCCCCAGGTGTTGATTACCGGTTGCGCTTCCAACCTGCGCCATTTGCCATCATTGATTTCAACTTCCAGATTACCGCCCCTTAAGCGTAGGCCATGGGTTTCCTCTCTTACGGTGCGGTCCCGGTGGGCTTTAAACTGGCTCCATGGTACTAGATTAGTGATGTCTTGTATTTCTTCAAACCAATCTTTCCACTGGGTGTAAAACTCACCGTCCGGTGCCGTTAATTTTTCGTTTACCCAGTCCTGCCAGACCCTCTGCGCTTCATGGTCAAACCAAATATCCCAGTCTTGCTGGATTCTATCGAACCAGGTTTTCCACTGGATGTAGAAGGCACCATCCGGAATGGTTAGCTTATCGTTTACCCAGTTAGTCCAGTTGTTTTGGAAAGCGGTGAACTTTGATTGCAGCATAGCTAAAAAAGCAGCATGCTCAACACTGGCATTCTGCTTTTTATCTGTCAAATATTCAAGCCAGGCGGCAAACTCTGTATCCCCGTGTGCTCTCCTGGCATTGAGGTATAACTGCCATTCGTTAAACAGCTCGGTGGTGTCCACCTGTTCAAATAAATGGGTGACCACGCCGCAGACGGCAGGGTTTAATCTTTCATCGGTTATCTGGTATGCCTCAATAAAACTTTTCCCGGCCAGTACCACTACCTGTGCCAGGGCCAATTCATAGATGTTTTCATTACGGGTTAGTTCCGGTACTTGGGGCGTTTCTGCAGCAGTACCAGTTAACACAAAGGCTTTCACATAGCGGTTTTCTAAAGTCTTATCTAATCTGATCACCACCCGGTCGATACGGTCGTAGTTGGCATGGGCCATGGGGTGGTAAAGTTCCAAAGGCTCGATGTCAATTTTGTAGAGATAACCCTCAATCCAGGCATAGCCAGGTTTAATAAATGTTCTCATGTCCTGGCCTTGTGCTCCTACCTGCAAGTTGTCCCCGGAGCCGTTGAAGATGCCGTTTCTGATAAACTGGCGGAAGTATTCAGCGAACTCATCGGCGGTATAATAGCGTTCATCTTCGCCGTCAACTGAGTCGAAAAATCTGTAGTGTTCAGCCACAAAAACCCTCCTTTCTAAAGGCCCACATAGCGGTTTTTCCACTTAACGAGAACCCTGGTCTTGATACTGTCGTTGTTGCTGGTGTAGCTTAGTGCATTTTCTCCTGGTACCAGTTGCCAAAACACACTGTTAAGATCAATGTAATGGAAGGCATTTTGCCCGTTAATCTTCACGTATTTATGCCCGAAGGCGGTATTGACGGTGAGCACATCTTCCTCCTCAAGCTCACGATTAACTTTGATAAATTCCCCGGTGGTTAGGTTAGACACGGTGGGATTCACCGCTGGCCCTTTGAATTCAATCTCCACTGGGGTTGCCACATCACCGCCATTGATGGCTCTACGCTTGAATCCCCGGTAGGAAAACATGGTGGGGAGCATTAGCCTGAATTGAATTCCACCCATGAGATAAGACATCTCCCTGCTTTCAAAATAGGGGTCTAACCAAAATGGCTCATGGCAAATTAAATGTAGCAGGAACTTTTGATAATACAAACCTTTGCTGCCTTGGCCGCTGGGAAAGATGGGTGTAGACTCCGCTATGCCTGTAATTTCTTTCACCTGATTTCCCTGGTGGTAGGTGATCGTCACTTCCCCCAGTTTTGGGTTTAGTACCTTCTGCATTTTCCTTCTTGCCATCAACACCGCAGCAGGATCGCCTTTGGTGATAATTGTGCCTTCAATGCTAACGGCCCGGTTATCCAATGTGTTATCAATAAAGGTGGAGCCATCCTGTTTCGGTGCCTTCTGGCTTTCAAGGGCTACCGGTACTTCGCCAACACCATCAATACTTTCTAGGAAATAAGGGGCTTGATTGCCTAATTTTATGCTTTCGCCGTTTTTGTTCGTGATGATAACACTGTCCACAATCTCACCTCCTACCACTCAAGAGCCAGCTGCCGGGATGCATTTTTTATCCGCCTAGCGGTTTCTGCCGGGGTAAGCGGTGTGGGGGAGTTAATCACGATATTTTGGGTAATGCCTTTATCCCCACCAAGGATCTCCTTTGTTTCGTGGTCGCTATAAATCCTACTTCCCCTGGGCAAGGCCACTAGCTCCGGCCCTAATTCACCCACCATAGTTAAACCACCGGGAAAGAAGCTGGTGCCGCTGTAGTTATCATCAGCCCCACCACCGGAAGTAACTGTGCTGATTACCCGTGTGATGCGCTCCACAATGCTAAATACCTTCTCCTTAACACTGGTGGCGTTCCATTCCTTAATCCGGTCAATGGCACTACTGATGGCACTTTTAACCCGATCCAATGATTCGTTCACTTTATCAGCCATAGCGGAAAACTTCTCGCTGGTGACTTCTTTCATGGTGGTTAATGCGCTGTCCCAAACGGATTTATAACCCTCGGTGTAGCTATTAATTAAACCTTTAATACCACCGCCATGCTCATCAATTTTATTTTGTATGGCCTGCCAAGTTTCAGCGGTTTTGGTTTTGATGTTGTCCCAGGTTTCATAGGTTTTAGTTTTAACCTCATCCCAGGTGGTGCTGACATTGGTTTTAATAGCAGCCACGGTTTCGGAGGTATTGGTTTTAATGTCATTCCACCTATCACTCATGGTAGAGCGGATGTTTTCCCATTGCTGGGATGTGGTAGTTTTAATTTCTTCCCAGGTGGAAATCACATTTTCTTTAATGGCCTGGGCTTTGGCGAAGATGTCGTCTTTCATGGCCTGCCACTTGGTTTTTATCTGGCCGGTTTCCCAATCCACCTGATTAACGTGCTCTTGAGCTTGAGCCTTAGCTTCCTCCACTACCCGCTGGTGCATAATTTCAGCCTGTTTAACCGTGTCATCCTTTTGCCGGGTGGCTTCTTTGATTAAGCGATCCGCCTGATCTTTGGTGATGGTGCCTGCTTCATCCCGCTGCCGGATAATTTCCTTAATTACCCGGTCGTACTGTTCATTAGCCGCTTTGATGGTTTTATCCTTTTGCTCAATGCTGTTTTTGACCACTTCGGCGGCTTGCTTGACACTAATCTCCCCGGCCTGGGCTTTCATCCGTTCCATAATGGCTTTGGCTTCGATTTCATTCTCGGAGAGGACTTGAATGCCGGTGTCCACCATCTGCCTTTGGATGGCATTAATTTCTTCCTGTTCAGACTTGGTAAGCGCCCTTTTCTCTGCCGTAGCGGTATCCAGTATGGTTTTTATCCTGGCTTCCCCGTCAGCTATGGTTTGTTTTCTGTTTTCATAGCCCTGCTGCATATTGTTTAATATTTCATCCTGCTCCTGCTGGGATAGGGAAGTGCTACCGGCAACAAAACCCTTAATTTTAGCCAGGGACTCTTCATGATGTTTAGCCAACCCCGCCTGCACTTGAGAAGCCATCTGTGAGAAGTTACCGGCAATGTTGTCGGCCATTTCTTTGGTAACTTCTTGGCCACTCCAAGACAGCTGGTTTAAAGCAACGGTGGCTTCATCATTCAGTTCTAAAAACCCGCCTACCGCTTCTTTGGTTGCTTCAGATACTTCCTTACCAAACAGTTTAATAGCAGGGATGCTCTCCTGACTTAAGTGTTTATATAAAGCCACCCCTGCCACCGTTAATCCAGCAATAGCAGCTACCGCAATCCCCACCGGCCCGGTTAAAACTGTAAATACTGTGGCTAAGGCACCAATGGCAGGTGTTGCTGCAACTGCTCCGGTGGTGGCCACAGCAATAGCCCCGGATACTGTAGATAGTACTCCTGCTACAGAGCCGATAACTCCGATAAGCTTGCCACCAATAAGTAATAGCGGGCCAATGGCTGCAGCCAAACCCGCTACTACAAGAATAGTCGTCTTAGCCCCATCGCTTAGTTCGCTGAATCTTTGGACGAGGGGAGTAATCCCTTCCAGTGCTTTGGAGATCACCGGCAGCAAGGCATCTCCAAAAGCACTGGCTGTTAATTGTAGTTGGTTTTTGAATAATTGTATCTTGGAAGCTGTGGTGCCAAAGCGCAGTTCCGCTTCTTTGTTAAGGGCATTGTTTTCTACCCAAGCCTCACTACCCAGTTCCAAGCTTTCCCTGAACAGGTCACCTGCACCGGATGCCCGCAGTAATGCGTCACGAACCCGGATTTCCGATAGGCCCAGATCCTCTAAGACTGCAAATACATTGCCGCCGCTTTTTGCTGTTTTATCTAAACCCTCAATAAATGAGATGATCGCCCCGGCTGCATCTTTTTCAAAAGCTTGTTGGAATTGACTAGCTGACATACCCGACACTTGGGCGAATTGTTCTAACTTTTGACCTCCGGAAGCTACGGCATTAGCCATGTCTACCATGACTCGGGAGATAGCGGAACCGCCGGATTCAGCCTCAATACCAACTGAACTTAAAGCACCGGCAAAGGAAAGAATCTGGGCTTCGGTTAAGCCGACCTGACTCCCGGCACCGGCGATACGCAGCCCCATCTCCACGATTTCGGCCTCGGTGGTGGCCAGGTTATTGCCTAAGGCCACAATGGTGGCACCCAAACGGTCAAACTCGGTTTGCGGCATTTGGGTAATGTTGGCGAGCCTGGCCAGCGCAGTTGCCGCCTGGTCGCTACTCATGTTTGTGGTTACGCCCAGCTTGGCCATTACATCGGAAAATCTTAAAATGTTTTCTTTTTTAATGCCTAGTTGTCCGGCGGCTTCACCGATGCCGTAGAGTTCTGTAGTAGCAATCGGCACAGTTTTAGCCATGGTTTCAAAGCCCTGTTTAAGTTCTTGCAGTTCCTGTTCGGTGGCATCTACCGTCTTGATAACCCCGGTAAAAGCTGTTTCTAAATCAATGGAGGCCTTGGTCGCTAATGCTCCAAGACCCACCAGGGGTGCCGTAACCTTGGTGCTCAGTTCCTTACCCGCTGCTTCCATCTTTTTACCGACAGCCTGCAGTTTCTCCCCGGCAGCCTCCAGTTCCTTGCCCAGTTTGCCCCAGCTAGAGGATTGCAGGGTTAATTGGTTATTGACATCTTTTAGATTCTGTTCCATGGTCACCAGCCTGGCACGGGCTTGGTTTAATCTGATTTCTAATTCCTGCGTGACCCTGGCATCAGCACCTTTGGTTTCAACCGCCTTCCGGTGGGCTTCCTCCAAGGTTTGCACCCTTTGCCTTTGCAGCTCTGTTTCCTTGGTCATGTGTTCGGATTTAAGGCGTAGTTTATCTAATTCACTGCCGTGTTGACCAAGTTGGGCACTGGCTAGTTTAAACTCCGATTGCAGTTTTCGCATTTCAGTGCCTAATTTACTGATTCCTTCTTGGAAGCCTTGGGAATCTAGGAATATCCGGACACTAAGATCACCAACACTTGCCATCTGTCTCACCACCTAAAAATAACGCCGTCAATAGGCGCTACAATATACTGTCGATATATACTTTTTCAGTTCCTCGTTTTCGGTTAAGCAACTTCAAGTAATAAATGATGTCCGTGGAATCAATCTCACCCATAGTCCAGCCCTGTTCTAAAAGAGCCAAATACAGCCGGTCAATAAACTCTTGGGGCTCCATGGCGTTTCCCGCTATTCGTTTTTTCCTGCTGTGGCCTCTCCCATCGCTCCCACCACTTCATTGATACAACGGGTAATGGTGGGGATTAAATCCTTGGAAGCCAGGCCGTCATAAAGTTCATCACGGGTAAATTGACTGCCGAATAGATCCACGATGTAATCCATTAATTTGTCCAGTTCCTCGGGGGCAATATTGTCGAAATTTATCTCTTGTGATACGGCAATGGTTGTTCTCACCATCCGGGCGCTAATAAAGCCAGCGGTGTAGGTTTTGTCCTTGCCATTAGTTTTAAGTACAATCTCCAAGGTTTAACCCTCCTCCGTAATTATCGCCGCTTCAAAGGCAGATACCGCTACGGCTAAAGTGGCCAGTGCCGCATCGACCTGGGCTTGGGTAGCGTTTTCATCATCCACCACGGCTTGAGCGGCATCGATAGCGTCGCTGAAGGTGTCGTAGGCTTCCTGGGGGTATTCTCCGATGCCAGTACCTACAGTTGCACCAGCTAATAAATCTTCGGCTTCACCAATAGTGGCAATGAGGGCAGACTTATCAACCACTACTGGACTGGTATCACCCGGTACCCTACTGAACCAACTTTCAAATCCAGTGAAACCCTGCCCGTCTTCGTCTGCTGTGTGCTTCCACTCACCGTCATGCACTCTGGCCATAAAGGTAAACTTCACTTTAGGGGTTTTGTGTTCTACGTTGTCCTTTTTAGTGGAGAAGTCCTCGGCCATGGGCTGGGCTACTCCTTTTAAGAGCCAGACATAGCGGTACTTGCCGTTGGACTTAAGACTCTTGAAACCTAAAGCAATATGAGGCGGAACGTCGGTAGCCTTTTCAATGAGCACCCCGTTTTTCAACTCATTGCCTAAAAGTTTGGCCCGGATAGTTAAGGGTAGTTCCGCCGTTTCTATTTCCACATCCACCTTGCCTAAAGCCGATACCGATTCCCACAGCTGGTCATCAGCGTAAAGCTCCTGAGTATTCACCGCCGGGTTGATAGTGGCGTTAATGGCTCCCACCAAGGCTTCGGTGGGTTCATAGGTTAACTCATCTTTAGTATCTGCGGTAAGAATAGCAAAGTGTAAATCATTTAATCCTACTTGTGCCATCTACAGCACCTCCTTAAAAAATCGCATGGCTTTGTGATAAATTCCTAAATCCTGTTCGTACAGGTCATAAAAGTTCTGTTTGGTAAAACCGGCAGTCAGCATCTTTTGATGGATTGATTTGACTAAATCTGTGTAATCGGTTTTGCTCCACACATCAACTTGCACATAATGGCCAGTAATTAACTCCGCATCATCGGCATGCTGCTCCGGTTTATCCAGGTAGGTGAAAAAGGTGATGTAGCTATCGGCTTTGCCTGTGTAGTTTTGGAATTGTACCGGTACTCCTATATCCTTTAAAGCCGTTATTATATTTTGGTTCATGCTCATAGGCCCAGCCCCCTTCGCAGTTCTTCCTTGATGGTTGCTGTGGCCCGGTCTTTACCGTTTTCATAGCCCGGTGCCATGAAGGGTTTAGCTCTCATTTTGACAGTTCCCAGTTCCAGAAATTTGCCATAATAGGCTTCCTTACTCGGCCCCACTGCTACATACTTAACCCCATCCTGGGTTCTCACACCGGAAACGGTAATGCTTTCTTTTAGCTTGCCAGTCCGCACTGGAGTTTCGTTTTGGATGGCCTCTTGCATTACAGCACCGGCTTCTTTTAAGGCTTTGTTTTCTATTTTCTTGCCCTCGCTGCCCAGCCTTTGAACGGCATTGATGAGGGCTTCCAAGCCCTCTAACTCTACCCTAGCCACTGCTTACCACCTCCAGTGCTTTGATTTCCAGATACCGGTTTTGATATTTGATGTTGTCAATAGCGGTGATGTTGTACTGTTTGCCTTGAAAAACAATCCGCATGGTGGTATCCAGACCCGTTAAATACCTAATGGTAAACTTCACCGTATTCTCTGCCTGGACAGCGGCGGCAGCAAAGTACTCCCGGCCATGCAGGTTGCTCACTGCCGCCCATACGGTCTTGAAATCCTCCCAGGTTTCTACCTCAAAGCCGTTCTCATTGACGCTAGTGGTAAGTTTCTGGAAAGTTATCCGGTGTCTTAAATCCCCAATCTCCACCTGCATCACCAGCTTTCCCGGCGAAGGTTTGCCAGTATCAGTTTCATCACATTTACGGTTTCAGCCATGCCGCCGCCTTCGTTTTTAAGATAATAGTGGGTTCCTTCCCTTTTTTCATACAGATTGGCCACACAGTACAAAACCGCTTGCCTGACTACCGCCGGTATTTCTTCAAACTCCGACAAGGGGTATCTTAAGATATCCTCGCAAATTTCCACGGCGGTAGAAATAAAATTAGTGATGAGTGTATCTTCCTCATCACCGTCTATCCTTAAATACAGTTTTACTTCTTCCAGGGTTACCACCATACACTCACCACCTCCCGCTGTTTATTCCGTGATGACCGCTGCTTCAAAGGTGGATACCGCCGTAGCTAAAGCAGTCACAGCATCGTCTACATTGGTTTGGGTGGCATCAGCGTTTTCCACTACTGCCTGTGCTGCACCAATGGCAGTTTCAAAAGCAGTAACAGCCTCTTGCGGATATTGGCCAGGCTCGGAGCCCACCTGAGCACCATCCAGTATATCTTGAGCGGCAGCAATAGCCGCTCGAAGAACAGATTTATCTACAGTGATTACTGCTGCTTCAAAGGTGGATACCGCAGTTGTTAATGCTGCAAGCGCAGTACTAACTTCGTTTTGGGTAGCACCTGTATCATCCACCACACCTAGGGCAGCTTCAATGGCGCTCTCAAAAGTATCGTAGGCAGCTTGCGGATATTCCCCAACATCCTCGCCAACCACTGCACTATCTAAAAGTTCCAAAGCTGCGGTGATGGCCGCTTCAAGTGCTGATTTATCCACCACCATCAGACCGGCAGCAAAAAGCCGCCCCAAGAGGGAGTTGAAATCCTCTTTTAGAGCGGCAACAGTGCTGGCTTCACTGTTAGTTTGGCCTAGTGCTGGTTTTAGTTCGGTTCCCTTGAAGGTGAGCTTACCACCAGCTGTAATCTCCAGCTGGCCACCCACCACCCATTTCTGCCCGCCTTGTTCGTGATAGTTTTTAACATTACTCATCTACCATCACCTACGCTTTCACCTTGAGAATTTTAATGGCTTCTTTAAGGATCAGCTTGCCATCCACCCGCTGCGCTGCCCTAAACCCTACTTGACCGGTGGCGGCATAGAGTTCGTTCAGCCTTTGAAAAATCCTTCCCTGACGGTCAGCAATCCAGTAGTAGCCCATATCACCGAAGGCGATCACTTTTTCCCCAGCGGCAATGGTGGGCACATAAGCCGAGGTCTTGACGGGACGGTTTAACAAAGTGTCCGGGTCGCCTGCAGTGAGGGAGGGCTGCCACAGGTACACACCGTTACCGTCTTTTAGTTTCCTGATTTCCTTCACCGTGGCATCGTTCATGATAAAGACAGCCTTCTTGCGGTAGGGGGCTTTTAGGGAATAAAAGAGGTCGAAAACCTCATCCGCTTTAAGAGTAGCCCCGGCAGTGGTTGCTCCAATCTCCCCGCCACTGTCATTGTCAAAGATGCCGGTGGGTTTCCCCTCACCATCCCCGATTAAAAAGGCTTCTTCTTCCTTGGCCCCAATGCGGCGAGCGAATTCTTTAGCAATGTAGCTTTCCAGGTTAAAGACGCTGTCGTTTAATAGTTCTTCGGAAACCTTAATCATGGTGGCCACCTTGTAGGCCCCAATGGATACCTGGTCAAAAGCATCATCTTTATCCTGATACGGCCCTTCTTCATCTACCCAGGTGGCCACCCCCTTGGAAGCTACCACCGGGATTTTCCGGTCACCGGTAGAGGTGGTAATTACTTTAGCCAGTGTACGCATGATGTTTTCTTCTTCCAAGGCTTCAATCAAGGTGCGTTCGAACTCATCAGGCACCAAATATCCACCCTCAGTGCCGTCACCGCCAATGGTTAAAGCGTTTCTGGCCTCATAGCTATTGCGGTTGCGCATATACTGCCAGAAAGCCTTATCGTATTCATTGGAAGCCCGGCCTTTAGGCTCATCACCAGGAATAGTTTTTAATGCTGTGCTGGTGGCCTTGGAAAGCTCAAGGTCAATGGCGGTTTGACGTTCCAGGCGTTCAATCTCTTTACCTAAATTGACAACTTCGGTTTCCATTTTCTCATAAGTGGCGGTATCCTCAGCAGAGAGAAGACCGTTTTCACCACGCTTTTCATCCAGGAAGGCCTTGGCTTGTTCCCACACTTTAGTCCGCTTTTCCCGCAGTTCGATAATTTTACTCATGGTATATTACCTCCCTTTTATTAGTTCCAGCCGTTTAATTAGCTGTTCGTATGGAATGCCATCGTTGTTTACTGGTTTAGGTTGAGCCTTGACCGGTGGTAGTTTCCGCATCAGTGCATTGACCACTGTTACCCGGTCAAACATGAAGTCAGTGACTTGGGCTGGCGGCTCACTGTAAAGGATCTCGTCAGCAAAACCAAGCTCCACCGCTTTATTGGCGCTCATCCAGGTTTCAGCGTCCATCATCTTAGCGATCTGCTTCCTGGGTAGTCTGGCCTTGGCTTCAAAGGCATTAATGATGGCTTCCTTCACCTCGGACAGCATCTCGATTCCCTTTTGCATGTCAGATTCTTCGCCCCAAACAAAAGTGGCTGGATTGTGGATCATAAGCATAGAAGTGGGGGACATACAAACCATATCGCCCGCCATGGCAATTACCGCTGCAGCGCTGGCGGCAATACCGTCAATTTTAATCAGCACTTGGCCGCTGTATTCTTTGAGCATGGTGTAGATTTGGCTGGCTGCAAAAAAGTCCCCGCCTGGTGAGTTGATATAAACTGTGATGTCACCGGTTGCTGCTTCCAGCTCTTTTTTAAATTCCTTGGGGCTTACTTCATCTTCAAACCAACTCTCCGGGGCAATATAGCCATCCAGGTAGAGGGTTCTCTCGCCTTCGTTTTTAATCCAGTTCCAGAATTTATTCATCTGTGTCCTCCTTTCTGTATTTTTCAGTCCAAGCCCCGGCATCAGCCATGTCCACGAAATTTCCGTTGACTAAATATTTATTTCCGCCTAGCTCATCCGGGATTAGGTTCATGGATTCTAGCTCTCGAATGTCGTTCGCTGACATGATGCCATTTTGCCGCATGGTCTGGTAAAAGGCGGCCCGTGATTGAGCATCTCCCCTGAGCCTGCCGTTAAGGTTGAACTTGACCAGATATTGCTGTTTTTCTCCACCAAGGAACAAGGCCTTTTGCATGGCCTGTTCAAAGCGGGCCACCCAAGGAACAATGGTGTTGTCGATAAAACTGATGCTTTGGCTTTCAATGTTGCTAAAGGTTGCCCGCTCTAAATTAGCCACTAGGTGAGGGGGTACCCTGAATATCCGACATATTTCCTCAATCTGAAACTTCCTGGTCTCCAAAAACTGTGCTTGCTCCGGTGGCATACTCAGGGTCTTGACGCTCATACCTTCTTCCAGCACCGCTACCTTGTGAGCATTTTCGCTGCCCCTGTAAATCTGGTTCCAGCTGTCACGGATTTTAGCCGGGTCTTTTAATATGCCGGGATGTTCTAATACCACACTTGGCCGGGCATCGTTGGCAAAAAGTTTGGAGCCGTATTCTTCTGTGGCCAGTGCCATTCCGATGGCATTCTTGGCCATGGCAATCGGGGAATAGCCCACCAAGCCATCAAAGCTAAGGCCCGGAATGTGCAGCACTTCTTCCCGGCGCAGTAAATACTCCCGGCCTTCTTTTTGGTAACGGTAGTACAGCTCTCCTTGTTCTGTGCGGCCAACATCCATGCGATCCGGCAGCAGGGGATATAAACCGATGACCCTACCCCGGCCATCCCTGATAATCTGAGCGTAAGCATTGCCCCAAAGTAAAAGATGACCCATCAGTGTTTCTCTGAACACAAATGAAGTCATCTCGGGGTTGGGCTCATCATGGAGCAGGTAATATAAATTGTGATCCATGGCTTTTTCCTTCCCTTGGCCTGTGCGCCGGTAAACGTGGAGGGGTAGGGAGGCTATGGTTTCCGAGAGTACCCGCACACAGGCATAAACTGCTGATGTGGCCATAGCTGTGCGCTCGTTGACGGTTTTACCGCTAGGTGTGGGGCCAAAGAAAAAAGCCTGGGTATTTTGCCAGAAGCTGTTCCTAGGACTGGCTCTGGACTTAAACAGGTTTGATAGAATAGGTATTTTCAGAATCTCACCCCCCTTAAAATGAGCATGAAAAAAGCACCTCGGTTGAGATGCCCTCATGAACCTTAATATTTAAATTTTTGTGCTTGACAGTTGCAGTTCTATATTACGCCCACCATACATTATCCTCACTACTGCAACCAGTTTTTCTTCTTCAACTACCACATAAAACACCAGGTAATTATCTACCGGAAGGACCCTCAAACCCCTACTGTGCCAAGGTTCTTTTTGGTAAAGTTTATGCCTGAGGGGCATTTCATCCAGGCCATTAATCGCATCCATGATTCTGTCTGTTTGATTTTTTGCGGTTTCCGGCACAGATAAATTTATGGCAATGTATCTGTAGATATTTATAAGATCCTGTTCGGATTCTTCTGTATAGATGATCCTATAGCCCATGGCCATATTCCTTACCCATACGTTCGGCTACCTTATCCGCAGATACAACCCTGCCTGCTTTCAAATCACCTAGTCCCTTTTCAATTTCATGGTTAAATTCTTCAGGCGTTAAATCCCCAAATGCAAGGGGTCTGTTATGTGTAATCTTAACTTCAAAGGGCAGCCCGTTTTGTAAAACAACCTGCCTTAAAAAAATATTGATGGCGTTTGACATGGGTATGCCAAGTTTATTCAACACCATTTCCGCCTGTTCTTTTATTTCCGGCTCAACCCGAGCAAAAATACTTGTGGTTTTGGACATGCATACCGCCTCCTTTATGATATTTATATTTTACCATTTTGTATTGCGATATGCAATATATCTGCAAGCCTAGAACACCACCAGCCCTCTCTCATCATAGACCGATTTATCCTTTTCCACCCCTTCATTCCGGATACACCGGTCTAGCGCCATAATCATAGCCACCGCACCGTCAATCTTCTCTGTTGATTTGGCTTTGTCCGGCTTGATATTACCGGCAGGGTCGGTGCGAATGTGAATGTTATCCATCATCCAAGATAAAACCGGGTGGCCGCCATGAGCGATTCTTTTCTCCAGGGTCAGTTTCATCAGTTCTTTGGTGGGTGGGGACATATCTTTAAAGCCCTGGCCGAAGGGAACCACGATAAATCCGGCACCCTCTAAGTTCTGCACCATCTGCACAGCACCCCAGCGGTCAAAGGCAATCTCCTGGATGTTGTAATCCTGGCCCAGCTCTTCGATAAATTTTTCAATAAAGCCGTAGTGGATGACATTACCCTCGGTGGTTAAAAGGTATCCCTGGTTTTGCCAAATATCGTAGGGTACATGATCCCGGCGCACTCTAAGGTCTAAGGTTTCCTCCGGCAGCCAAAAGTAGGGGAGAATGTAATACTTGTCGTCCCCATCCACCGGTGGAAACACCAGCACAAAGGCGGTGATGTCAGTGGAACTGGATAAGTCTAGCCCGCCGAAACAAACCCTGCCTTTAAGCTTTTCTGGGTCTACCGGGAAAGCGCATTTTTCCCAGGTGTCCATGGGCATCCACTTTATCTGCTGTTTCAGCCACATATTAAGCCGCAGCTGTTTGAATAATGCTTCCTCCGCTGGTTCTTGTTTGGCTTGCAAGAAATGTTCTCTGACCCGCTCTATTTGAATGGTATGGCCCAGGCTTGGGTTGGCTTTATACCAGTTGGCTTCATCTTCCCAATCGTCATCTTCCTCCAGACCATAAATGATAGGCAGGAAAGTGGGGTCAATTCTTCTTCCGGCTAAAATATCCTTGGCCTTGCAATGCATCTCCCAGCCGTAGCCCTGCAGCTTGTTACCCGCCGTGGTTAAATAGATAAACAGGGGCTGCTCCCTGGCATCACCGGAACCAGTGGTCAACATCTTGGCCAGGTCAGGGTTTGGATAAGTCCAGATTTCATCGAGGATAACGCAAGATGGGTTAAGTCCTGACTTGGATTTTACATCTGAACTTAACACCTGATAAAAACTACCGGTTCTAGGGTAGACAATTCTTTTGGTGGACATGATGGTTTTAGTCACCCTCGAAAGGGTCTGATTACCCTCCACGAAATTAACACTGGTATTGAAAATTATACTGGCCTGTTGCCGGTCGCAAGCGGCTACATAGACCTCAGCGTTTGGCTCTCCGTCCGCTAGAAGCATATATAGGGCAATGGCAGCGGCGATCGAGGATTTCCCATTTTTCTTTCCAATTTCTGTATACACGGTTCTATACTGCCGGGTGCCGTCTTCCCTTAAGGTGCCAAAGGTTTGTTTTATTAAATCAAGTTCCCATGGAATTAGCTCAAAAGGCTGTCCTGCCCATTTACCTTTGGTGTGTTTTAGTTGCCGGATAAAATCGACAACGTGCTTTACCTTTTCTTCGCTGTAGAGCAAGGGCATCACCTCCGATTAAAAAAACCTCCTACTTCGTTACTGTTAACAGCTTTTCCATGGGGTCGTCCGTGTTTACCGCTTCAGTGTCAACACTAATCCTCGTCCTAGCCGCCGGTGTTAAACCAAACTCGCTGCAGAAATCCTTCATCACTTTCAGGTAAGTTTGGGCGATGGAGACTTGCGGCACCTGCTGAATGTACCCGGATGGGGTTTTAAAGATGGTGCCGTGTTTGCTTAAAAACTCCTCGGCTTCTTTCCACCGGGCGTAGGCCTGACAGTACCCGGCAAAGGCAGCTTTATCCACCAGAGTTAAAAGCCCCATAGCTTCTAAGGTTTTACTCATCCGCCTCCATTCATTTTTGGCCTCTTGCTCCAGCCATGACGGGCAGCGGGGTGCCTTGTTTTCAGGCTTGGGTTCGTTTTCATTTAATGGCCTTTTGCCGGGGTTTCCTTCCAGGACTTTAAGTGCGGTGGGTTTGGGTTTTCTTCCCCGTGTCGCCATAGCTTTTCACCTCCAATTGAAAAAGGAGCCTCACTTGGCCCCTTTGTTTTCTATTTATTTTCTAATCCCCGGAAAATTGTAATTCCCCTTCTTTATCTCATCAATATCGGCCTGTACCGCCTTCTCGTAATCCCTGTCCTGCTTTTCTTTGGCCTTGCAATCCAAGCAGATGCAGTCCTGGTTGAACATGGACATTGTCCGGCCACCCTTTAAATCCCCGCCGCACCGATCGCAGTGCCTTTGGGAAAAGAATTTATCCAATCGAATCGCCCCCTGTTTTGGCCTTATTTACCGCTGTCCGACCTGCCCCCTCTACAGCCGCCATAACCCTTCGCTGTGGCCCACGGGAACTCTCAGGCGACTTCGTTTTAATGCCTCCCGCAGTGGTTTTTGGGGCAGTCCCCAGTCCCGGTAGCCTTGTTCAATGATGTGATAGTAGCCATCGCTGGGTTCGTTTAAACCCTTGATGGTCAGCACATAAGCAAAGGCCTGGTAAATGTTTCCCAGGTTGTCCTCTACCGTTACCGGCATTTTGTTATAAAGGCGGGGATAGCCTTCATAGCGGTCAAGTTTTTTAATATCTTCCGACGAAACGGTGTAAATGGCACCCCAGGTAATTGCCTGTTCTTCTTCCACGATATCCGCCACCCGGTTAAAAGTCAGTTGGTAGCCATGCAGTTTTACCCTGGCCACCGGTATTGCATCCGGGCAGCGGCTCATCATCTGTTCCTTGTTCAGGTTGCTGCCGTAGGCAAAGTAGTACATACAAAAAACCCCCTTTTTTGGCTAAATGGTGTAAACCTATCTATCACTCAAAAACAGGGGTTTTGCAAGTATTTTTTATTTAAACCGGGCGTTATTCATCACTTCTAAGGCCCGGAATGTTCATCTTGTCTGCATCAGCTTGGGTGAGGCCAAAATGCTCCAAGGCTTCTTCCTTGGTGATTTCAATCAGAAAGCCATAGTCCACGAATTGGCGAAAGGCACTTTTGGCCTTTTCCGCCAGGGTATCTCCGGTGACATGCACACCTTTGCCGTAGAAAGTCCAGGCACTATTAGCCATTTCTTGAATATATTCTCCCACAGTCATGGTGTGGGGGACAAAAGCAAAGCTCTTTAGTTCCTCAAACACTCCCAGTTCATCTTTGGCCACACTGACCCGTTTGCCATCCAAAGTCATTACCCGTAGATACATGCCTTCACCACCCTTTTTCCCACATATTAACATCTATTTATCAGAAAGGGAAGCCGGGCTTTAAAGCCCAGCCACCTGTCTGCCGTTTCTAAAGGCGCTGTCGCCTTCCAGGTTCTTTAAAAGGTGAAGCCTGGCGGTTTCAAATTCTTTGCCGATAAGGCCTAGTCTCAAAAGCCAGGTTCTAAAAGTGTACTTGGGGTTTGAGGTCTCAGTCTTCTTGGCGCTGGCGTTCTTTTGGCTTAAAGCCTGGTAACTTACCGCCAAGCAAAACTGTATGTAGGCTTTGACTTTCCCGGCGTGGGTGGTTCCGTTGAAAAGCCTAAACTCTACCGTGGGGCCGTTGAAAGTAGCATGTAAGTTTAACCCGTGGTAGCGGCTGCTGTGGTAATGTTGGCTGCGGCTGCCGCTGTAACCCTGGTACCAAAGGTCGGCCAGCTGCTCCAGCTCCGTTGGCTTTCGCCGGTTCAGTTCTGCCAAAAAGCTTTCCTTTACCTTTTGGCAGTACCGGCGTTTCCGCTGCTCGTCCACCTGCAGAGCTTGGTAAATCAAGTCCTCTTTGCTGGCCACAATGTTGACCAGATTCCGTAAAGTTTTGGCGGTGAATCTTTCTTTGCCAATGTGCAGGTGTATCCCGCAGCTCTTATTAGCGAAGGCCCCGACCTTTCTTAAGGTTCTGATGATCTCCTGCACCGTTTCGATGTCGCCGTAGGTGCAGATGGGGGAGACTAGCTCCACTCGGTGGTCTAATCCCGCTGCGATTCTTTTGCCTTGCCGCTTGGTTTCCGGCCTGATGCTGCTGTCGTTCATAATAAACCAGCTGCGGCCTTGGTTGTCCGGCGCTTCCCATTTGTCGTAGCCGCCGCCAAGGTAGTGGGCGCTGGTGCCGAAGTATCCCGCCACTGCTTTGGCCGCCGCTTCCCTGGAAATCCCCGTTAGCTCAATTTCTATCCCGAAGGTTAAGTTTTTCATGTTTGGAAAACCCCCTGTGTGTTTTTGGTAGTCTATATATCACTCTAAACACACATAATAGCAAGGGTTATTTTCCTTAAAAGTTAATATTTAGGCGGTTGTTTAGCCAGAGAAAAGACCGGTGCTTATGCCCCAGCCTTATTCCGCATCCACATATTCCATGATTATCTGCAGTGCTCTGTCGTAGCTTTCGGACTTAAAAATCCGCTCTCGCATTTCTGCCGCTTGTTCCTCCAGCCCGGCATCTTTAAGTGTGCGGCTGGCGATGCCCATTAGGTTAAAGATGTTGCCGTTTTCACCGACCAATTTGCATCTTGGTTTGGTCATTTACGCTCCCTCCTGGACTTGTTTTCTAAAAGCGCTGTTACCGGGGAGGTTTTGCAAAAGAACCCGGCGGGCTAGCCTGTAGTCATCGCCTATCATCCCTAAGCGCAGGAGCCAAGTACGGAAAGTATACTTCTCATTGTCGGTGGCCTTGACCTTGGCCGCTACATTCCGCTGCAGCCGCCTGACATTGATGTTTATCAATTCTAAAAGCTGGGTGGCGGCTTCTACCTTCTCCGAGTCATCTCCATCCCGCCCCAGCTTGAAAGTAATGGCTCCCTTGTTGAAATCAAAGTCAATACCGGGGCAGCTTTTGCCTGCCAGTGCATTTTGGAAATGCTCCAGAGTTGTCATGGGCTGCTGGTTTAAAGCGTTAATAACTTCCTTGCTCACCAAATCGGTATCAAGGTTTAACGCCTTTTTAATTAACGGCTGCTTACTGTAAATCATGTGGAGCAGGTTCCGCAAACTCCGGCCATCGTAGCCTTCCAAAGGTATCCCTACTTCCAAAGCAGTGGGTTTTGTTTCGACAGAAGTGTTCGCTTCCGCAGTTTCCTTTTGCTCAGTTACGATCTCCAACTCCGGTTCCTCCTTCCCGCCTGCCAGCAGCGCCTCCAGTTCCAGCACCTGACCCTCGCTGTCAAGGATATTGCCTTGTCGGTTAACGGTATATTCGCCAACTTGATAAGCAAAGCTGGGGGCAGCTAAATAGACAGGTCGTATTCCTAAATGCTCAGCCAGCTTGTGTACAAGCTCTTTTCTGGTCATCTTGGGTCCCCTCCTGTGATTTTTGGTATGTCTATACATCACTTAAAACCACAGGAATAGCAAGGGATTTATAGCAGGTCAGCGTATCTAATTTTCTGGCCATCCCGGATTAAATAGACATCATTATCGGAGCCAGTGTGCTCAATGTATCTTTTCACTCCTACATCTACGAAGCGTTCCTCCAACTCGGTAGCATAGCAAATACGATCCAGCTGTTCGCAAGCAATCCCTGTTGAAAAGCTGCCGGAGAAGGGGTCGAGCACGATGCCATTGGGAGCACTGCTGTTTTGGATGGGGTAAGCGCACAGAGCCACTGGCTTCGTAGTTGGATGGAGTTTTGATTTGGCTGGCCGGTCAAAATTCCATACCGTCCTATGTTTTCTATCACCGTAAAACTTATGGCCTGCTGTGGGCTTCCATAGATATAAAATGGGTTCATGAGCGTATAAATAGTCGCATCTACTAAGCACCGGTGCGTTTTTCACCCAAATGCAGGTTTGGTGACAAAAGAAGCCAGCGTCCCTAAAGGCGGTTCTAAAATTAACGGTTTCCCTGTCTGCATGAAAAATATAGGCAACGCCACCGTCTATAACATTTTCATACATATTTGTGGCGGCCTTTAGGAGAAATTCGTAAAATTCCCTGTCTCCCATATTATCGTTTTTAATTTTCCCTGCCGTTCCTTCGTAGTCCACGTTATAAGGCAAGTCACTGACTATGAGATTGGCCTTCTTCCCATCCAACAATTTCTCGTAAGTTTCAACTTTGGTACTGTCCCCGCAGAACAGCCGGTGCCTTCCCAGCAGCCACAAGTCACCGGGTTTACTGATGACCGGTTCCTTCAAAGCTCCGTCCACATCGAAGTCATCTTCTTTGACATCCTTATCGTGTACCTTGGAAAATAAATCCTCTATCTCAGCGGCATCAAAGCCGGTAATGCTCACATCAAATATTCCGTTATCCAGTTCGCTGATTAAGTCGGCCAGTTTAGGCAGGTCCCATTCACCAGTGACTTTATTAAGCGTTATGTTCAGGGCCTTTTCCCGCTGCTCATCCAGATCCACTACTACACACTCAATCTCGGTTTCCCCTTGGTGCTGTAAAACTTTAAATCTCTGGTGGCCCCCTACGATCTGACCAGTGCGTTTATTCCACACGATGGGCTCCACATAGCCAAAGGTCTCCATGGATTTTTTAAGCTTCTCGTATTCCGGATCTCCGGGCTTTAAGTCTTTCCGTGGGTTATATTTGGCCGGGTTTAATTTCTCCAGCGGTAGTTTTTGTATCTCCAATCCTTACACCTCCTGCCTTACTGCCTTCTCCCCGGTGAACTGCTCCCAGCGTTTAACGGCCAAATCACAATACCCTGGGGACAATTCCATGGCATAACAGTTTCTACCCAGCTGCTCAGCGGCCATGATGGTGGTGCCAGAGCCGCTGAAGGGTTCGTAAACGTTATCCCCCACATTGGTAGTGAGCTTGATGAAAAAGGCCGGTAGCTTCACTGGAAATGCGGCTGAGTGTTTTACGGAACTTTGATTGCCGGGTATCTGCAGCACATTGCCTGGCCTGGCAATGCCTTTTTTGAATTTACCGCTGACGCTGATGTTGCCGGAGTCGCCTTTGGATTTATTGTTTTTGCTATAGACCCGGATTAAATCAGACTGTTTCCCTACCGCCCTGGGTTTGAATTTAATTTTCTTAGCTTTGGTGAAGTGGAAAATGTCCTCGTACATTTCCACCAGGTCCGCCGGTAATGTTGCCAATCTACCCTCATCAACATCTACCAGCTGCACCATCCAGTCGATCTGTTCCTTCTTGGCGAAAAAGTGTACCGGTTCAAAGTCATTTCTCAAGCGGTTAGACCAGCCACCGGGCAGCCCTGGCTTCGTCCAGATTAGCTGATCCACATACCGCCAGCCACCTTCCACCAAAGCAATGATGGTTTTCATCACGTAAAGGGAACGCTGGCCGCCCTCAACGTGTTCCTTGATATTGACGAAGAAGGAGCCGCTGTCGTCAAGTATCCGGTAAACATTACTGGCCACATGAAAAAACCAGACCGGATATTCCTCTGCCGGTATCCCGCCGTAGTCGTCCTTGCGCTGCATGGCGTAGGGCGGGGAGGTAATAACGCAGTTGGCTTTTTCTCCGTTCATCAGTTTTTCAACATCGGCAATATTTGTGCTATCACCACAAAGTAACCGGTGATTGCCTAAGAGCCAGATGTCCCCTGGTTTAGTGATGGGCTGCTCCGGTGCTTCCTCGTCAAAGTTATCCTCCTGGACTTCTTCTTTAAAGCCCAGCAATTCATCTATTTCCTCGGCATCAAAGCCGGTAATATCTTTTAAGTCATCATCCAAGTTCTTGAGCAGCTCGCTCAGTTTGGGCAGATCCCATTGACCGGCGATTTTATTAAGGGTAATGTTTAAGGCCCTTTCACGGTCAGGTGGCAAATCAACCACGGATACTTCCGTTTCGGTATCTCCCCGCTCCAGTAAAATTTTTAGTCGTTGGTGGCCAGAGATGAGCACGTTGCCCCGCTTGTTCATCACCAAAGGTTCCACCAGGTCAAATTCGTCAATAGATTTCTTTAATTTCTCGTATTCAGCATCCCCCGGCTTTAAGTCCTTACGAGGATTGTATTTGGCCGGGTTAATCTGGTCTAACGGGATGCGCTGAATCTCCAAAAGGGCCACCTCCTTCTTAACCTGCTTAAAATCGCTGTATTTCGTGCCATGTCAAGCATTAGACCTTGACAACCCCCATCTGGAATTTTGCGAATTCCCACGCGAAGGCCCGCGCCCGCTCTGGAGCCGCTTAGCTGCAGGGTTTGAGGACCCCCTACCCTAATTTATCCACAGCGTTATCTACAGGTCAGGCTGGTAATTATACTAATAACTGTAAATCTTGTTTTTATCTCCCCAGCGGCCTTCTTTGGTGGTCTTGCTGTCATGACAATTTTTACAAAGAGCTTGTAAATTGTTCTCATCCCAAAACAGATTCAGATTGCCTTTGTGGGGTTTTACGTGATCAACTATTGTTGCCGGAGTAATCCTGCCCTGACGTTCACACTCTACACAGAGGGGATGCGCCAGCAAAACTTTCTTCCTTAACCGCTGCCAGCGGGCACTGTTGTAAAGCTGTTTAGAATACTTGGGTCGCTCTTTCCGGTTGTACCGCCAGTTGTATTCCTGCATGTGTTTGGGGCAGAACCGAGCATCGGTCAGCTCCGGGCAACCGGGATGGCGGCAGGGTGCTAGTGGCTTCCTTGGCAATGGACTTCACCTTCCTCTCACCGTGCTGACACCCGGACCAGGAGATCCGTTTATGTTTGTCACCGTTTACGGAAATGTTAATTAAGGATTTATGGTACTCGCTCTTTGGATTGCCACACTCGTAAGCCGTCCAATGTTTATCACTGGCGGATTCATCAATGGTGGCAAAGCGGCAGGATATACATTTCATAATGGCACCTCCATAGAAAAAGCCCTGAGAGCAAGTGTGCTGTCAGAGCCTGGTTATTTCCGTTAATAGTCGTGGTGGTATTCTACGGTGAGTTTAGTCACCTTTCATTATTATTCAGTCCTGTTTTTTGGGCATAGAAAAACCACAAGCTTTGTTGCCTGTGGTTTTAATTTTATTTATTTTTGCCTACGTTCATAGTTTTCCAAATTGCCATTGGGTGCTGTTTTATATTCTCCAGCGTCTTCCCAGAAAACAATAGCTCCGGCTGGTAGCTTCCCCTGGAGAACTGCTGTAAATATTCTTTATGCCTTGATGTTAAAACAATACTGTTTACTAGAAATTCCTTGACTTCTGATTTGGTTTTGTCCAATTCAAACCGTTCACTTTTAACCAGCATGGGATATAAATCCTGATGGACTGTTCTCATTTTTAGCTGGTCCATCCGGTTAGGAGAAAAACTTAATTTTGCCGCTTCTCCTGAAATGGAACCATAAAAAACTACAGCTTTACAATAGCTGACATAGTCCTTTTCAGAAAGAATACCATACTTTTTCACATTGTATAAATCGTAAAAATCCCTTGCCGCCAGACGGTTAAACAGAGCCGCTGTTTTGGAAGCCAAAAGTTCAATGCCATCTAAAGTTTTCACTTCTCCTCTGGCCCCAAATAAATCTGTATTTATTCTTCTCATTACGGGCGGCCAAATATGATGTCTTAAAGAATAGTTTATCTCAATTTTTATATTATCAAAATTACCTGCGTTGTTTTGAAAACGAGCTACAATTGATTCCAGAGCAAAATAGTCTTTTGATTTTTTGGATATATCATAACCTTGTCTCTCTAAATGTGCATATAACAATTCTTTTACTTTAATCCGTTCTTCAAGTACCTTCTCCCGGCTATCATAGGAGTGAAAATCTAGATCTATATCTACAGATAATCTGGGCAAAGCAAAGATAGTAAGGTTTAAGGCAGTCCCACCTTTTAGGACTAATCGGTCTTTTAAAAATGCATTGCTATTTATAAATTCTAGTATAACAATTAACCGGTGAACCTTCTCTATTACGTCTTTGTGAAACCCTGTTTTTTCAGAAAGTTTCAGGTAGTATTTCCGATCTGGACTAAACAAATATATCATCCCTAACTTCAAGAGTTTTTGGCACTATCAGGGCCCATCTTTTTATAAGCACACCGCTACCATTTTGTGCTTCTTCACTTAAATACTTTTTTGTATTTCCGGTCTTTTTTTCTATCAGACTTAATAAACCATCTGTTATTCCTAAAGATTGCTGGTGGCGCTCCAGGAAGTAGCCTGCCTTTTTATAAAGTATCTGTTTATTATACATTTCTAAATAATTTGCCAGCTTTGTTTCATCCAGAACCGTACATATTTTTAATATCTCATCTAATTCATGGACCCCGCCACAGTAATCCGGCCTGTCTAGAGAGTCAACAACTGTTCTTTCTAGATCTGTCAGTTTAACCTTGTCATTTAAACGATAATGAGTAACACCCTCTTTAATGCCTTTACCCACATATTTGTATAAAACTCCTTCAAATTCAAAATCGGATATCTTTTGTTCTGAGGACACATAAACTACAAAACTTACCTGGTGGGATAATCCATGGACCTCAAAGGCAGAGTGGTATGTCAAATAAGCACTGTCATTTATTTTACTACCCACCAAATATCGATTAGCCGGCGCATCTCTGTTTTCTAAATTTACAGCACAATACAAATCTCGGCGTACTCGCTTGACAAGGCCATTTTTTACATATGAATTTAATAACACCTTGGCGTTTTCTATGCTCCCTACAACTTTTTGGGCATCCTTAAGGTTAAATACTTCCATCTTTAAGAAATCTTCATAATACTTCATGTTAATTGAATCACCCAGTTCCTTGTTTTGCCTTTAAGTTAATATTAGTATTAACCTTCTAGGTAAATTTGATACCATTATACTTTAAGTTCTTTATTTTTTCAATAGGTTAATATATATATTAACTTTCTAGGCAAAAAAGAAACTAAAATGTTTACAGTTCGACTAGTTTCAGGCATAGAAAAAGCCCCGAGGGTTTAATCCCACTAGGGCTTGCTATCAAGAATGCTGCGTTTCCCCGGAGTCGTTGGGCGATCTATCCTAAGGGCCTATTCAAACAGCATCTGGTGCTCTTGATATTTTTCCATGCCTTTACAGGTATAATATAACACATGTCGGGGGTGGATTCTACTGGATTTTACTCCATTTTACTGTATTTTACTACCCTCTTTTTTTATTCTGTTGACTTCTTTCAGGGCTCTACTATGGATCTTAAAGATTGAGCTGTCCCGGTAATTCAGGCTACTGGAAATCTCATCCCAGCCTTTGCCGTTGATATACCGCATCTCCAGTATTATTTGACCGATAGGGTCATCCACCTGGCTGATGGTGTTCATAATTTCAGCTTTGATGGCAATTGACCGGGCAAGGTCCTCTTTGATTTCTTTCTCTAAATCCACAATTTTAACCACCGTATTTTCCATCTGGCCTTTTTTATTATTGCCACCGGCCACCTTTTCCACTGTCAGGTTAGCCGACACCTTCATGGACAGTTCCCGCAGTGTTTGCAGCTGCTCTAGCTTGGTGTTAACCCGCTGGTCAAGCCATAGGGCTTGCGATAAATATTCCTTGGCATTCATGCTCTTTCACCCCCGTAATATTTTTCAAAAATATGTTTCTGCCTCTCCGCATCCAAACCACGAATCCGCTCCAATGCCTTTTTTTGACCCAACTCAAACTGCTCCTTGGTTTTATAGAAACTGCAGCCTTCACACTTTTTTACTTTTAAGGCCGTGCAGCTGTTTCGTTTGTAAGCAAAACAACCGGTACGCATGATTACTCCACCTCCTGATAAATCCTGGCCTTCACTGCTTCGATTAGTGCATTTTGGGTTTTATCTTTTCTTTTCAAAGCGTTCATAACATCTTCATCAATGGTGCCTTCAGTGATGATGTGGTGAATAACAACCGTATCCTGCTGGCCTTGCCGCCACAGCCGGGCATTGGTTTGCTGGTAAAGTTCCAGGCTCCAAGTTAAACCAAACCAGATTAAAGTGCTGCCGCCTGCTTGCAGGTTTAGCCCATGGCCAGCGGAGGCGGGGTGGATAACAGCCACCGGGATTTCACCTTCATTCCACCGTTTTATGGAAGTGGTGTCATCCAGCTTTGTAGCCTTAAACCGCTTTAGTATCCGCTGTAGGTCATGCTTGAACCAGTAAGCAATTAATACCGGTTTGCCGTTAGCCGCTTCGATTAAATCCTCCAGTGCATCCAGCTTACGGTCGTGTATCTGCACCACGGCACCGTCTTCATCGTATACAGCCCCGTTGGCCATCTGAAGAAGTTTACCGGACAGGGCTGCAGCGTTAACGGCATCAATCTCTTTGCCTTTTAGCGGCAGCACTAGTTCCTGCTGCAAGGTACGGTAGTAATCCGCCTCTTTGTCCGATAGCTTGACGGTTACTTCGTTCATCACCAATTCCGGTAACTTCAGGTAGTCGGTATTCTTCATGGATATCGTGATGTCGGAGATGCGCCGGTAGATGGCATATTCAGCACCGGGCTTTGGTTTATAGCTGAATACAATCTGCTGATTCCTTTTATCCGGTACAAAGTAGTCCTCTCTATATCTTCCAATAAAGCGGCCCAGCCTGTGGCCCATATCCAGAAGCCGGAATTCCGCCCATAAATCCATTAAGCCGTTAGCCGATGGTGTGCCGGTAAGGCCCACAATTCTTTTTACTTTTGGCCGCACTTTCATCAGGCTTTTAAACCGTTTGGCCTGGTGGGATTTAAAGGAACTTAGCTCATCTACCACCACCATGTCGTAATCGAAAGGCAGCCCGCTTTTATTAACTAACCAGTCCACATTTTCCCGGTTGATGATATAGATATCGGCTGCTTGCAGTAATGCCGTTTTGCGCTGTGCCTCTGTGCCAATGGCCACTGCAAACCGCAGCATATTTAGATGCTGCCATTTAATTATTTCCTCCACCCACACAGCCCCCACCCGTAGAGGGCAAATTACAAGCACTTTTCTGATTTCAAAGTAATCAAACAGCAGGTAGAATAAGGCCGTTAGGGTGATTACCGTCTTGCCTAAACCGCAATCAAGGAATATAGCGGCCTGGGGATGGTTTAATATAAAATGGGTAGTATACTTCTGATAATCATGTGGTCTGTATTTCATTTAAAATCACCCCAATCTGCCGCTGCTCGTCCAATACGTATACCTTAAATCCTAGCCGCCTCAGCTTTTCGTGTCTTTTTACCTGCAGGGGCCGTGGTTTTATGCCATAGCCCTTGATCTCAACGAAGGCTATTTTGCCTTCTGGTAATAACACCAAGCGGTCAGGCATACCGGCAAGACCTGGACTGATAAACTTTGGCGCTATACCTCCCGCCGCTTTAACTGCTTTGACTAGCTTTTGTTCAATATGTTTTTCACTCATATTCCCCCTCCTTAGCGTCAGGGATTAGTGGGGGTGTGAAGGTCGTGATGGTCAATTACATAACTTTATATATATAGTTTTATTTATTTTTTTTTTGCTATAGGAAACTCTATGACAAGACCTACATCGACCTTCACACCTAGGAAAATAGCCTATTCTAGAAGAAAATCAGACCTTAACCTTAATCCCTTGACAATAACTCCTGCTCTTGTCCTTTGCCTTTCAAAATCTTCCATTTCAAGCGCCGCGTAGAAATCGGTGGTGCTCCTGGTATACTCACCTGTCCTCATGCAAAAGGCCCGGTACTCGCTGTATAGTTCACCTGATTTTTCAGTGAAGGTTCTATCCAGCTCACAGCATTCCTCAAGGAAGTGGGCTAGCCAATCGTTGTTTTCCTTGTAGGCGGAAATGGCATCCTTCACTTTTTCCGGTAGCTCGATCTGGTAATCATCCATAATCACTTTTTTGGCACCTTCGATTATCCAGCTAAGTATGGCCCCGCCCGCTTGCTCGAACAGGTAATCGCCGTAGTTTTTAATATCGGCGCTGCCTTCAATCTTGGCAGTAAAGGGGATAACGATTAGCCGCCTCCAGGTACCGGTGTCCAGGGCTCCCACCCTTGGCAAGTGGTTGGTGTATAACACCAAGGTGTGGCTGGGAATATAGCTGAATGGGTCTTTGTATTTCTTTTCCGCATAGATTTCATCAGTGGAGCAAAGCTGTTTGACGTTGGAGGTATTTAGCCGCATGCCTTCTTCCATCTCCGCTGCAATTAAGAGCCTTTTTCCCTTGGCCTCAGCCAGTTCTGGCTTTACATTTCTCCGGCAGCCAACGGTCAATATATCGGCGGAAATATTGCCACTATAGGTGCCCAGCACTCTGGAGATTGCGTTCCAGAAGGTAGATTTACCATTGCGGCCTTCCCCGTGGGCGATAATTAAGGCCTCCACGTAGACCTTGCCAATGGCGGCCAGTCCCACTACCTTTTGCACGTAGTCAATTAGTGACTTATCATTTAGGAAAAAGGTATTTAAAGCATCCTTCCATTTATCCATACCTGCAGTACCCGGTTCCACCGCAGTTTCTTTGGTAATAAAGTGACCAGGATCATGTTTCATTCTGGCCCCGGTTCTTAAGTCATAGGTGGCCTTGGGTGTGTTTAGTAAAAATTCATTGGTATCAAGAGCACTTTGGTTAATCTCCAGCATGGGCTGAGCTTCTTTTAATGATGCCGCTATATACTTTGAATTCCGGCGCTTGATGGCATATTTCCTATACGCATCGGCGGCTTCAAACTTTTCATAGGCATGGGACTGTACATCATTAAAATCAGCTATTGCCTTTTTGGGACCCTTGTCGGCTAATATGTCAAGTGCACCGTTTTTCTCCATCTCATCCATGGCTTTTTTCATTTCAGCCCTGGCTTCTTTCAGTTGCCTGGTGGTAAGTTCCTGGGCTATGGCCTGGGCTTTGGGCTTTGATTCCTCCCAAAAGCTGCCGTTGTAGACAATGAAATCTGTAGCCGGGGAGTACCTGAGTTTGTCCTCATATTCCCTGGCTAAAACAACTGCTTGGCCTACATCCGAAAAATCTGATGGCTTTAAAACACTGTCTGAATTGTAGACCTCCGGTGGGATATACCCGGCCTGGGCAGCTACCTTTTCCCCGAAGCTGACAGCACTGTTCCAAATAATTTGCAGTTCCTTTTCCTCAAGCGGTGGATTGCATTTTTCCGCCAGGGCTAGAAACTTGGAGTGGGCTTCTTCGGTGTTGCCAAAACGCTTGATGATTCTCCCGGCATAACGGGACATGGTGTTGTTGCGCTGCCCTTGGGGTATTTCATCCTGGCTCTCGTCCCAGTCGGTAAAACTGCTGTCCTCCAGGAATTCTTTGATGTTGATGTCCCCTTCGAAAAGCTCCACATTACCGTTATCCGAGCCGAAGATAAACCTGGCACTGTCAAGGGCGTTGCTATCGAAAAAGGGAAACCTTGATGCCACGGCAAGCTTTAAGGCGGCGTATTCTTTCGGATCAGTAATTACCGGAATAGCAAAATACACGTGGAACCTGGGCCGGGGTAATTTATCGCCTTTTTGCTTCATGTGGTTTCGGCTATAAGATACGACAAAGGGAACCCCTGGGAAGGCCGTGGCAACATCATCGGGGGTAACCCAATCCTTGGGATCATCCGAGTGGTCGTTATCGCAATCGAATACGTTATTATCAGCCTTGATGAAATTGGCGTTGCTGCGGTAGTTGCCCTTATACTTCGCACTTACGTGGTCAAACTTGATGGCTTCGATGAAGGAGGCCTTGTCTTTGATTACCACCTTGTTTGGGTACAGGCAGTTGGCCAGGTTCCCCGTGCAATTTGCTGTGTAAAGGGTAAATTCAATCATTCTAAGACCTCCTTCCCGCCCCATTTGTTAGACAACACATTGAGTCACCTCCAGGAAATCTTCCCAAGCAGTGATGGGATAACTGTTAACGGTGCCAAACCTTTCATCATTCGTTTCGCACGTCCTTATTTCAATAGCACGGGAGCGGCAGTATGCAGATAAGCGTTTGCCGATCCTTTGGCACTGTTTTAAATTCCAGCCCATATTAAAAGTCCTGTTATATTTGGCCACGGTATAAAACTTAAGCGATGAATTAAGGGCGATTTCAAGGGTTTCATTTTCCTCAACCAAGGCAAATATCTTTCTTTCAGCTTCAATGGCTTTTTGCTGGGCGATCTGCAGTGCCCGCTCCATAATTTTTTCAGGGGAGTTCCAGGCTTCCTCGATGGCGATGAAGTGTTCCCTAAACTTTTTCCCTATTTCATTTCTTTGGATCATGCAGATTTCTTTTGCCATGGATATTGTTAGGGAATGATCAGTTTTTGGTTTACCGGGAAGTCCATCCGATCTAACCGTCAAAAATGACGAATAGTCTTTTCCTTCTTTAAAACCGTATTCTGTCATTCGGCTAAACCATTTGGCATACTCGGTTCCTATTTCCAAAGCCTTGTGAAGTTCACGTCCATTAACCGTAGGGGTATCATTTTTATAATCAATTGCAATTAAATCGTGCATCTCCCAACCTCCTCACCTTTACTGTCAAAGTACCTAATAGGCATACCCCGCCGTTCCGCTTTAGCGATTTCAGCAGCCATGCCGCTACTGATGTGGCTACCAAATACCCAAAGTTCGTCACATTTTCCAAGCAGGATTAGAGCAAACCAAAGGCCCAGTTCCCGCTGCTGCCTGTCCCCATCGTCCATAAACTGCGGGTAGTGCAGGTGCGGGGCCAGGGGAATGCACCCCAGGCTGACCGCCAATCTGCAATAGCCTCTGGCTCGTTCGATGTTCCTTTCCATATCCCCGGCAAAAGGTGATGCTATATACACCAGTGGCCGATAAATCTTGACTGCTTTCAAGGCTTCATATGGTGTCGGGTCGGAGTAACCCTCACTGTTGCGCCAGTCCATCTATCTCCCTCCAATCTGACCCGGCTGCACTCCGAGCAAAATACTTCAGTGCCATACAGGTCGCTATCACCGGTGCCCAATATCTCAGCGAGGTCAACTTCTACTTCACGCCCACAACCGGGGCAGATGCAAAACACATTGTCATCATGGATTTCCACAGCAATTTCCACTTCATCACTAAGCTGCGCTTTTACATAAAACATAGGTTTTCTGCCTCCTTTACTTTTCACAGGACAGTAAGCAGTGGTTTGGCAACTGACCTTCTAATATACACAGGACATTTTTGATGGTTTTGAGTACCCATAAGCGGAGAAATAATTCGAACCCCCGCCTGTTACCTGATGTTGCTGGCAACATGATTTTGTTGTATCGTTAATAAAAATTAATTTATACTGTTGCCAACAACATGAGGCTCCTTACTATCTAAAGGACAGGTACCAGCCAAAATCCGTAGTTAATCTTTCTGGTAAAAATCACATTCGAAGCCCTCCGCCCGAAGTAACAGCCCCTTGGCCCAAGGCGGAATTTGGCTCATTTGTTCGCACACCGTCCGAACTGACATTTGCTGTTCAGCTTCGATGACGATTTCGTCATGGATGTGCATCACGATAGGCAAATGCCGCAGGTTCTGCATGGCATAACACAGAAGGTCACGGCTGATTGCCTGAATAATGTTTTCAACAATTTTCGCACCGTATGTTTCCAGCCGCTCCCACTTCTTAGCCGCACCAATACCTTCATAAGTCACACTGTCGGAGCCAAAGTGGTTAGTACCAATGCGAGGTTTCACATAGGCCAGCCGTCTGCCAGAAGGCAAGGTGATAAACAGCATTCCGCTTTGATAAGCAAAACGGATACCGTGAGTTTCTGTGGTGGTGCGTTCCCGAACTGCGGTTAATGCCGCCCGGTCAACGTCCCACCAAAAGCGGACAATGTTGGGGTTGGCTGCTCTCCAGGCATCAACCAGTGGTTTTAGTTCTTCCTCTGTAAGTCCCATTTCCAAAGCACCCATGGCCTTTATTGCACCCACCGAGCCGCCGTAGCCGCAGTTATGAACCAAACACAGCCGCCGTCCGTTCCATACTGCAAACCGGTGCCGCCTGCCGCAGTTCACCAGGTCATATACCCGTTTTACCCCGGCGGGGGTAGGGGATAATGCCTGGACAGCACTATTTGGACGATAAACCCCGGCCCAATGAAGGCCGCCACTTTTACCGCTTTCCACCCAGCCCTGATTAGTTAAAACCAGGTGGTCTGGGGTGCATATCACACCATCAACGTTTACGGTCTCCCGCTGGCCTTTGTGAACTAAACCTCCATGGGTTACCCACCCTTGGCCATCCCAAACTTTATGTTCTGTGGTAACTTCCTCTATGGGTACAAGTCCTGTATCCGTCAACACCAGTTGCCCTTTCGCTATACAGGCCAAATCCGCAATTTTACCTTTTTGCCTGAGTGGGTCTTTTTTATCTGTAATAGGCACACCAAACATCTGACTAGCGGTAGCGATGTATAAATCCTTTTTAGCAGCGTAGGCATCTAGCACCCACCGCTCCCCGGCAAGCCAGGCCAACACTACCCGCTCGATTGATGAGAAATCCGCCACGATGAATTTATAACCGAGTTTGGGAATGAAGGCGGTTCTAATTAATTCCGACAGCACTTCCGGCACCGAATCATAGAGCATCTCCAAAGCGGTAAAATTACCGGAGCGCACAAGGCTCCTGGCTTGTGCCAAACCAGGCATGTCGTTCCTCGGTAAATTTTGTGGCTGTAAAAGCCTGCCTGACCATCGCCCGGTTCGATTGGCACCATAGAATTGAAATATTCCACGAGTGCGATTATCTAGACAGGCCACGTTTTCCATGGCCTGATACTTTTTCACTGATGATTTAGCCAGCTGCTGGCGAAGTTGCAGCACTTCATCCAGGGGTTTAGGTGCTGTTTCCAATAGCTCCGCCACAGCTTTTTTGCCCAGGGTATCTGTCTCAAGCCCATGGTCAGCTAACCATTCTTTTAGCTGTTGTACGGAATTGGGATTATCAAGGTCTGTCAGCTCGCCCATTCTCCCTAATAGTTCAGAGCGGGTACGCTCATCGGCTTTAATGGCTTGCTGGACAAGGGTCATATCCAAAGCCACACCCCGGTCGTTTATCTCCTGATCCAGGTGGAATTCGTCCCAAATGTTCTCCGGCACGGGAAACTTGGCTAACCTTTCCTGAATGGCTATTTCCACCTCCACATCCCGGCGGTTATAGGCTTTGAACTGTTCCCACTTAGCCGGGTCATGGATGGGCAGATTCCTTGTCCGCTTACCGTTAGCAATAGTTGGTTTACACGGGGTGCAGAAGTAGCGGATTAAATCTTTCCCTTCCGTTAATTTTTGTTTTTCCAATCCCAGCACCGCACCCACTCCTTCTAAAGAAAGGGGCAGTCCCATATAGGCCGACCAAACCATGGTGCAGCGCCAGGGCCTTGGATCGAGATATTGAAGTCCCAACCAGCGGGATAAACAGATGCGTTCAAACTGACTGTTAAAGGCCCACTTGGTAACACCAGGGTCAGTTAATGCATGTATTATTTCATCCGGCAACTTCTCACCGGCGGTAAAATCCACTACCTGAACCTCACCGCCATCCACGCTGTAGCCAAACAGGAGTATTTCAAAATCGTGTGATTCGGCGTATTTATAAACACCGGTCTTTTTAAGGTCTGCACTGGAAAATGTCTCAATATCGATTCCGAGCGTTTTCATTGGATTCTCCTTTACAGGTGTGGGGCAGCGAGGCAAAACCCCGCCACCCCTGCAGTCACTAGGAAAGGAAATCATCATCGTCAGCAGTGGCGAAGTCGTCCTCTGCCCTGGACTTGCCGCCGAGCGGTTCGCCGTCACGGATTTTCTGCAGATTATTGAGCCCACATGCGATCCCGCGATTTCCCGAACTATTGTAGGCATAAAAATTGATACTGGCCCGGCCATAAACACCGCTGTAAACCTCGGAGCGCTCCAGGATGGGCTGACGGTCGGCATCCACAATGCCCGGTGCAGTGGTGGAATTGGCATTGACGAAATAGGCATTGGCGTATGCCGGATCATCGGGTCTTTCGGTATCGCCGTCCCTAAGCGGTGTCTTAATAGCGGAAAGAGGTGGTACCGTTTTACCGTTACCCTTCAGCTTTGCTTCCCCCTCACGGTAGGCAGCTTCGATGGCAGCTTTAATCTTGGCCACCGTTTTGGTGTCGCTCTTTGGGACAATCAAAGATACCGAGAACTTTGGGGTGCCGCCGTTAATTGACTTGGCCTCCCACACATTTGCGTAGGACCAACGAGTATTAGGTCCGGTAATAACTTTCATAGGGTTTTTAAACATATGATTTTCCTCCTTAATTTTCACTAAAGTCCTGTTGTGCTGTATTGATAGCCGGGCGTTTATCATCCACCGGCACTAAAGTCGGTTTTCCAGGTGGTTTTTCAACCAATCCACCTAGCAGTTCAGTAAATCTGGCTTTGCCGAGGGTTTTTTCCATGACAGTGATGCCCTTCAATTTTTGTTCATATGGGTCATAACCCGCTGCCTGTACCGCCTGGGCTACCGCATCTTCACTAATGTACTTGCGAACACTTCTACCTGCGACCAGTTTCCAGCCGTTCCACTCCTTACCGCCCAGGGCCGCTTGCAAAGCGTAAGTCTTGATGTCACCCGCCCAGGATATGAGTTCATCGATTCTGCCCAGGATGGCTTCCACTTCATCGTCTTCCAATAGTGGTGGCAGCTTGAAGTCAAAACGAGCAAATTCCATGTTGTGTTCAGCCCTGGCCCGGCACTCGTGCTTGGCCTTACAGAACTGACACCACTCGCCACACAGGAACTCCCCGCCACCGGCGTAGGCCAGTTCAGCGATTGGCTTTAGCTCTTCCTCTGCCCAGCGGTAGAGGTCTTCCTTGGTCATGATGTAGGTGCTGATGTTGTCCCTGCGGGGCTGGTAGATGGTCATGGATACCGTTTCGATATCAAACAGACAATCAAATATCTCCAGTGCCCCCAGCCCGTACAGCATCATTTGCGGGTTTCTTTCGGCTTCCACCAGCACCCCTTGACCATGCTTGTAATCAATGATGTGGAGCACCTTATCGGCGATAACCAGGGCATCCCCGGTGCCAAAGCCGCCCTCTGCATATCTGGAGTAGTCCAGCCGCTGTTCAATGAGGACAACTGGATCGGTGCAGGTATACTTGGCCGCTTCCACCAACTCCATGATGTAGGCTGCGTAACCATCCGCACATTCCTCCATCTCTTGGCTGTAGTAACTTAAGTCAGCAGTTGGGTCTTTTGCCTCCATGCCCAAGGCCTTTTTCAACTTGTATTCACACAGGATATGAGCGGCTGTACCCTCGGCGGCGTAATCGCTGCCCCTGTCCTCGTAGTTCTGGCACAGCCGGGCTGACGGCGGACATTTTAACCACCTGGGGGAAGCTGAAGCCGAAAGCAGTGCGTGTTTACCCATCGCCCAGCACCTCAGCTTCCGCTAAGAGGGTCTTATAATTTGCCGGGTCAACCTCCGAAAGCCTGGCTGCCCCGTGCTTTTCAATGAGCATTTTAACTTCTCTTGTAAAACCGCTTCTGGATTTCTCCGCCAGAACTGCCCGGACAGTTTCCAGGGTGATAGGTTTTTCCTCCGGTGCTGATTCTGGTTGGGGTGCTACTTCGCCGCCAAATAAGTCATTAAGTGAATCTGCTACACTAATTAGCGATTGGGCTGCATTCCTTAGCTCCGTTACTGCTTGCGAAAAATCACTCATCCTGTTCACCCACATCCCTTCCTTCCTCTTTAATGGCGTCCTGGTGCTGAAGCGTTAACAGCTTCCTTGCTAAACGCCGGGATACGATACTGATGGCGCTTAGGATGCCAGCCAGTTCTTCATCTAGCTCCGGGTCCCTAAGATTCGTTTGCATATTGCCACCTCCATTTCTAAGGGCCTTTTTATCCCCTCACCATACACAGGACATTTTTGATGGTTTTGAGTACTAAAAACTGCCCTTCAATATCCACAGGACATTTGGGGGCAGTTTGAGTACCTTTTTATCTATAATTTTTTAGGCGCTGGTGAAGCTGACCGAAAATCTTGGCCTTGCGCTTGTTTACCGTCCTTTGGGAAAGTCCAACCTTATCGGCAATCTGCCGCTCCGACATTCCGTCACCATACAATTCAGCAATTCTTTTATTTTGCGGATCTAGTTCATCAAGGGCTGCCGCTAGTTCCTCAAATAAAAGCTTTTCCGCTACCAATTCGGCAACATCAAAGGAACCGGGTATCTCGTAACCATCCTCTGAGAATTTTTCTAGTGACAAAACGCTACCGATGCGCTGTTTATCACACTGACTGCAATCCTCCATACAACGCTTTGTTTTACCCTTGCCATCACTAATCAAGCATCTTTTTTCCCGTTCCTGACGTTTCAGCTCTGCCCACACTGGTCGCCTATCGGTCCTATAAACACCCTCCGTCACCGTAATTTTCTTGCCATCAATTGTCAGGTAATACTCCTTGTTTGACTTCTGGTTGTCACCTTTTGGCATAAAAAAGCCCCTTTCCCGGTGAGAAAAGGGCATAGGAATTAGCCAAAAAACTCACCGTTTTTTTAAACGGGAGCCGTTTGGCTGCACCAAATTTATTGTGGAATTGCTTCCTTCACCTCTACTATCGTCCATAAACAGGGTGCTGTGGCGGACACTTCATGCCCGCTTTTTTAGGGGCAAAACAGGTTTTTTGGGCAAAAAAAAAAGAGCCATACACAAATCCTTGTTTGGATTCATATATGGCTCTTAGGAATTTAGGAATAAAAAAACCGGACACCACGTGTCCGCTTTGCTAAAAAATATTTTTATAATGGCGCATCGTTTTCTTGTAAAAAGGCTCTGATATCATCCATTTTCTTGGCGTATAGGTGGTTTAGCGCAAATTTATAATAAACATGGCTTTCGTTAGTGTAGTTTAATGAATATGGAGATCTTTCGATGATATGACTACTGATTTCCGGCGGGAGATGCAAGCTGAGGCAAATTGAAACTAATGAATTAATAGAACCCTGCCCCTCACCATTGACGATCCGCCGGATGGTGCGTTCATCAATTAGCGTCCTTTCCTCAAGTTCTTTATATGTCACGCCCCTCCATTTCTTTACCATTTTGAGGCAGGCGGTATAGCTATTTGGCAATTCACTATACATACGAGCATTTTCCGCTAACACATCGGCTAACAATGCTTTCCTTTTTTCCGGTTTAGCATGCTGGTAGCCTTTCCCGTAAACGATATCAAAACTTATGACAGCGGCTTCATCCCTATTTAGAAAACATTCCCGGTGGTATCTTTCCCGAACACCAGCTCTAACTGATAGGTCAAATACTAAACAACATTCTTCCATATGTGTCCTGGCATAATCCGTTAGTTCGGTCTCCCCGAATAAATTCTGTGCTACATATTTGGGATGGTTTAATACAAAATGGGCATCTACATACAGGTAGCTGCCGTCTTTCACCAGGGGGATTAATTCCGGATTGGTTATACTCTGAATTGCCGCATCTTCAGCACCGATGGAGAAGGTCTGATTCTTTAGAAGTGCACCCTTTTTAAAGCTGTGGGGTTTAACGTAGCGCCCGTCTATGTAGGTGAAAGTACCAATGGCTTCTTCATACCCGGCGTTAATCATGCGGATTTTGGCAGCCTGGCGAGAGACGCAGAAGAAGATGCCCAGTGCTTCGATGACCGGTTCCATCACATCTATTAGTTCAGTAGTTCCCAGTTCCCTTTGAAATTGCTTGATAAGTTCAAAGGCCTTGGTTTTAAACGTTCCCAGGGGCATTTGAATTCTAGGGGCTAAGGAGTTAGCCTGCCACTCCATCCAGTCGGTGGCATCCTTTTCACCGTCCTTGATGCCGCCAACTGTTTCACACCTAATTCTACTGGCGCTGGCGTTATATAGGCGTTCTAGTTCAAAGGCTTTCCTGTGCTTGTCCCAGTGGACACATTCATGGACGATAGTATTATTGACGGCACCCAAATTGCGCATGAAATATGCCTTGGGGTCAACGAATATCGTCTTGGCCCTGACTGATGTTTTTATTAACTGGTCTACTTCCGAATCATAAAATTCCGCCTCAGCATCGTGAAAATATATCTGGCCGAAGATGGATAAATCCTCGGTGATGTCCCGTACTTCTACCCTGAGCCCCATTCGCTCAGCCAATTTTGATGGGTCAAGCGGCATGGGGGTTTTTAAGGCCTCCGGATAATATTTGCTCAGGAAGTCAACAGCTACCTTGTCCAAGTCCTCTTTATAAATGTATGGAACCAAAGCATCGGAAAGGGGTTTGGGCATCTTTCCCTTTTGATATGGGATAATGCTTCTGATCTGAAAATCATCCAGGTTACAGGCTAGATCCCCGGTGCATCGGATGGAAAGCCATTGATTGCAGATATCGTAATCATCATAATGGTAGTCGCCCTCTGTAACTTCAATTTCAGCATCCACCACGACATCAAATTCTATTTTCAGATCCGGGAGGTCGTAAACCGTCACGAATTTAATTACCATATCCGACATGGCAACCCCGCCAACTTCATGAACATTACGCAGATATAAATCTAAACTCTCCCAATTTTGCTCGACATATTCTTCTGCTGCAGGATAAAGGTCATCAAGAAACCGGCTTTTTACATAATCGGTAAAAGAGCGATCGCCCGCCACGTCATAGCCCCCCTTCCCCCATAGGTAAATTATAGCACATATTGTCGCATGCTCAACCTGATATTTGCATTTGTAAATTTTAATTGCGCTATAACTCTTTTTGTGTTAGTCTTTATAGGCAGCTAAGTGAGGTGGCAACATGAGGACAAGTTATAAGAAACTATGGAAGCTCTTGATAGATAGGGATATGTTAAAGAAGGATTTGCGGGAGACTGCCGGAATCAGTACAGCATCCATGGCCAAGCTGGGCAAAGGTGAAAATGTGACCACTGACGTCTTGGTTAAAATATGTAAGGCTCTGGACTGTGATATTTCTGATATCGTGGAGATTGTGGAGGAATAAGAAAACACCCCACAAATATTTCTACCTGTGCGGTGTTTTTTAATGCCAATTATCACCGACAATTAACCAGCCAACCAGGTAACCAGATAACCCAATCAGGCCAAACTACTGGGCTGCCCAGCGTGATCGACCATCCGAACAAAAAGAGCTGGTTAATTTCCGAAATTGGAAACCACCCGCACGGCTCTGGTAGACCATTTAGGTAATAGGAAACGACACTATATTATATTTTAAAGGGTGATAATTTTAATGTTTGAAAGGATTGTAGAAATTGAAAATGCTAGAAAAGCGAATAAACTTATAAAATACTCTAGGGAAGGTTTAAAGAAAGGTTTTCCTCAAAAAAATAGTTGTGGATTATACTGGATTTATACTTCCTACAGTATAGCGGAACTTTGTAATGCTCAATCTTCTTCCAAAAAAGGTGCTGTTAATATAGCAGAGCTGTCAGAAAGTAGAAAAAAATTAAAACACATCATTAAACCCGAAACTGATAATAAATTTTGGATTGTATATAATGGAATTGGGGGAGGTGGCAAAGAAGATTCTAACTATGATTTAGGGGCTAGGATAATTCAAGAATTTCGAACCACGAAGGAACTGGGTCATTGAAAATCCTAGGATCATCACTAAACGACTTGGAAAAATGGAGATATTCATATGTTGTCCTGGATAAAGACGATTATGACACCAATAAGATAAACTACGAAACTAACTGGCGTTTGGAATACGGTTGGCCTATTTTATCAAGGCGGTAAAAAGGGACCAGCCAGGGCCATTTTCCCCGCCAAACATAGACGTAAAGCCCGGCAATTAGGCCATCGTCTACCATGGCGCTTATTAATTTCCAGGACTCTATAAAATTGTTTCACCAGTTGATTGAATAAGGTAGAAAATATTTAACAAATCAGATAACGCCAATGAGGCCTACCTGCCCGGCTGGTTATATTATTTTCTCCTATAAAAACCCCCATCCTCTTGGTTACCACCAAGGTTTGCCGGGGATAAAACAAAACACCTCCCTAGTATTTTCTAGCTGTGAGGTATTTTTTAAATTTTAAACCAAGTTCGGTTGACAACTTACACCCTTGCGAAGTAAAGGGCTTTTCCCTGAAATACTATATACTTGATTTCTCTAGTCTTTCAATCAATTCAGACACATCAGAAAGAATATCTCCAAAAGATGCCTTAATAATAGACGCTTTAACCAATCCATTCTCGTCCTGATGAGTCTTTAAAAATTCCAAGGCTGCAAACCACATATAAATATTTTGAAAATCCTTTCTGTTTATATTGCTATGAATTGTTGCCAGTCTGTCTGGCCAACCCTTATCTACCAAAAACTGCTGTATTGGATATTTATTTTCAGGATTAGAATTAGCAAAACGATAAATATCATTATAAGTTAATTTTAATTGCAAAACTAACATATCACGCTGTTTTTCCTTTTCCACACTATTATATAAAGTTATTTTAACACCTATAAAAGTAAATATCCCACCTAGAATAGCCCCTATGTAACTTCCAAAAAAAGATACCCAAACCGAATTATCTATATTAGAATACACAGTATTTCCAATTATCCACCTATCCATAATAAGCGGAAATGTAATCACTATACCAATGAAAGCTAGACCAAATAATATGTATTTAAAATTTAACCTTTTCATAATCTCTCGCCACCCCTTTGTCCACCATACAACGAAATCCGAAATAATTACCTTCCAATAATTTAGCAACCAACTAGGTAAGCTAAACCTACCCGCACCATAGCCTAACTGCTTGGCTGTCATCCCTACCAAAACTGATAATAACTCCGACAACCAATGGCCCCACCCCCGGCTATGACGCCTACTAGGGATAAAACCCATTAAACCTACCTACCTGGCCGGTTAATTACCGGAAAATAATTCTCTTCCAAACCATACGATAGCAACCGCTCAATTTCCCTTTTGCTCACCACATTTTGCAATTCATTCAGGGTGTGACCGTTATGCTCCCAGGCCCTAGTGTTATACCGCAGGTTCGTTAACAAAAACAAAAACTCCTGGGCTTTCGCCCTGTTCTTAATATTAAACCGGTGCTGCGCCCAATAATAACCCATCTGGCTGTGAAAAGTAACAAACGACCAGCAGAACCGGCGAATTTGTTTACTGAACTCCACCGCCTTTTTGCGGATTAGAAAAAAACTTTTCAGGAATCGCTGCAATTCTTTAAACTCTCCGGTATCTTCAAAGTAATCCTTATCGGTGTATTTCAGCAGCTCTTCACGATCCGGGACAAAGTGTGGCTTGCCTTTTTGTATTTTAAGCGTGGGCCTTAAGGTTTCCTGTATTATGGACACCCTGACAAGGTGGTCACCTTGGATGGAGGCAAAGCAATTGTAAAGTATGTATTCATGCGATGAGAAATCCTCAACACTGATTTGCTCTTTGTTCTGGGAATTATAAATTTCCAGGAATTTGGCCTTGTGAATAACACCATAGAGATTTGTGGTTGCTTTTATGTAATCCTTTAGATTTTGGTCCATAGCCTCCCCTCCTTGTCCAATTATACCAGAGTAACCAGGCGAGCAGGTTAGCATATTGGGTTTTGGAGGGGTCCTAAATAATTACCCGCATAGCTGGCTTTATTTATTTTTAACCCACCAGCTCGCTGGTAATAAATGTTTTGCACCGTCCATTTTACTTCCATATAATAGAGGCCAAAATAAAATAGGATGGTGCATTATGGATTTTGAAGCTTTGTTTCAATATTTTAAGGAATGGGCCTCTGATCTATATCAGAATTTTGTTAACCTTTTCAAATCTCATGAACAACTGCGACAAGAAAATTTTATGTTGCGATCACAATTAGCTTTATATGATCATGACGTTAAAACCGGCAAACGGCCTAAACCTAAAGCGACACCCGCCTTTCGGCAAAAGATGGTGCTGCTTTCCAAACGCTTTGCCCGGTGGAAGGAATGCCTACCTACCTTCAAACCTAAAACAGTTATAAAATGGCATAAAACAGCTTTTAAGCTTTATTGGTTTAAAAAATCTAAAAGGATAGGTCGCCCGCCAATTTCCCAGGAGGCCATTGACATTATTAAGCAAATGTATGAAGAAAACCCATCGCTCTCCCCAGAAAAGATACGTGAAAAGCTACTTTTGAAAAATGTTACTGATGCACCGTCTCCCAACACCATTGCTAAATATCTCCCTTCCATCAGGAAACCCCCAACGGAAAAGCAAATTCAATCGTGGAAAATGTTTCTAAAGAATCACGCTCCCGATACTTGGGGAGTAGACTTTTTTACCGCTCCAACCCTCATGTTCAAAGTTTTATACGTTCTGGTAATAATAAACCATGGCACCCGGAAAATTGAACATTTTTCTGTTACCACTAATCCTAATGTTTTCTGGCTTAAACAGCAATTCCGAAATACAACGCCTTACGATCATAAACCGAAATACTTGGTCCATGATAATGATGCGGTTTTTACCTCTAAAGATTTCCAATGTTTTTTAGCCGCCTCTAGGATAAAATCTAAGAGAACGGCTATCAAGGCACCGTGGCAAAATCCTTACGCGGAAAGGGTTATCGGTACCTTGCGACAGGAACTTTTGAATCACATTATACCATTTAACGAAAGACACTTACATTATTTGCTAAGCGAATATGTTCATAAATATTATAATCCACACCGGACTCACCTAGGGCTTGACGGTCAAACCCCAATTCCAACACAAAAATATGAATCCACCACTGCGGCGGAGACAAAGTTAAAGTCAACGCCGGTTTTGGGTGGTCTTTATCACACATATGAAAAAGAAGTTGCTTAAATATCAATAGCAGTTTCCCTTTTGGCAGAAAAGGCCTTCCTCGAAGGTTTGTTTTTTCATGGTGCCTTTTTTTATCTGTAAGTCCAAGAAAGCGTTTCTCAAACCACCGTTAATGGCAATTTGAAACCCGGAAATTCATATTTTTTTTATGCTATTAGATTACATTATTATACTCATATTGTGTTATCTGGAAGCCAGCTAGCCCAGGATGGAGTTTTTGAAGTGGACCACTGTCGGCAAATACGGAGATCGGGGGAGCGGGATGGCTGACTGTACCCGGCGGCCAGGGCACAGGAACAGAAAGAAAACAGCCGGGCGATCCGCATAGGACCTCCCGACCGTTCGAGTTACTTTTCAGTTATTGCGACTGTCATTGCGAACCACAGGAACCGTCCCCCTGGTCCGTCCCCTGGTCCGTATGCTTCTTCAGAATTACCTCGTGTAAACATTTTTAGGGAAATTGTAAACAGGCACTTTTATCGTCTTTTTTGCAACTGGCGGGGTATCCCGTAAACGATCCAATTCCTCGCATACCTCTGGCTCAAAAAATTGCTCTCCACACGTATCACATACCCAAGCCGGGACATTCTCAATCAGTGTTAATTTTTCACCCCACCAGTTTTCTGTGGTTACTATCTTTTTGACGGTTTTTCCGCCGCACATTAAACACTTGCTAATCATTTCATACATCCTTCCCCCGTGTCTTTGGATCTTTCCATTTGGGCGGTTCTGGAAAGTAAACAGTGATTATTACCAAGGTGCCACATGGGTCAAAACCACATACTGCGTGCAAGGCTTTCCCATCTTTAGTATAACCAAGCACCAGGCAGCTATGGCCTCTTTGATCCTCCGGGTAATTCTCTAGAATTTCTCCATTTGCAATTGCAATAACAATTTCAAAATTCTTAACACAGCGCTGTCCTGCTCTTTTCCTAGCATGTTGACTAAGAACCCACTCGCCAGTTAGTATTTTATTCCGTATCTGTTTTATATCCAATACTCCCAAACCTCGGCATTTTTATTTTATTATATCATTACTTTAAAACGTAAACTGGCTTTTTTAAATGAATAAATATTTTTAGACAATACATTTTTTAGTTATTTCCGATAATAAACATTACGTTAAAAAGAAAAAAGAGAACAGCCGGGCGATCCACGTAGGACCTCCCGGCCGTTCGAGTTACTTTTCAGTTATTGCGACTGTCATTGCGAACCACAGGAACCGTCCCCCTGGTCCGCCTGTGCGGTGTTTTTTGATGCCAATTATCACCGGCAATTAACCAGCCAATTGGAAACACACACCCGCTAGGCTGCCAAATAAGCTACACCGACCGTATAACCCCAAAACTAACGCCAGTAAGCCGCTCAATCTGCCTAAAAGATAAACCTTTCTCCTTGCATGCCTTAATAATTTCATTGCGTTTGCCCTTGTCAAAGCCTTGAACCTCAGTTGGACTTCCAACGCCAGAAATGCTTTTAATGAAATCGGCAGCCTCAGTATCATTCACCCTAACGGCTTGATCATAATCTAGGCACCGATCTTCATTCTCCGCCAAGTTAAATTCCTTGAACAATTTTACCGCCTTCGTCCGGTCGGTGGAGAACATGTTGAGAGCAAAATCTGTATCACAAATCCACGGTTTCCCTATGTATTCCCCGTAACTGCTCCACCGGTAATCGGTTATGTCCTTTACGATCCCAGCCTTTAACGGGTTTTGGTGTATGTAGCGGATCACCGTCAGAAAATAGCTGTCGTCTTCAACGGCTTCACTTTTAAACCGATCCTGGAACAAATGCCCCCGGCGGCCATACTTCCAATTGTACCAGTACACATAGCTGGCCCCAATCCGCCTGAAAGCAATACCTAAATCCTCGGTCTCTTCTTTTACCAACAAGTGAAGATGATTGCCCATTAGGCACCAGGCATAGATTATGTAGCCGCTCTTTTCCTGGTAAGTCTTTAAGGTTTGCAGGTATTTTTGGTAATCCTCATCATCCTCGAAAATGATTTGATGGTTGATACCCCTTAGCATCACGTGATAAATCCCGGTGCTGCTTTTTTCCCTCGCTGCCCTTGGCATTTTTTCACCCCTGATGTAAATTTTACACCAAGTTGGGGAGAAAAACAACACATAAGAACCGTCCCCTTGTGTTTCCTCGTCTACTAATTTTTTGTTCCGGGAAGATCGCGGGAAAGTGACAGTTTTTCTCCTGGGAAGTTGCGGGAAGGAAATTGTTTCTGGAAAAACGGGCCACAGAAACGGCCCAGGAAGGCGAGAAAATGACGTGGCCCTTATGATTGCCTTTTAAAACATGCCAGACAGAAAGAAAACAGCCGGGCGATCCGCGTGGGACCTCCCGGCTGTTTGGTTGTTTGGTTAGTTAGTGCGCCGGACGGTTATCTACTGCACAACAGAACCGTCCCCTTGTGTTCTTCTATACCTGGCGTTCCTGCGCACCCCACCCAATAAAAAAAAGCCCGGGTGATCCGCTTTTTGGGACCTCCCGGGCTGTTTGGTTGTTTGGTTAGTTAGTGCGCCGGACGGTTATCTACTGCACAAAAGAACCGTCCCCTCGTGTTCCCGGTGCTGCTTTTTTCCCTCGCTGCCCTTGGCATTTTTTCACCCCTGATGTAAATTTTACACCAAGTTGGGGAGAAAAACAACACATAAGAACCGTCCCCTTGTGTTTCCTTCGTGTAGGACCTCCCGGGCTGTTTGGTTGTTTGATTAGTTAGTGCGCCGGACGGTTATCTACTGCACAAAAGAACCGTCCCCTTGTGTCCATCACCTACCTGCCGGGCTAGCTACCAAGCCCCACCCGCCTCAACCCACGCCAGCCCCTTTCCTTTATACCCAGCGTTCCTGCGCACCCCACCCAAAAAATAAAACAGCCCGGGCGATCCGTGTTGGACCTCCCAGGCTGTTTGGTTGTTTGGTTAGTTAGTGCGCCGGACGGTTATCTACTGCACAACAGAACCGTCCCCTTGTGTTTTCTGGTTTAGTCATCAAATTCCTACATTAAGGCTCTCGCTATCTGAACAACACCAAATATTATACCGATTATGCAAATGCCCACACTACTGTTGGCAGCGTAGTGAATCGGTTTCGGTATGAAGTGTTCGACTTCTTCCGGGTTCACTTGCTCTATGTACACTTCAAACGCATCTTTGAGCGTCGATCCTTCTTCCTTTAGCTCGTCCATCCTGTCTCCATACCCGGCAACACTGGCCGCGATCTGTATGTGTACCTTAGCATACTGCATAAAATAGCATAGGACAGAGTTCATGGCGAAGAATACAAAGATCGCTAAATCTCCTTTGATATTTAGCACCACCGGCAGCAATAGTATTAACCAAAATGAAAGAGTCAATAAGCGCACCCCTCTCTCACTATAGTTTACCTTTATTGCCGGAATTCCTCAACACCGGAAATAGCAAGCCAAACGCCGATTCCTTCACCGGAGTATCCACCAACTACAGCGGCAGAGACTAAGTTAAAGTCAACGCCTATTCTGGGGGGGCTTTATCACACATATGAAAAAGAAGTGGCCTAGTTAATTAGCTGGCGAGAAATCTTTGTTCCTGCAAAGGTTTGTTTTGTTATGTCTTTTTATATTTTAGGCTTGTTTTTTGGTCAGGTTATTGGCCTTTTTTTATGTCACCGTATTACATTTTTATGTTGCTATTATATTTTTTACTAACCCAATTCCCCGGATGGACTTTTTGAAGTGGACAAGCTATATGATTTATTTTCTTAGGTTTTCACGTTGCCGTAGCCGTCCCGGATTCACCCCGGAAATCTGCCGCTGCCTGCCGTGTACCGTTCTCTCGTCAGGTGCGACAGTGCCTTGTCCTGAAAAAACGGCCCGCAGAAATGCCCCTAGAAGCCGCGAAATCGGAGCGGCCCTTATGATTGCCTATGGAAATGTGCCGGGCAGAAAGAAATCGGCCGGGCGATCCGCGTGGGACCTCCCGAGCTTTTTGGTTGTTTGGTTAGTTAGTGCGCAGGACGGTTATCTACTGCACAGTAGAACCGTCCCCTTGTGTTTTGCCTAATGCTGTAAAGGTGACCCCATCCGAATCTTGCTTTACATTGTAGACCCGCAATATTTCCACATGATCCAGTGAGGCGCTCAGTATTTCATTGACCACATTAGTTCTGGTCTCCAGGTCATACCGGTCGTAGTTATCGGATATCTCGTTATTCATGGCGCTGTAGATATCGTCATAACATCGCTCTTCGATCATGTGTTTAAACATTTCGATCATAGGCACCCTCCTTATTCCTCATCCAGTTTTTTAATGACTTCCTCCCAAAAAGCATCGGAGGCATCCATTCTGCGAGCTTTTCTAAGAGCAATTCTAGCCGATGGTTTCCCCATGATGTAGTCGGGAAGATCGGGGGATATTTCTTCCCGGTCTTTTCCCGCCAGGTCAAACATGGTGTCTTTTTGATCTTGGCTCATATTTAGCTCACTAGCCATCCTTTCAAGCATGGTTAGGTCGGGCGGATTTCTCCTGCTTTTTTCAATGTCACTTAAGTAGGCTGGCGAAATATCCAGTCTTTCGGCCATACCTCTTAAGGTAATACCTCTTGATTTCCTTATTTTGGCAATAAATTCACCGAACTTTTCCATGTTATCCACCTCTCTATGCTAACTTCTTCGTTAGCCTTTGTGCTTATACAGTGCTGTCAAATAGGAGATGCGGCCCCACTTTGGGCTCCACGATGATTCCTAGTTTTTTAAGCCTAATTCTGGCGGCTGCAACTGAAACATTAAAGATGTCCGCAAGGTCCCGGGGTAATTGTAAAGCCCACAAATCCAAATCATGATCAGTACCGAGCCGGTAGTAGCTATCCAATAACCCCACCTGCATAAACATTTTTTGGACTGCCTTTTTGAAAGTTGTTTTAGGCATTAGCAGGGCTGATGCAAAGTAATCGGCATGCCACTCCATCCAGTCGTCATCCGTTTCAAGTTTCCTGCCAGGGTTTTCAATGTCGTTATTGCGGCATTTTATGATTGGTTCTGTTTCTGGCAGATCGTCAAACAGGGTTATTTGGTTTTTATCAACGATATACATATGGCGATGAAATAACCAGTGGCCTATTTCATGTCCTAGAGTAAACCTCCCCCGGCGAAGCTGCTCCGGGTTCAAGAGCGAGTTATCAATAATGACGGTTCCTTCTACTACAGGTATTGGCACCATTTCGCCTTTATCAAAATCATACACCTTTGTATACCCATCACCAAACACCGTGGCACCTAAGATCGATTGGTCGGGGGTTAAATCCTTGTAATCCATCTCCAGCTCTACATAACTTTCGGAAAACATCTCAATGTCTAAACTAGTAGGCTGCTCCAGCAATTCCGGATCATAATCCATTAAGAGTGCCTCAGCCATATTATCAATTTCCTGTTGGCTCAGTATGGGCACACCGTTCTTTTTCTTTCGGAAATCCAGATGTAGCACTCTGACACTCCTTTCAAAAATTATTAGGCTAATGTATCCCACTCATGGCCATTCTCGCAGGTTAATATTTGGTGTCCAATTCCAAGAACTTTAACTTTCTTGACTACCTCTCCACATGTCGGGCATTTAAAATGCTTGAAATGCCCTGGGCATGCGGGATTATTGCAAATAAATTTTTCCGATTCACCCAAGCCAGATATGTCAAATAGATTATGGTTGCAGTGCGGGCATCTTACACCTATAGGTCTCACAAGCTCACCTCCTCCATATTATTTTGCATGTATGCTTGCCAGCTAACATGATTATACATTCAAATTCTTTCCATGTCAACAAAAAAAACAGCCCGGGCGATCCGCGTGGGACCTCCCGAGCTTTTTGGTTGTTTGGTTAGTTAGTGCGCTGGACGGTTATCTACTGCACAACAGAACCGTCCCCTTGTGTTCCTTTCTACCTGTAAGGTGTTTTTTCATGCTCAACTATCCCCCGCAATTAACCAGCCAACCCGGTAACCAGATAACCCTTATCAGGCCTACCTGCTGGGCTAGCTACCAATCCCCACCCGCAATCAAACCCACGCTGGCCCCTTTCTTTTATACCTGGCGTTCCTGCGCACCCCACCCAATAAAAAAAAGCCCGGGCGATCCGCTTTGGGACCTCCCGGCCTGTTTGGTTGTTTGGTTAGTTAGTGCGCCGGACGGCTATCTACTGCACAACAGAACCGTCCCCTTGTGTTTCCCCAATACCCACCGGACGCACCAGGGGATTGATGGTAAAACACCGATTCCTTCACCGGAATACCCACAGACAACAATGGCGGAAACTACATTAGTTGCCAAGCCGGTTTTGGGTGGGCTTTATCATACTTATGAAAAAGCAGCTTAATTGGTTGGGTAGTTTGGCCAATTAACGGGTAAGCTATTTTTCTTGACTGCCAATATGGTGGTCTATTTGTGTTGTCATTTTTGAGTTTTAACAGTTCTTCTGCAGATTCCGAGACCAAATTGCTGGTCTTTTTTTATGGGTTTGGTTTACTTTAAGTGCTATTCCTTGCTTATTTTAACAGGTGTTTTGACCCGAATTGACTTTTTGAAGGCGACAACCTGGCCCTTCCCGTCTCTGATGGAATTTTTGGATGGCTAGGCTTTTTTTCTGTTGGCAAGCAGCCTTACCTCCTTGGCTGCTCCTTTTCCCAACAAAGCAAACAGCCAGGCGATCCGCGTGGGACCTCCCGGGCTGTTTGGTTGTTTGGTTAGTTAGTGCGCTGGACGGTTATCTACTGCACAACAGAACCGTCCCCTTGTGTCCCCCCAAAAGAACCGTCCCCTTGTGTTTTCCCTTGTGTTTTCTCGCCGGACGGTTATCTACTGCACAACAGAACCGTCCCCTTGTGTTTCACCCTTGTGTTTCACATGAAGGCGACAGGTTAGTTACTGCACAAAAGAACCGTCCCCTTGTGTTCTGCTTGTGTTCTAACTTCCCCAATGGCGTCGACTCCACTGGGTAGTATGGCGTCTGCTGACTTCTCATGATAAATCTTGTTTCAACCGTGATTTGAAGTTTATCTCTTCACGTCCATGAGATCTCCCCGGGTAAGAGCGCAGTCTTTCCTTCCATCTATCTGCCACATCTACACCGTAAGCTTCCGGATAGTTTCGGGCTTCAGTTTGTTATGCAACCTTACCCAGCTTACGATGCCTTATGTGATTCCTGTTCGTCAGACCAGAAGTTTGCCTCCGGCTTCCTTCAGATTCCACCTCGCGTTGGACACCCTTGCCTTTGGCTATGTGCTTGGCACTATCAACCTGCACTCGGGACTTGCACCCGTTAGACTACGCCCATGCCGGGCGCACATAAAAAAAGCCCGGGCGATCCGCTTTGGGACCTCCCGGCCTGTTTGGTTGTTTGGTTAGTTAGTGCGCCGGACGGTTATCTACTGCACAACAGAACCGTCCCCCTGTGTTCCCCTTCCTATGTTTCTTAAGAGTTAACAACGGTAATTGTTACAGTTTTATCTGCGGCTGGTGCTGCTGCGGTGAACACTACATCTGCAGAACCAGGAGTATTTGTTACAGTCCAACCAGTTGTTCCAGCAAATGCTGTTGCAATTTTAGCAGCTACTTGTGCAGCTGTTTCACCATTAGCAACGGCAACTGTTTTCACAACATCGGCACCGCCATCATTGAATGTTACTGTAATATTACCAGCTGCTGTTGCCGGTCCAGATATGGTTAATGTATTAACTTCGGCCGTTCCTGGTGTGGCTGGTACTTCTGGGGCACCCACTGTAATGGACGCTGCAGTTACTGTTCCTTGGCTTGCCGAAGTAACTGCAGTTAATACTGCGGCTGTTTCTTGGCCAGCCTTTTCAGTAAAGGTCAACACGCCAGCCGAATTATCAGTGATTGTGTATTTCGCATTTAAAGTTGCATTTGCTTCAGCAAGTCCTTTTACTTCAGTCGCTGTTACAGCTGCAGTTCCTCCTGTAGCCAATGTTAGTGCTTGACCATCAATTGTTACAGTTTCTGCAGCATTAAAGTTACCTGCAGTAGTATCAAATGTAATTGTATCAACACCAGCTACAGCCGGAACTAATGGTGTTGGAGCAACACCAGCTGCAGTTTGAGCGTTTGATCCAGTGATACCAGTTACTACTGGAATATATATAGAATCCTTGGATTCAGTCGCTGCAAAGTCATTTGCAAAGTTTCCTATAACATCTTTAAGTGTCACGTTATTTGCTAGAGATACAGAAACTTTATCATTAAAGCCAGCTTTAACGATTTTTAGCGCTAAATCTTTATTGCTGTTTGCGTAAGCCACTGTGTAATCAGATGTTGGGACTAATTGATTACCCTTTGAATCCTTCACAACTAAAGCATTAGCTGCAGTAGTAACAGTAGCATCCAGTGCTTCATCAAATTTCACTGTAACTGTATCGCCAGTTACAAGGAACTTACCATCAACCGGCTGAACGGTAGGTTTAACCTTGTCAACAACTGCTACACCTGAACCAGTAGCTACTAATGCAGATTTAACGCCTGTTGATGTTGCTACTGCATCTGCGTCGGCATAAACAGTCAATACTCCACCATCTACACTAGCGTCAGCACCTAGATTATTGTTCAGGGTTAGCACTGCAGATTTCTTATCAGTTGCTAATGTTACACCAGTGACCTGAAGTGCTGCATAAGCAGCTCCACCCTTATCGAACTTAACTTTGTTAGGATCAATTGATTCGATTAAGGTTCCAGCTACAGCGTAAACTTTAATTTGGTTTTTGGCTATCACTTCAACTTTTGTTACATCAATTATGGTGTTGAATGCTGCGTTGGAAACAAATCCTGAAATTAAGCTTTTGCCGCCTGTTCCAAGATCAGCATTTACAAAACTGCTATCAAGAGTATTTCCAGCTGCATCTTTTACTGCGATTACTCTTAAATCTGTAGTAGTTGCAAAAGCAAACTGGGTATCCGGAGCCGCTCTATTAATGGTTATTGTAACAGCCTTATTATCAGCTGCTGCTGCCAGCGATGCACCTTTTACATCTGCTAAAGGACTTCCGCCTAATAGATAGTTAGCGGAACTTGTAAGTGTAGCTGCATCCATAGCCTTATCAAAATAGATGGTAATTTTGCTATCTAATACATCGCCATCGGAATTGAAGTCAGCTCCTGCAGTTTCGTTTACAAATACTGCACTTAATACCTTTGGAGCAACCTTGTCGTTGAAGGCGATTGCCTTAGTTGCTTCCACTAAGAAGTTTTCCCTTATACTATTGTCTTTTACCTGCTCTTTGACAAATTTAAGAGTGTAATTGCCTGCAAGGGTAGCTCCTCCGGTAATTGACACATTGTACACTTTTAAGCTTGGCTTGCTGTCAATGGTTTTTGATGCAATAGCTAAGGAGGTAACAACTTTCTTGTTGTCCTTGTCGTAAAGTTCTAATGCATTGGCATTTCCTGCAAAATTAGTTACATCTTCCGAGAATGTTACCTCTAAAGTGTTGTCAGTGTTTACTTTTACATCTGATACTGTTGGTGCAACTTGGTCATCAGTGGCGGTAAACTTGAACACTTGTTCTTCCTTAATTTCATTACCGTAAGCATCTTTAACGCCTTTTACCTTGATGCTTGCATCAACTAAAGATGCTAATCCTAAATTCGCTGTTAAAGTGAGTTCGAATGTTTGGTTGTCTTTTGTTGCAATACCACCAGCGGCTGTACTAATAGCTTTTGCAGTAGTACCTTCAAACACTTTAATGGTTCCATCTGTTCCGGTGCCTGCTGTTACTGTCGCTCCATCTACTGGCTTGTTGAATTTTACAGTAACTTTGTCTTTAGATGTTGCTGAGGCACTCTCAACTGCCGGTGCGGTAGTATCAGCAACAACAGTTACAGTAAATTCTTTTTCAGCTACAGGTAGATTAGCATAGTCGTTTAACCCTGCAATCTTAACTTTATGATCCCCGACAGTCAAAGCAGTTCCTAATGTTACAGTGACTGTGTTCTCTGTGTCCATTTTTGTCTGATCTATTGTTGCAAAGTAAGCGTTGATTCCATCAATTTTCACCTTGTCTGTTACACCCGCTACAGTTGGGAAATCTTTAATTGGTTCGGAAAAAGTTAGTTCTAAAGTCTTAGGTGATTTAACCGCAATACCTTCAGCTGTCGGTAAGGTTGTATCCATAGCCTGAACAGTGTTTTCAGTCTTAGCTACTTTTTTAGTAGCGTCTGCTTTTGAAGCAACATTTTCTACTACTACCTTGTAGTTTTTCAACTGTGTATAGGTATTAAGTAAGTATGCGGTTTTGTTATCAGCAGCAAGCTTAACTGTTACCCCTGCAATTTGGTTGTTGTTTGCTGCGTCATAAACTCTCAGGTTGGTAGCATTAACAGTGTTTGAAGCAACTTCTTCATTAAATGTTACTGCAATCTGCCTAAGGTTAATAGCACTTACCGATACAACCTCTAAATTAGCCGGGGTTACATCCTTAACAGCTGCTACAGTGGTTTGCCAGGTAAGAGGGGCTAACTTATCCTTAGCATATACAATTACCTGCCTGGCTGATTGAGGAACTGTAACAGTTTTTTCAGCACTGTAACTACCATCACCTAATAACGTATAGTTAGTTCCATCAAAGGCCCAAAATGCATACCATACTTCGGAACCAAAGCATCCAATGTTATTTGCATTGGCCGTGGCTGTGTAGGTGCCGTCAGCATTGGGAGTAACATCCAGGGATACGCTACCTCCCACGTTGAACATTTGACGTTTACCAACTTGCGAGAAAAATGGGTAAGCATCAACAATGTATGTGCCGGGTTTAACATCAGTTAGTGTTAAAGTGTCACTGGCGCTGCCCTGGGCTATATACCAATCTTTGTCCGGGCCAAGTACATAAAATCCATAACCTTCTGCATTAGGTGCTGTCGCCTTAAGGGTTACACTGCTTCCAGCCGCAACCATCTGCTGACCTGGAAACTCGGGCACAAAATCAAGCTGTACTTCATCAGCAGCAAATGCGGGGGCAACTGCAAACAGCATACAAACCATGGCGAAAATTAGCGTTACACTAATTTTTTTACTTAGTTGCATTTAATTATCCATGCCTCCTTATAAATCTTTTGACCTACTGTCAGGGTCCCAACCTTGCTTAATCATGTTAGCCTTCGTCAACGTTGTCTTGGTCATCTTCCCTGGGGTCCCTTTTTGCGGAGAAATAGTGCTTCAGCGCACTTGATACAATTGAAGCCTGACTGACTCCAGTCTCATAGGACAAGCGCACCAGCTGCTCCTTGAGCTCAGGGGTGACCCTTACTTGAAAAGATACATACGCTTTGGAGCGGCTATATGCATTAGCCAATTTGACTCACTCCTCACCTCCCAGTGGAATTTTGAATCTTTGTTTATCACCCCCTAAGCAGGTATCTTGTATTTTTCAGGGACTCATAAACAGCCCTCATTAAGCATGGCTTGAACAAGGGCCGCCTAAGACTTAATAACACTTTGATCAATTAACTAAAAGGATAAAGCTTATTAACAGTTAATGGATTGTATGTTTGTTTGTTTGTATCAACTATTATTCTACGTAAAAATGGTTATTCCTCCAACTAAGTCTATAAAATTCAAATAAATATTTAAACCCCAAAATTCCGTATTAAATGCGTTTCTTGGCAACCGCAATAGAGTTAGCTAATAATTAACTTATTGATATAACCTCTAATTCATCTGAAGAAACTTCGGCTACATCGGCCACACAGGTTTTCCACATTTCGTCTTTCAGTGGAGCTTGTTTGTCCTTGGCATATACGATTACTTGCTTGGCACCACTGGGAATAATAGCAGTATTGCTTGCACTATAGCCATCGCCCATCAGCGTGTAATTTGTTCCGTCAAAGGAATAGAAGGCATACCATACTTCGGAGCCATAGCACCCCAGATTCCGGGCATTGGCTGTAGCAGTGCAGGTTCCGTCAGCATTGGATGTAACATTCAATGATACGCTGCTGTCCACGTTGAACATTTCACGTATACCAACAGTTAAGCCGTATGGGTACATATCAATAATGTACGTACCGGGTTTAACGTCGTTTAAGGTTAAATTGCCGCTTTGGCCGCTATCCACGATCATCCAATCTTGGTCCGCGCCAAGTACGTAATATCCATAGCCGGCCGCATTAGAAGCCGCTGCCTGCAGAGTTACATTACTCCCGGCCTGTACCATCTGCTGGCCGTTAAACGGAGGGACAAAATTCAGCTGCATGTCGTCAGCGGCAAATGCGGGGGCAGCTGCCAGCAGCATATAAGCCATTGCGAAAATCAGCACTATACTAGTTTTTTTATTTAGTTGCATTTAATTATCCATGCCTCCTTATAAATCTTTTGATCTACCAATTCAACTAACTGCCAACCTCCCGTGAACTTGGATCTATCTCATCCCCCCCCTAATATAGGTATCTTGTATTTTTCAGGTACTCATAAGCCGTCCTCGTTAAACGCATTTCCAACAAAAACTGCTTAAGTTTAATATCACAATCAATCGACCCAAAAGAATAGATTTATTAACAATTTGCAGGGTTTCGGGATTTATGTGCTTGTTTGTATCAACTATTTTTCTACGTAAAAATGGTTAATCCTCCAGCAAAATCTGTAAAATAAAAATCCTAAGAAATTTATGTTTAATGCATTACTTGGAAACAACATTATGACAAACCGGCGAAGATGGTGGAAAATATAAAAAGGTAATTTAAAAAAACAGTCGAATTAACTACTAGGCGTTTAATAAGACTGTTTTATTTACCATTTACCATAAGGTGGTATAGCTAGGTGCTATTTAATTCTTATAGCTTCATATTCGTTTTTATACCGCTAACCCTGGGCGCTTTTTACCTTCTGGCCAAATTTAAATTAACCAATGCGGCATTGGCCTCGCTGGTTATAGCATCCCTGATTTTCTACAGCTGTTGGAATATTAAATACCTGCCGTTGCTATTAGCTTCCATATTATATAATTATTATATTGGCAAGCATATTGAAATGGCAAGTACAAAGTCCCGAGCAAAGTTATTTTTAATTATAGGCATTACCGTGGACCTATTGTTATTAGGCTATTTTAAGTACGCTAATTTTTTTGCGGATTCAATTAATAACAGCTTGAATGTACATATTTTCATACCGTCTATTGTGCTTCCCCTGGGTATTTCATTTTATACGTTTACCCAGATTGGCTATTTGGTTGAAGCATATAAAGGTGAAACCAGGAATCAAAGTTTTATTTCCTATTGCCTGTTTGTAACCTATTTTCCCCACCTGATAGCGGGGCCTATTTTAGATCATAAAAAAATAGTTTACCAGTTCCACCAGGCCAAAACTTTTATTTTTACGCACGAAAACATGTCCAAAGGATTAGTTATGTTCATCCTGGGGCTTTTTAAAAAGGTGGTTATGGCGGATAGTCTTATACCGTGGGTTGAGGCCGTGTTCAATCATGCGGATAAGGTTACTTTTGTTGACGCCTGGGTGGGAGCACTTGCTTATACCTTCCAATTATACCTGGATTTTTCGGCCTATTCGGATATGGCTATTGGCCTGGGGTTAATGCTCAATACCCGGCTGCCAATAAACTTTGATTCGCCCTATAAATCCAGGTCAATCATTGAATTCTGGCGGCGCTGGCATATCACATTATCTAATTTCCTTAAAGATTATATTTATATTCCTCTGGGCGGCAGCCGTAAAGGTTATTCCTGCAAAATGTTTAACTTATTGATAACTATGCTGTTGGGAGGGCTGTGGCACGGTGCGGGCTGGACTTTTGTAATATGGGGCGGTATGCATGGCCTCTACTTGGCAGTTAACCATACCTGGCGCAGGCTGCAGCTAAAAATGCCCGGCCTGCCAGCCTGGTTCTTAACTTTCTTTTCCGTTATTATTGCCTGGGTGTTTTTCAGAGCCAATACCATAGCTGATGCTTTAATGATAGTAAAAGCCATGCTTGGGCTGAACGGTATCGTGTTACCGGCCGGGTATCAAGCTTTATTACCTGAACTGGGCGGACTTGGGGTAAAGTTTCAGGATTCTCTGTGCTTGGATGTAGGCATAGTCCACTTGGCAGCGTTGGCGGGGCTGATTTTGTGGGTGACCGTTTTACCAAATACCAATCAGCTTTTAGAAAAATTCCAGCCCAGGTGGTGGTATGGCCTGGCAGCCGGTTTATTGGCCGCCACCAGCATACTGTTTCTTAATAAAATTACCCAGTTCCTATATTTCCAATTCTAGTGCAAAAGGAAAGAGCCATAATGACCTATAAAAAATGGAATTATCTTACAGGATTGACTTTTCTAATTGTTATTTTGTTGGTCGGCACTTTTAATTATGTAATTGACCCGATTCAATTTTACAGAAAGGCCTTTTACCCGCCTTTTTTTAATACTCAGCAGCGCTATCAAAACCCCGGCCTGGCCAGAAATTATGATTATGACAGCATTATTATCGGTACATCCGTTACCGAAAACTTTTTACCTTCCCAGATTCACGAGCAATTGAGGTTTAATACTTTAAAACTTTCCATCAGCGGGTCCACAGCCAAAGAGCAGCACTTAATGGCCGACGTGGCCATTAGAACAGGCAAGGTTAAGAATGTTATTTGGAGTATTGATTATATCACCCTGATCGGCAGCACTGACAGAGTAGCGGATGAGTTCGGGCCTTTTCCCGATTATTTGTATGACAATTTGTTTTACAGCAAGGCGAAGTATTTATTAAACGCATCAACCACCTATGAGTCTTATAAAATATTGCCCGTAATTATGTCGGGCGCCCAGCCCCATAAGCCGAATCTGGAGCTTTTATATAACTGGAACTCGGCCTTCGAGTTTAGCAAGGCATCGGTGGTTCAAAACTGGGATATCTTTAAATACATGGCTTTTGACCCCAATCTTTATGCCCGGCAAAAGCTCAAGGATAATTTTAAGCACAATATCCTCCCCGTTGTTCAAGAGAACCGGGATATCAATTTTTATTTCTTTTTCCCGCCTTACTCGATTTTATTACAGAAAGTTTACTATAATAATGATGTTTTTGACGATTGTATGTATATGAAAGGTTATATAGTTAAGACCTTAAGCCGGTATCCGAATGTTAAAGTATATGATTTTCAAGACTTGGATGATATCACTTTCAACCTTGATAATTATAAAGATGCCATGCATTATTCAGGTGACATAAATGAATACATCATTACTTCCATAGCAGCGGATCAACACCGCTTAACCATGGATAATTATGAAAAACGTATCCATACACTGAATAAACAAGTGCAAAAGCTGGATTTGGACAAAATGTTGGCCAATTAAAAGGATTCATAAAGCTTTTCGCAGGCCGCGAACATATGCTGCCCGGTATGGCGTAAGCATTACCCGCCGGTCTAAATAATCCTTAACCAACCTTGGATATAAGGTTTTTGATTTTGCTGCATATACCGGATCTCGCGCACCAAGCGGAGAATACCTTGTTCCACAGCGTGCCCGTTAACATTTTGAGCCTGGTCAGGGGATTATAATATAAAACTTTATGTTTTCCGTGTATATACTTTATCAATTCACGGCTTGATTTATTGCTTCCGGCCAGCATGGAAGGGCCGTGTTTCCGGTAATAAAACAGGGTGTCCTCCACCCTGTAGCCTACATGCCCGTGCCGGCCAAGCCTGATCCAGAATTCCCAGTCTTCGTATCCGCCCCGCATTTTTTCATCATAGCCGCCCGCTTCTTCCCAGGCGCTTTTGCGGACCAGGGCCGTAGCGGGAATGTAATTATGCTGCAGCAGTTCATAAAAATTGTACCGGCTGGTATACCAAATATAATTTTCCCGTCCGAAAATTTGAGCATAACAGTAAATAAAAGCAAATTCCGGGCGATTTTCCAGCAGCCAGGCACCCAGTTCGATATAGGTTTTGGCTATAACGTCATCGGCATCAAGAGGCAGCACATATTTGCCTTTGGCCGCACGGAAACCGGTGTTCCTGGCCGCCGAAAGGCCCTGGTTTTCCTGGTAAATCACAGTTATACCGCGGTCTGCCAGCCTGCGCAGCACCTCCACCGTATAAGCGTCGGTAGACCCGTCATTAACAATAATAACTTCCACATTGGAATAAGTTGACTGCAGGGCGCTTTCAACCGCTTCTTCAACATACTGTCCATAGTTGTAGCAAGGAATAACCACCGAAACCAGCGGCAGCTCAAAATTTTCCTTAATGTTCAAGCACCTCCCGTAGTACGTTATTTACCGGTCAGAGCTGTTTACTCCTCTACACCCATAAAATTCATGTAAGAATCCAGCACTTCACCGGACGGCCCGAGTTTCATGGGTTCACCTTTATGAAGCCACAGCGTCCGCCTGCAGATGCGGCGAATATCATCGGTGCCGTGAGATACCAGCACCAGACTTATTCCCCGCCCGAGCATTTCCTCAATCCGCCGGGCGCATTTTTGCTGAAAGGCCATATCACCCACCGCTAAAATTTCATCAACAATCAGTATCTCGGGCTCAACTGCCGTAGCTACGGCAAAACCCAGGCGCGCATACATGCCTGAGGAATAGTATTTTACCGGAGTATCAATAAATTGCTCTATTTCAGCAAATTCAACAATTTCATCAAACTTCTTGCGAATTTGGTTTTTATCCAGCCCCAGGATCATGCCGTTGAGATAAACATTTTCACGCCCGGAAAAGTCGGGGTGAAAGCCCGCTCCCAGTTCAATCAACGCTGAACGACGCCCATTGACGGTTATCCTACCGCTGGTGGGGCGCATAGTACCGGTGAGCAGCTTTAGCAGCGTACTTTTACCCGAACCGTTTACCCCGATTACCCCCAGGCTGTCGCCTGCTTCCATCTGGAAAGAAACCCCGTTTAGCGCCCAAAAGTCTTTCATTTCTGAGAAAGCGCGGCGCTCGATAAATTGGTGGATTATTTTGGAAAGCGAATACGCCCTCTGCTGGCGCAGTTGAAATTTTTTGCACAGGTTTTCAACTTCAATATGCAGGCTCATTCACATCACCTCGGCAAAGAGGGGCTCCAGCCAATGAAAAACCAGCCACCCCAGAATAAACACGCCTATGGAAATAAGCAGGGAAATTAGCACCAAATGCCAGTTTGCGCCGTCACCGGCCAGCAGGACGTTCCTCTGCATGTCCACCAGCAGCCCTATTGTATTATAGGCAAAATAGCTGCGTATTTTTTCCGGTACTTGTTCCAGAATATAAAAAATAGGTGATAAGTACAGCCAAAACATAAGAATTATATTAACCAACTGGGCTACATCGCGGTATAGCACATTTAAGGAAGCAACGATATAAGCCAGTCCGAGCGTGTAAAAAAATTCTATGGCCAGCAAGGGCAGCAGTACCAGAGGGTCCCAAACCGGGGTCAAATTATAGTACCAGATGATTAAAACCAGCACCAGCATGGAAAAGGCAAAGTCCACCAGCCTGGCGATTACAGCCGCCGTGGGTAAGATTATCCTTGGGAAGTAGACTTTGGAAAGCAGCATGGCGTTGCCGGTTAAAGAAGTGGCCGCATTGCTCAACGAATTGGCGAACAGGTTCCAATAGGTGAGCCCACAGAACAAGAATACCACATAGGGTATCCCGTTCAGGCCGGTCGCCCGGAAAATATATGAGAATACAAAAGACCAAATAATGGCCATCAGTAGCGGGTTGATTATCGCCCAGTACAACCCCAATACGGAAAGCTGGTAGCGCACCCGTACATCCCGCCAGGCCAGGGCTATGGTGAGATTACTGTAAAGAATTAATTTTTTGTACAAGAGTAGTCCTCCCGCGCTATTTGTCAGCGTTTTTACCTGTTTGCGAATTTAGCAAATAATTGCCTGCTTTTTCTTTTCAGTCCCTTTCCCAGGCTGTGCAGGGATTTTTTTATACCTATGTCTTCTATATCGCCTGCATCGGAAATATAGCCGGCATCTGCCGCAAGATATTGGATGCGGGCCAACTGATCATTTAACGTCGCTATTTCTCTTTCCAGGTGTCGTGCCCTTAATTCCGCGCTCTGCCAGTTATTGCCGGGTGAATTCCAGGTATAAGATGCCCCGTTTGTGTTTAGCAAGCTAAATAACTCTGTCCCGTACCGCTGGTAAGACTCGGCATGCAAACGCGTTATTTCATCATACATACGCAGCACCTGGTTGTCGTTCATCCCCCTGATCATGGAATCGGTCCGTACCCGGTAGCTGGTCAAAAATTCCGGAATGCACACGCCTAGCCGGCCGGATTCATACAGAGAAATCCAGCTTTCGTAATCTTCCAGACCGTAAAGCATTTTCGGGTTGTTCCGGGCAAAATTTATAAAATCGGCTTTCTTCAGCACGCAAATCGCAGCCAGCATGTTGTGCGCCAGCAAAAAGGGGAATTCCAGGTTATAGGCAATGAAACAACCGTGGGCCGCGTCAAAGTAGCGCACCCAGGCATAGACCAGAGAAACATTGTCATACTGATTTAATATTTTAATAGCCCGGCCGTAAAAGTCCGGTTCCACCAGATCGTCCGCGTCCAGCAGCGCCAGAAATTCCCCCCGGGCGTGGGCGGCGCCGGTATTGCGGGCACTGGCCAGACCCATATTCTCGGTATGCACCACCCGCACTTCAGCCGGACCGGTGGCCTCGACTTCGCGCAGTTTATTTATACTGGGCTGATCATTGCTGCCGTCGTTGACAATCACAATTTCCAGGGGCCGGTAGGTGCTATTCAAAGCGCTTTGCAGTGTTTCATCAATATATCTGCCCATATTATAAAACGGAATGACCACGGAAAGCAGTCCCGCCTCCGCCCCGGACTCCACCGGTCCCCGCTCGCGCAATACCGGCCAGGGGTCAAACTGGTTGACGGACGGAAAAATTCGTTTGTCCGCCGCCCGTTTTTTTAATGCTTCAAATACTTCCATGCGTCGGGGCAATACATTTTCATAAGCGGTCATAGACTGTATTTTAGCCCGCGCCCGTCTACCCGTGGCCTGAATCTCAGCAGTTGACATGGATAGTATTTCCTTGATGCTGCGCTCCAGGGAACCGGATTCAGACCAGTCGAATATACGACCGCATTCCGCGCCGCCCACCATCTCTGCCTGGCCGCCCGCCGAAGATGCAATCACGGGTTTGCCCGCATGCATAGCTTCCACACAGGTGAGCGGAAAGTTCTCATATAGTGAAGGCACCAGTACCGCCCGGGCCAGAGCCACTTGCCGTGCGCATTCTTCCGGGGGCAGGTTGCCGGTAAAATGCAAAAACCCCGCATCCACCCAATGACCGTAACACTGCCGCAGGTAATCACCGACGGACATACCCCGGGTATAAAAATCGGTGTCACCGCCCACCATCAGTATTTTAAATTGCTCACCGCTTTGCCACAGCCTGTCGCAGGCAGCGAGCATGGGCACTACACCTTTGCGCAGTTCCATCCGCCCCACATAAACCAGTGTATTTAACTGTTCCGGCGGTTGTTCCGTTAGCTCGGTATTCAACGGCTGCGGTTGTTCAAAGGGCAAGCGAATTACTTTTATATCCAGATTCTCTCGTCCACCGGTAATGGTTTGAGTTACTTTATCCTTTAAAAAATTGCTGGGGCATATAAGGGCATCAGCCGCCAGTATGCTGAACTTTTCCATTCTACCCGCCCAGTATTCGGGCAGTCTGTACGCCGGATACTGATCCAGCGTCAGTATTTCAAAGGTAGGTGTGTGCAGGTGCACTAAAACAGGTACTTGTGAAATACCGGCATAGCCCAGCCATTTTTGCTGCAGCAGGTAATAACCCAGGCCGCCATAATCCTGCACCTCAATTACATCCGGCAACCCCTCCCGGTCCATGTAGCGCCGCACCTGCATGGCATAACAGTAACTGAGCGCCGGCCAGTGGGACATGATATTAAATGGGTAGGCCGGGTGATCATCGGGCTCCGGGCCGGCAGTCTCCTGCCCCAGGTCGTCACAGCCGGAACGGAAGCGTACCACTCTGACCCGCTCCGTCTGGCGCAATTCCTGATTTTCCTGTCCGTGGACAAATACCGTTACTTCATGGCCCGCACCGGCAAACATTTGCACGGCATGTTTCATGTAAGTACCGATGCCGCCACCAAAAAAGGGAGGATATTCTGTCGTTAGAAACCATAACTTCAATTTCTTTACCTCCTGAACTGTTCTAAATCCATAAGCCCGGATAATTTCATCAATCGAAGAATTTTCTTGTTTTCCAGGTAAGTAAACAGTCGGTCCATAGTTAGCTTACATTTTTCCAGCTCATCGCGCAGTTCTTCATTCTCACTGCGCATTTCCTCACCCCTGGCAACCGATTTCTGCAAATCGTCCCATAGGCGCGCGCATTCCTGCTCTTTACTGATGATATATGCTTTCTGTTCTTCCCAGCCAGCCGTCAATCTTTTTATTTCCAACCACATATCCTCACTGGATTTTTCCAGCCCGCCAATATGATTTTGCATAGTCAAATTATTTTTTTGGGCCTCGTCCAGCAAATTTAACAGCAGCCGCATTAGTTCCGGAGCATGCTTTTTTATATACGTACTCTGGTTTTGCACCAGTGCTGGATTAATGCCCGGCCGATCATCGCTGCGCGCAACATCCAACAGCACACAAGGCAATACAGCTATCTTCTTCCCTGCCACTGCCAGCGCACAATAATAAGACCATAGCTTGTAGGGATCCGCGTATTCATCCGGACTTAGCGCTTCCGCCGCTGCACGGCGCCATAGTACGGACAATGAACCAATCGGGTTTTCGGTAAAAATTAAAAAACGATTGAGATCATAGGGGACAATATGTTTTTCTCCCGCGGGGGAAGGACTGTCAAGCGCCGCCCAACCGGTTACCCCCACCGTTTCGCCATCTTCCGACATGGCGGCTGCCGCTCGCCTTAAAAAGTCCGGGCGCAGCTGCGTACCGGGGGTAAGAAAAACAATAAATTCGGCATTTAGCTTATCACTCCAACAGCTTTTCTGGTAACCATCCGATCCGCTGAAAATATCCTCGTCCAAACTAATCCGGGCATCATTAGACAGCGAACCAGGCTCATCATCGAAAGCACCGCCGCCCGCATACCACGCCCGCCAATTGTGGTAATTTAGTGCTGCAAGAGAGTCCATCGTTTGTTGAGGCGGTTTTTTTCCCGTAATAAAAATAGCCACCCGGGGTTCGTGCACCCGACCACCTGGCACGGCAGGTTTAACAACGGTTATCTCCCTCGTATCACTTAGTTTGTGATAAAGCTGTGTTATCGAATTGCCCCTTTCCGGGGTCTGCCAGCGCAGGCTATCCACGATATCCGGCCCGCTAAAAAAATTTTTTATGCCGTGGTAAAGACCTTCCACCGTACCATCGAATTTAAAACAGTTTACACCGGCTGTAAAAAAATCCAGCCCCGGAATATCGCTCACCAATAGCGGTATGCCGATCCAATTTAATTCATGAGCTGCCAGGCAAAAGGTTTCCACCCTGGATGGGAAAATCGCCAGGTCACATTTATTGGCCAGCCGCGGCAGCATACCAGGGTCTATTTTACCGGTAAAAATGAAATTGCGGCTAAATTGCTCCGGTATTAGTTGTTCCAGCCAGGCCCGCATTGACGTTCCGCCGGCCATCGGCACGTCCGGCCCCACCAGGTAAAATTCCGCATGCGGATCATCGCTCCGCAGGTATTCCAGGGCTGCCCGCACCAGCAGGTCCGGGCCTTTGATTCTTTGCATTTTCCCGTAAAACAGCACCCGTCGAGGGCGGTTCGGGTCCGACCTGCGCGGGTGGGTTAATCCCGGCCCCAGTCGCTGGAAATTTGGTGGTGCTGTTAAACAAGGTTTTTCAATATGATAATAACTGCTGTACCAGCGCCGCACTCCCTCGGAAGAAGCCACCCAGCGGTCGCATTTGGCCAAACAGAAGCGTTCCATATCTTTAAGTTGAATATCCGCCGGTGCCATACCGGGTTTACCGTCGGCGGCATCCCAGAGCTCCGCGCTGCCGTGCAAGCGTACCCAGGCCGGGATATGTAGACTGTTTTCTCTGAGCCGGCGCAACTTGAAATATACATAGCCCTGCCCCAGATAGTCGGCAAATTCAATACCATCTACGCTTTCTCTATCCAGTATGTATTGCAGGCATAAGTCTATCAAATAAGACCGCCAGTAGTGATAAAAACGAAAACTACGGCTTTCGATGGCAATTTCGCCATAGGCACTTAATTCCTGCCTGTGGTTGGCTAACAGTTCATTGACCGCGTACACCCTGGCCCGGGGAATATGCTCCACAGCATAGGAATTAAACAAATCACGCGCCTGTTCATCCACATCCAGCAAGAATACGGGTGTAGCACCGTTTTCGGCAAGCAGGCGAGCGTTTTCACTGATCATCCTGCCTATACCGCCGCCGGTGCCCGGCCATATTTCTGTTGTTACGAAGCATATGGTTAAACAATTATTCTTCTCCATAATGTTTGTAAATACTACATTTTAACGATAATCCCTGCTGCAGCCTTTCCCCGGGCACAAGAAAAATGAAGGAACACCAGGACAAATAAACCTGCTATTCCCTTGGTACCGGGTATTGAAAGTTGCTAAACCCAGCGGGGCAGGACAATATTGCGCATTGCCTCCTCTTTTTATATTTACCTGCTTGTTTACCTACAACTACAGATGATAATATATCCGTAATACCCTGTACTATCATAGAATCAGGAGGATTAATGTTTTGTCGTTTAATTTTAAAAACACTACCTCTTGTTTTTTTCATTTACTTAAAAACAGATTAACTTTTAAAGAACGTGACATAAAATGGATACAGACTATGCAACAGGATCAACCATTGGTTATATCCATTATGCATCCGGACTGGAGAGGTATACGCTCATCTACCCTACAGCTTTATCCCTACCATTATTTTGTGGACGATAATGTTAGCAAACAAGACAGCAAATATATTGCTAATGTTCTAATTGAAAGCGGTTGCCAAAAATTCTTGTTTAGTGGCCTTGCCAACGGGCATATTAGAGTGCTTAAAGAATTACACAGAATCTCCCCGAACAGCAAAAAGTATATTCTCTGGCATGCCAATTTCCTTCAATCAGCGGAGAAATATGTTTGGAATAGTTTTAAAACTATATTGAGTTTTCACAAGCAAGGAATATTTTATAAGATTGGATTTGTTAAAAAGGGCATGGCGGAGGTATTATCCAAGCAGGGATACAGGACAGGTTTTGTTATGAATTTTGTACCTATGTCGGTTGAATCTCCTTCTATCCCGCAAGAGGGCGGTCCTCATCTAGGGATATGGTATATCGAAGAAAATTGGCGCAAACAACCGTTTGCCATGATGGCGGCCACAACATTAATTAAAGATGCGGTTTTGCACATGCCCAAGGTATCTAAACGTTCAAAAGATTTTATTTCTACTATGGGGCTGAATGCAACATATACGAATGAACCTATCCCCCAGCAAGACATGCCTTCTGTACTTGGCAAAATGCACCTAAACCTATATGTGACATTATCTGAATGTGCACCCATGCTGCCCCTGGAAAGCTTGAGCGTGGGGGTGCCTTGTCTTGTCGGACCATCATCTCACCTGTTTACCGATGACCAGTATTTAGCGCAAAGGCTGATCGTTCCATATCCGGATAGTGCTCACATTATTGGCCGGTACATAGAAAAAGCATTACCTGAAAGAGACAAAATAGTAAAGCGCTATATAGAATATTCCAAGACATACAACGTCAGAGCCAGAGAATCTGCACTAGCGTTTGTAAATGATTAGTACAGAGGTGTTAACATGCGCAAGGTGTGCTTCGTGACTAACGAAATATGGCCGGCAACCAGTGGCGGCATAGGCAGACTGATTACGGAAACATCCATAGAGCTAAGCAGGAATAGTATTATTCCGGTAATCTTGCTTGAAAACATGGATAAGCCTACAATCCAGGCTTTTAGGGATTATGCCCTTGCCAATATACCTAACGCAAAGGTTTACAGTGTGGAAGAGTTACTGGCCAAAGAGGGTGATATTATACCCCTATGGGCTTTTCATTTCTCTTTTTACCACCGTTCCTATAAAATTGCCATGGCTCTGCATAAATTAGCTGCAATTGAACAAATAGACGGTATTGAATTCCCTGATTATTTAGGGCTGGGATATGTATTTATAAAAATGCGCCGACTTTGGAAAAAGGATAATATCTTTTCTATACCAGTTTGGGTCAGGCTTCACGGCACCAAGGAACTTGTTGATAAAGCTGACGATAGAGAAGAGTTTTGGTTGGAGAGCCTGCATGTGTATGACATGGAAAGGTATAGTTTAAAGCATGCGGATTTTTTAATCGCACCTTCACAAGGAGTGGCCAAATGGTATCTGGCCGAATACAAAATTAATAAAAAATATTTCTATAACGCACCCAAGTTCCAAAAATTAACCGATGGGGGTATCCATCCCAGGCAGTATGCTTCCCGGGAGCAAAAGCAAATTTTGTTCTATGGAAAACTACAGCCTGTAAAAGGCCCTGACCTTTTTGTTAAGGCAGCAGTTGAATTCCTGGACAAAGTGGATAATGATGCTCAATTTGTGATCATTGGGCAGGACTACCATATATTCAGAAAACACAAAACCATTAAGGAAGAGTTGCTAAGCCTGATACCGGATAAATATAAAGAGAAAATTATATTTACCGGCAGAATAAAACCGGAGATGTTAAAGGAATATACCAGCAAATGCCATATAGCAGTTATACCATCCAGAATGGAAACATTCTGCTTGGCGGCTCATGAATTAAACTGGATTGGTATACCCTTAATACTTAATGACATCCCCGCTTTTCAAGACTATTTTATCAATGATATAGATTGTTTAAAATTCAACGGCACCCATGTTAACCTTTACCAAACCCTGGCCAAGTTTTATACCCAAAAACAGCACCTGAAATGGAATGCTAAAGAGATAAATACCAACCAGAAAGATTTGTATGCCAAAGCACTGGAATATAAACAAGAACCAACCAACACCTGCAGCTCGTCAGGAACTCCCATGGTTTCTGTAATTGTACCTTACTTTAACATGCAGAAATATATTAAACAAACCGTTAATTCTGTTTTCAGCCAGACATATAGCAACTGGGAGTTAATAATTGTGGATGACGGTTCAACCCAGGTTGAAGCAAAGGCTGAGCTGGATAATTTAAGAAGCTTATACAGGGATAACAAAAAAGTAAGGATAATTGAAAAAGAAAACGGGGGCTTGGGCAGCGCAAGGAACCATGGTATTAAGTACTCGAAGGGTAGTTACATTCTGCCGCTTGATAGTGACGATATTATTCACCCGAAATATCTGGAACTCGGGGTCAGGGCATTGGAGAACAACCCGGATCTGGCGGCTGTTAGTTGCTATGTGAATTTTTTTAATGATGGTGAGGAACCGACATCTATAATTGATTACGTTATACCCTATGATTTAAATGAAGTTATGATTACATGCGAAAACAGAGCGGGAGTAGCAACAAGTTTATTTAGAAAAGATATTTTTTCGTTCATATCTTATGATGAAAGCCTGTTTTCCTACGAAGACTGGGACTTATGGTGGTCCCTGGCGGAAAAAAATTACCAAGTTGAGGTTATGCCAGAAATATTGTTTCATTACCGGCGACGTAAAGCAAGTATGGTCAATACTATAGGACGAAGCAACCATGCCTATTTGTTGACAAAGATAGCCCAAAAGCATCCTGATCTCTTAAAACGGGTATGTTTAACAAGTTACTGCTATTTTGTATATGGTAATAAAGAAACTCTATTTTATAAAGATCAACTTGATAAAATTCTTATGTCAAGAACATTTAAGATAATAAGTTATTTTGGTAAATTGCTCTACAAAGTATTAGGCTATAAAAAATAATTTATTCTATAAGAAAAGTAATGACAGCGGTATATTCTGTCGTTTCTTTGTTATATACACTTTTTATTATTAGACCATAAACGCTACCTACAACTAAATTTTCGTCGATATACCGGTATCCGGTCTATTTAGGCAACGACACTGTGGAGGTCGGCATCTTGCTGCCATCGGTTCCGCTACCAGGTCTCTGGTACACGGCAATGAAAGTACTTGCATCATGCTTTATGCCGCCTGCGCTTTCCCGGCTGAATAATACCGGTATGGTTTGCAAAATAATCTTAAAATCCATCAACAATGAGTAATTACGCATGTAGTACAGGTCAAATTTTAATTTATCCTCTGGAGAGGTTGTATATTTTCCGACCACCTGGGCCAGCCCGGTGATGCCGGGCTTTATTATGTGGCGCATATGATAATCGGGATATAACTGGGCAAATTCCTGTACAAAAACCGGACGTTCCGGCCTTGGGCCGACGATACTCATCTCGCCCTTTAATACATTAAACAATTGCGGTAGTTCGTCCAACCTGGTAGCTCTAAGAAACCTCCCTATACCGGTGATACGCGGGTCATTGTCCACCGCCAGCACGGGACCGGTTTCTTTTTCCGCGTCTTCCACCATGGTACGAAACTTCAGCAGGTGAAAAACTCGTTTTCCCCTGCCGACACGCTTTTGGGTATAAAAAGCCGGTCCGGAGGTGGACAAGCGTATCAGCAATGCGCATGTTACTGTTATTGGTGCTGTTAATATTAAGCCCAGCAGGGCCAGGGCAATATCAAATATCCTTTTTATGACTTGTTGAAATTCAGTTAAGCCAATATCTTTGATTTCCATGACCGGCAAATCGGATAGCTGGCCCATCCGCGCGTTTAACAGCAAAATATCGTAAAAATCCGGCACCAGAAAGACGTCGCAGCCGGCCCCGCGGCAATCAGCCAGCAGGCGGGCTCTTTGTTCCGAAGGAAATGGCGGCACCAGCAAAACCGCATCTATTTCTTCCAGCCATTCGTCCAGCTGATCAACTGATGTATAATCAATCACTTTATGTACTTTAAACCAGCCACGGGGGAAATCAATTACCTGCTCCAACAATTTTTCTTTCTCTTCACGCGGGCCGATTATTAAAAGTCTGCGCAGGCCATGTATTTTTTTCTCCAGATACCAGCAGGCGTAGCGCCATAATGAGATCAACAGCATTTGCAAAATACTACTCAGCAGCAATACACTGCGGGGAAACGCAAAGCCGCGCAGCCAAAAGGTTAAAGACAGGGTTATCATAAATATCCCGGCGACACCGGTCAGCGACGCCCGCAAGACGCTCATATAGCCGTTGCGCCGTTTTTCGTAGAGGCCCAGGCCGCTGAAAATGACAATGGTGGCTATGCCCAGCCAGGGGGCTATGTCCCAAAAAGGTTCTATATTATAATCCGGCACGTTGCCCCAAAAACGCAGTTCAAAAGCCAGAAATAAACCGGCGTTTACCCAAAAAGCATCCAACAGCGCCAGAATATAGGGAGACAAAAATATATTTTTTTTCCTGGTCTGCTTTTGGTTTACTTTAAGCATGGAATTTACCAATCCTTTGATTTATTTAATACCTGGTTATATACCATGGCTGTTTTAGCCAGCATGGCTTGTAGAGAAAAATTTTGCCGGTACCTGCTGTAGCCGTTTTGCCCCATCGCCAGGCGCCACCCGGGGTTATCTATCAGCTCCTGCAACCGGGCTTGTAAATTTGCCATGTCATTGCGATTGACCAGGAAGCCGGTTTCTTCATCTACTACCGCTTCATTGATCCCGCCCACATCGGTGGCAATTACGGGCAGGCAGGCCCGCATAGCCTCCAGGATACTAATGGGAAAACCCTCCCATTGAGAAATCAGCACGAAAATATGCGCCCTGGCCAGCAGTGCCGGAACATCGTTTCTGGCACCCAAAAAATTGACCTTGTCCTCCAGTCCCAGCCCGGCGGCTGTTTCCCTGCACTTTTCCCACAGCGGGCCATCTCCTACCAAGTCCAGCTGATAATTTTTATCCGCCGGCAGTGCACCGAGAGCCTGCAAAAGCAACTGTTGATCCTTTTGTTTTGAAAAACGGGCCACCATGATTAAACGCACCGGATTGGCACCATTGGGACGGGCCCGGTATTTATTTCCAATGTCGGATGCTCCATTATGAATGGTTACCAGCTTTTCCGCCCGCCCCACACCATATTGCAGGGCCAGCAGCCGGTCATATTCCGAAACGCAGATTATTCTATCAGCCCAGCGGGCGGCCAGCCGCTCAATCTGCCGATAAAGCTGCCTTTGCCGACCGGGCACCCCCTCGGTAAAGGCCCAGCCATGGGCCGTAAATATAGCGGGAATGCCGCAAAGGCGGGCGGCCAATCGACCCAGGATGCCCGCCTTGCTGGAGTGTATGCATATTAAATCAGGCCTTACACTGTTTATAAGCTTGATTACCTGTATTATACACTGTATGTCGGTACGCGGAGATATTGGCCTGATCAGGCTGGGTACCCGGTAAACCGGTATATTTTGTTCCTTGAGATTGTTCCAGAGAGGCCCACCTGTACCCATAGCCACATGCATATCAAACTGCTGCCGCAGGTTGGTCGCTAAATCATAAACATGTGTTTGCGCGCCACCCGCCTGGCCGTTAGTAATTAAATGCATGATTCTTTTACGTTGTACAATATGCAAAAGGATCACCTGAAAGGATTATTATTTAAGCACGGGCAATTTTTTAACCTTTTCAAACTCCGCCGATGCATTAGGCATTAATTGTTCGGCCTGGCTGCGCAGTTCCATAGCCCGGCTGGTTTGCCCCTTTTTATCCGCTGCCAGTGAAAGCCACAACAACGCCCGGCCGCGAATATCCCGGCTGTCGCTTTTTGCCGCCACCTGCAGCAGTTTTTCGGCCTGATTATACTCACCCAACTGGTACTTGGCCGCACCGGCTGCAAAAAGCATAGTCTCGGTGGAGGTTAACGGAGGACCGTCCCGCCACATTTTTTTGTACTGAGCGGGCAGGTTATCCATGATAGTTTGCAGCTGATCGGGCAGCGCGGCAGCCTTGGCCAGAAGATTTCCGGCCGCCTGATTCTCACCATCGTTCAGCAAGGCATACCCGGCTGAAAAATATTTACCGGCCAGGGCATCATACCACTGTATTTGGTACGGGGACAGCGATGCCGCCTTTTCCGCCTGTTCTGCGGCCAGTTCATATTGACCGGCTGACAGGGCCGCTTCGGCCAGGGTGTTACGATTTGACGAACTGTAGGGACTCAATGCAACAGCCTGGCGGGCCTGGGCCAAAGATTGGTCATAGTCCCCTCCGGCCAGGTAGAGCTTGGATAAAGTAAGGCGATAACCGGCGCTAAATGGATTATATGAGGCGGCTTTTTGTATGTAGGTAAGACTTTTGTCAGTTTGCCCCACTTTCAAATACCTTTCAGACATCCAGGCGAAGTGGTTGGCCAGGGCCAGCATCAAAGCGCCTGTAAAAATGAACAATGAAACCACTGATACCGCGAACATTTGCCACCGGCCATATTGTTTGTTCATCGTATATTGTTGCTGAGCCTCCCGGTCGGCGGCATCTTTTTCGAGCCGGCGGTTTAAGCTATCAATAATGCCCAGGGTAGTCCACAACACCAGCGCTAAAGCTGCCAGGGACAAATCAAAATCCATGCCGGCGTGCCCGGCAATGACCATAAATACAGCGGCTAATAGCCAGGTGATTTTAAACAACTCAGGGTTATCCCGACGCTTATTATATATCTTATAGATATAATAAACAGCTGTTAACCAGATACCGGCCACCGCCAGCAATCCAAGCAATCCCGTTTCCACCCCTACCTGGAAATAATAACTGTGTACCTGGTTGGAGTTGTACAGGTAATCCTGAAAAGAGCGATAGGCTTCTTCCCAACCGCCGCCACCCCAACCCAAAAGGGGTCTGGCTTTAAACATTTCCACAGCGTCTTTTACAAAATACATCCTCTCAATGGCGTTCTGGAGGAAACTAAAGCCGCTAAATTTTTGTATAATCGCCTGTTGAGTGGTTAGCCAAATTCCCCCGCCGGCCAGGCCCAGGGCGAATAAACAGCCAAAAGCCAGGTTGCACTTGCCGGCATTTAAACGGGTCAACAGACCTCTGTGCGCAAGCATGTATAGCACTTGACCGCACAATACCAGCACCAGCCCGCCGAACATCCAGAGCCAGGCGGTTCCGTAATGTTTATCCAAAGTCAATTGAATAAACCTATCCATACACAGGTAACCCACTGCCCCCGTAAAAGCAGTATGCAACACTACGGACAATCGCTGTCCGGCACCCAAACCGGCAAGATATATTAAGAATACAAGTCCAAAGGCCAGCAGCCCGCCCCGGGATTTGGTACCCAGCAGTACTGCCAGCAGCAGGTAGTTACCACAAGCGTATAAAAACTCCGAACCAATATACCGGTATAACCGGGCTGAAAATAAAGCGCTCAAATCCCTTCCCGCACCGGCGTTATGAGCACGGGTTCGGCACCACAGGTATATTCCGATAAAAAACACTGCCGCCAGGTAACTGGCCAGCGCATTGGGATATTGAAATGTAGAATAAATACGCCCCTGCAAAAATGCATCATTATAATAGATAAGCTCCGTAGCCGCCAGCAGACCAACCAACGCCACACCAACAGCTCCCAGATAGATTACCTGCAGCAGTCGATGCACATCTTCCCTGTTTCGCACCAGCCGGGAAGCCGACCAGTAAGCAAGGAAGTATAGTATATTCTTAATAATTTCGTTAATGGCCAGTCCCTTGTTCACTGCCGTAAAAGTGGATAATATATATACTACAGGCAGGGCCAGGGCAAAATAGTCCAGCGGCCCGCTTAGTATTTTATTTTCCTTTTGGGTCCAACACCATAAACAGGCCAGCCAAAAAACCAGCACGGCAAGCATAAGCACTTTTTGCTGCTCCGCCGGGAAAAAGAGCCCCCACAAAAATGGCGGGAATAACAGCAGCAGAGCAAAGCCCCAAAAGGCTGTCTGATGCAATGCGGCAGAGGTAAACTGCTCGGGATTACTTTTTTCCTCAGTCAGGGTGGTTCTGTTTTTTTTCTTTTTGGCACTCACTATACTTGCCTCTCATTTTTAAATATTACTAGGTACACACTTTTATTATTTTCTACATAATATTAGATCCACCTGCCATAGTTAGACTTAAAAGATCGACATATTTTAGTTTGGCCGGGCGGCGGAATACTTTTGCATTTCTATAGCCCGCTGGGCTTCCACCCTTTTCTTACTTAACAAAAAAATCAGCGGCACCGCAAATAAAATGATTATTGTGCTCACGATAAAAGTGTCACCTATACCCAGTGCCATGGATTGCCTTTGCACTGATAGTGCAATTAGCGCCACCGAGCCATCCTGCCCGGATACCATGCCGGAGGCGGCCAGCTGGGTAGCCATCATCTGTATGGTATCGTGGGCCACAGGGTTGGTAATGCTGGCGCTATCGGCCAACATTTGCGCGTGAAACACCTGCCTTTTAAGCATCACCCAGGTCAAAAAGGCAATGCCCATGGAAGCTGAAATTTGCCGTACCAGGTTGTTAAATGCCGAAGCCCGGCCGGAGAGAAATGGCGGCAGTGTATTCATTCCCGCAGTGGTGACGGGCATCATCATCAGCCCCATTCCAACCGCCCGGAGGGCCAGCATGCCCTGGAGCCAGTGATAGCTGGTATCCAAATTGATAACGTGCAATTTGTACGTGGTAATTATTAATATGGTAATGCCGACGATACACAGGGGCAGGGCCCCTATTTTATCATAAAGGCGGCCGCTGATGGGCATCATGATGCCGCTCATTATCGCCATGGGCATAAGCAGCAGCCCGGTTTGCATGGGAGTAAGCCCCATCAGGTTTTGAGCATAAATGGGTATAAGAAAGATAGCCGCAAACAGGCCCATGGTCAGCATGGCGGTGGTAGCCTGGCTGGCTGCAAATACCGGGTTGCGCAGCAAACGTATATCCAGCATGGGCTGGGGCGTCTGCAGTTCCCACAGTACAAACAGCAGCAGCATGAAAAAGGCACCTACCAGCAAGGTCACTATGTATTGGGAGGTCCACCCCTTGTCCTGCCCCTCGCTCAGGGCCAGCAGCAAGGCAAAGCAGCCCAGGCCGCTCAACATAAATCCGGGTATGTCAAATTTCAAGTCATGGCGAACATCGGTTTCTCTGAGAATCAGCCCTGCCAGGAAAATAACTATGATGCCGATGGGGATATTGATGGTAAATATGGTGTGCCAGGAGAAGTTGTCCACCAGGTAGCCGCCCGTGGTGGGTCCGATAGCCGGGGCCAGCATGGCGGTGATACCCCATACCCCTAAAGCAGTGCCCATTTTATGGGGCGGCACAATACGGAATATCATGGCCATGCTAACGGGAATCATCATACCCCCGCCAATTGCTTGCAGAACCCTAAAGGCTACCAGCGAATTATTGCTCCAAGCGAAGGCGCACAGCGCGGATCCAATGGTAAATGCCCCCAGCGTGTAAATATATAGCCGCTTGTAGCCGAAGCGGTCCCCCAGGTAGCCCGTCACGGGAATGACCACCCCGGAAACCAGCAGATATGCGGTCATCACCCATTGTATTTTTTCCGCACCCACTCCAAAAATGGACATCAACTTGGGCAGCGCAACGTTAACAATGCTGCTGTCCAGTATAGCCATAAAACCGCCCGCAATCAGGATAAATAATTGAGCCCAGGGGATCTGGCCGCCCGCAGTTTGACCCGGTGATCCCCCGCCCGGCGCACCGGACAGACCCGGTGGACCGGGCTTTGGAGTGCCGGGTGGTCCGGGGTTGCCTGGCGGGCCAGGCGGACCAGGCACACGTGGAACTTTATCGGACATGGATTTTCACCTCGGCGTTGGTTCCGTAAATCAGCTGGGATTTATCCATTTCATCGAGCTTAATGCGCACCGGAATGCGCTGCACCACTTTAGTAAAATTCCCCCCGGAATTTGCCTGAGACAGCAGAGAAAAGGTGGACAGGGTGGCTTCGCCGATAAAGTCCACCCGGCCAGTGATTACATGACCCGGCGTGCTGTCCAATTTAATGTCCACCTGCTGGCCGGCCTTAACTTTATGCAAATCCGTCTCTTCTATGTTGGCCGTAACGTAAAGTGCATCTGGCCTGACCACCATGACCACGGGCTGGCCTGCCGCTCCTATTTCTCCGGCATGGGCCAGTTTTTTGATCACCAGTCCGCTGACGGGAGAACGCACCATGGTCAAATCGTTATTGCCACCGGCCGGCAGAGCAGTATCATCAAGCCTGGCAATAATCTGACCGGCCTGTACGGTATCACCCTCCGCCACCTTAACGTCGAGGATTTCCCCGGAAATTTGCGGGCTTGCTTTATAGATATCTCCATCCACCTTGGCATCTTCCGTTGACACATAATGGATGTTGTTATACCAGTAATACCACGTCACCCCGGCCAGGGTAATAATCATTAACATCAATACTACCACTATGGCTTTTTTATTTTTAATAGGCCATCGCCCCCGTCTTCGCTTTTTTAGTTACAGAAAAATATCGAATATCAAAAAGGGGAAAGGTCATTAAATAATTAACAGGACCCCTTTCCCCTTAACCAACTAATTAAACTGTTTATGCTGTTTCGTTGGCGTGCTTCTTTCTTTTAAACAATTTTAAACTAAATTTATTACTGAAATCATCCATTAATGTATACACCACCGGCACCAAAACAAGGGTAATCAGTGTGGAGAACAGCAGTCCGCCCACCACCACCGTAGCCAGCGGGGCCTGTGATTCCGCACCTTCACCGATACCCAGGGCCATGGGAAACATGGCCATGACAGTACATAAAGCCGTCATTAAAATCGGCCGCAGACGTGTGGGGCCGGCTTTTAAAATGGCCTCATTCCGCTCCAGACCGCGATGCCGGAGAATATTGACATAGTCAACCAACACGATGGCATTTTTAACCACAATACCCACCAGCATAATCACTCCAATAAAGGCCGTTACACTGAAAGTCCGGCCGGAGATCAACAAGGAAAGCACCACCCCGGTCAGAGTTACCGGCACGGAGAACATAATCACAAAGGGGTACATTAAGGATTCAAACTGAGCCACCATGACCAAATAAACCAGAATTATGGCCAGGACCAAAACCAATCCCAGAGTACCAAAAGTTTCGGCCATCTGCTCCTGCTCCCCGCCAAATTCCACAAGGTAGCCGGAGGGCATATTTATATCCGCCATACCCCGCTCAATATCCTGTGTTACACTGCGCAGATCGCGTCCGGCCAGTTGAGAAGTTATCGTGACAATACGGGCCTGATTTTCACGATCAATAGTATTGGGGCCCTGGTCCTGATTAAGTTCCGCCACCTGGCTCAAGGGAATCAACGTACCCGCCGGCGTCGCCAGATTCAAGCCGGACAGTTCACTTTGGGTAAACTCATTAAACTCATGATTGGTTTTATGCAACTGCACCCGAATATCCACTTCTTCACCGCCCACCCGGTAACGAGTGGCCACAGTACCGTCAATGGCCGTACGCACTGCGGAAGATACCTCGGACAGGCTTAAACCGTACATGGAGGCCCGGTCCCTGTTCACCACCACGTGCAGTTCGGGACGCCCCTCTTCCAAACTGCTGGACACCTCACGGGTGCCGGGCACCTGCTCTACTACCGCGGCTACCTCGTCGCCCAGCTGAGCCAGGACATCCAGGTTATCACCCCTGATTTTAATTTCTACCGGTGCAGTGGGGGTACCCATGCCTGATTCCATGGCCGAAACATTAATGTCCGCGCCGGGAATATCTTTTAGTTCAGCGCTTAATTGATTGGCCAGATCATCGGAAGTTATCTCCCTTTCGGCTTGATCTACCAACTTTAAGATCACTTGTCCCTTATCCGAACTGTCTCCTTCGATCATTGATCCGCCGCTGCCAACAAGACAGGAGACACTATCAATGGCCGGCCTGTTTTCCACCACACGCTCAATATCGGTGAGTACCCGGTTGGTTTCATCCAACGAGGTTCCCTTGGGCATTTTCACGTCAATAGTCACATAACCCTGATCCGTACCGGGCATAAATTCCATCCCTACAATGGGTATGGCAAAAAGAGACAGGACAAATATTGCCACCACCGCCAGTATGGTCAGCTTACGTCGTTTCAAGGCAACTTGCAAAAGGCGGCGGTAATAATCGTCCAGCTGATTAAACCACCGTTCTGATGCGCGGTACAAACGCTGCATACCACGGGTTTTTTCTTGATTGCTGACTGCCTGCTCCTCCCGGCCGGTTTTAGACGTGTTTAACCAGCGGGAAGCCAGCAGAGGCACTATGGTGATAGCTACCGCCAGCGAAGCCAGTATGCAAAAACTGATGCTCAGCGCCATCGGTGTAAAAAGTTGAGCAGCCAGGCCTTCCGCAAAAATAAAGGGTACAAACACCGCTACCACCGTCAAGGACGAGGCAATAACCGCCGACCCCACCTCATCCGTGGCCTGCCGGGACGCGGTAACCCGGTCCAACCCAGCCTCGTTATGCCGGACGATATTTTCCAATACCACAATGGCATCGTCAACAATTAAGCCCACACCTAAAGCCAAACCGCCTAAAGTAATCACATTGAGGGTCATATCGCCAAAATATAACAGCACAAAAGCACCAATAATGGAGATAGGTATAGATGTTGATATAATCAGAGTGCTGCGGAAATTGCGCAAAAAAATTAAAACCATAAATATAGCCAGTGTACCGCCTATTACTGCGTGTTCAGCTAAACTACTAATGGATTCCTCAATAAATTCCGACTGATCCATAACAATTTGAAAGTCAACGGAAGGCAGTTCTTGCTCCAGCTTCTCCAGTTCCGCCTTGACTTCCCGGGCCGCTGCCACCGTATTGCCACCACTTTGTTTGTTTATCATCAGCATCATGCCCGGTTGGCCATTAACCCGGCCGATCTGGGTAACTTCTTTCTGCCCGTCCACCACTTCAGCAACGTCGCTCAAGTATACCGGGGATCCACCGAAGTTACCCACCACTACACTGCGAATCTGATCCAGGTTTTCAAATTCACCGGTCACCCGCAAAAGTAAATCATTGCGGCCCTCCCGGACAGTACCTGCGGAAACATTCCTGTTATCACTGCCCAGGACAGCGGTAAGGGCATTTAAGCTCAGGCCATAACCATCCAGTTTGACGGGATCTGCCTGAATCTGGATTTCTCTTTCCCAACCGCCCATATAATAAACACTGGCCACACCATTTACCCGTTCCAACCGGGGCTGAATGATGTCATCCACTGTTTGCTTGAGCTGCATGGGATCCGAACTGTTTACTGCCAAATATAATATGGGCATCATAGATAGGTCCGCTTTAATAACAACCGGTGCATCCGCTTCCTCGGGCAGGGCGTCGCGAACCAAATCAATTTTTTCCCGAATTTCCAGCGAAGCGGCATCCATATCCGCTCCCCAGTCTAACATAACCATTACCGTAGAACTGCCCGTCATACTTGTCGAAGAAATGGTATCCAAATCGCTTACCGCACTGAGTACCGATTCTATAGGTTTAGTGATCTGTTCTTCAATTTCTTCCGGGCCCACCCCTGTATAACTGGTCATTACCAGCGCAACGGGTAATTCCATTTCGGGGTACAAGTCAATGCTCAACTGGGAAAAAGATACCGCCCCCAGCAAGAGCACTATGGTTACACATACCAAAATCAGCATCGGCCGCTTTATAGAAACATCGGTAATTTTCATATAATCACTTCACCTGGCTCTTTATTTCCACTTTAGTATCGTCTTTGAGCATGTTTTGGCCGGAAGTAACCACTTGTTCTCCCTCTTTAAGTCCCTTGAGAATTTGAATCTTCTTACCGTCACTGGCACCGACGGTAACCTCGCAGGATTTTACCCGGTCTTTGTTAATAACCCAAACAATATCTACATCGCCTTTTTTAACAACGGCATCTCTAGGTATCAGCAGCGTTTCAGGCAAAGCATTTTTAATTTGCACTTCGGCAAACATACCGGGCTTAAGGGTTTGCTGGGAATTATTTATCTGCACTTTAATGGGGTAGGCCTTGCTGGTGGGATCGGCTGCCAGAGCTATTTTGGCAATCACCCCTGTAAATGGTTTATTGGAAACCGCGCTTATGGTCACCGGCACTTCCTGACCACGCTTGATTTTATTAATCAGGCTCTCAGTTACAGTGGTTTCGACCTCCACCTTGGACAGGTTAACGACAGTCACTACGGGTACTTGAGAGGCGGAACTGGCCAATTCGCCGGGGTTGACGTTAACGGCAGTTACCACACCGCTAATCGGCGATTTAATTACCGAGTTATTATTTTGCTCTTGGTATCTTTCCCTGGCCAGAGCCACGGCAGCCCGGGCAGCAGCCAGCGCCGCGGGGGCCGTCTCCTCATAATTCACTTTGGCTTGCTTATAGGGTATTTCATAGGCAGTTTCAAAACCCGCCTGGCCTGCCTCGGGTATGGCCCCCGATTCATACAGCTGTTTACCCCGCTCATAATTGGCGGCAGCCTGTTCATAATTAATCCGAGCTACTTCCAAACTTGATTGGGCCTGGGCCACACCTTCCTCGGCCTGGTTTATCGCCGCTGCCAGGGAAGCTTTAGAAGTATTCTCCAGGGTAATTAATGTTTGTCCTTGACTGACCTGGCTGCCCACTTCAACATTAACCGCCAATACCTTGCCGCCCTGCCCGCTGGGTACGACATCCGAAGTCGCCAGAGCCTTCAACTTACCGGTGACCACGGTAATATCATTAAGCACACCTTTTTCCACCCTGGTTGCTTCAATGGGAATGACGGTTTCTTTCTCGCCGGTTTGCTGGCTCTCTTTGCCGCAACCGGCAAGAGTTAACATAATCAACCAACCAACTACAATAAATAATGCCTTGCGTTTAATAACGAACGACCTCCCCTAAAATTCAGTAAATCATTCAAAAAGCTCAGTTTTACTTACTTTGGTTTAATTGCACATTCCTCCTCTTGTCTCATAAGAGCAATTATTTTTTCATATATACTGATTATATGTAACAGATCCCTCTCGTCCAAGTGTCCCAGGTAACGCTGCATGACCCGTAATCTAACGTCCTCGCAAACATCAACCACCTCCTGCCCCGCGTTTGTTAATGTCAACCATACTACACGACGGTCTTTCTCCGAACGGCTGCGCGCCACCATCCCCGTTTTGCACAGCCGGTCCACCTGGGCGGTAACAGCACTCAGGGACACGTTTAAGTCGTCGGCCACATTGGACACCGTTGCCCGGCCACGATCGCCGATTATTTTCATCATCATAAACTGGTGGCCGGTTATCTTGTCGGTTATTTTATTACCTAAATTAACAATAATTTCTTGATGAAGCCGGCGCAAAAAAAGCTGTGCCATCTCATCCAGACGGTCACAGTAACGGGTAAAAACATCCAAGGTCATAGTAGTCATTATGCATCCCCCCTTTGCTTGGGTTGTTTAGCAATTGTTTTTGTGGTGAATTATTTATATGATTAAGTATAATTTGTAATTTTAAAGGTGTCAATTGGAAATTGGGGGTGGGGAATTAGGGGCGGGGGTGGGGAAAGGAAAACACTTCCTAAAACATCAATAGTATTAGGAAGTGTTTTCTTTTAATAGTGACCTCTGCAACTAGCTATATAAATATTGTCATTATCAATACTATATATTAGTCGATGAACATCAGTAATACGGCGACTCCAATATCCGGATAATTCATTTTTCAGTGGCTCCGGCTTGCCCAATCCTTCATTTCCATTTCTATCAATATCTCGTAATAGCTCATTGACTTTCTTTAATATTTTTTTGTCCTCTGATTGCCAATACAAGTAATGCTGCCATGCTACATCCGAAAAGATTTTATTCATCAAGCAATTCTCTTTTCTTTCCCTTGCCTTTTTTTAATTGCTCTATAGACTGTAAAAGTTCGTTATAGTATTTTGGATTACTTCTCACATAGAGATTTTCTAAAAGGTTATTATACTCTGCTTCGGATAGCATAACTACATTCTCGCCACGTTCACGAGTAATAATAATTGTTTCAAAATCGTTTACAGCCTTGTCACAATATTTTTTAAAATTTTGCCTTACAGACGAATAGCTTGTTGCTATCATAAAATCACCTCACGTTTATATTGTACAATACAATGTACAATAATGCAAAAAAAACGTCTCCTTCGCTACACAACCGATCCACCAAAGCAGTAACTGCTGATGATAGTTTTTGAATATAGCATAAGCCGAGTTCGGGGTTTCTTTACAAAAGACAACTCGTAGGAGCTTAATTTAAAATGGTACGAATATCAGATTAACCGGCAAATACGAGCCCGCGGGCGGGATAAACTCCAGCACTTTTTCTTTACCCGGCTCAAGGATGCCGATCAGGGCAAATTCCGTCTGGGGCTTCATGATTCCTTTATTGGGCAGGTAGAAAGCTTTTCCATCCCACTTACCGGCCCCGGCAAACACACCGCCCCGCGGGGAGAATATTACCCCCACCCGCTCCTTGGAATGCATGGTTATTTTGTAAATAACACCGTAGTTACCGGAGTTGTTGCTTTGCCGGGGGTAATTGCCCATCAGACTGGTATTGGTATCCTGACCGATCAAGAACCCGTCCTCACTACCGTCTGCCACCACCAACCGGACAGGTTCTTGACCGTCCAACTGGACTGACAGGGAGCGGTTAGCCATAGGGAAAGTACCCCGGATATGCACATCGTCCCTGTTGAGGATAACCAGCTGGCTGTAATCTTCAATTTGCTCCTGTGCCCCAACGGAGATTACTTGGAACGACAAGTCGCCCCGGGCGTCTATATCAAATATACCGTGAACAGCCTCACCGGGCTTTACGATACTATTCTTATCTTCATTAAGAATATATCTTTGACCCGGCTGCAGCTCTACGAACTTAGCGCTGCCGGCATTAAAGTCCAGGTACCGGTAAGCCGCCGCCCGGCCCACCGCCATAGCCTCACCGGGGCCGGCAATACCAACTCTTTTAACAACCATAAGTACCGGTTCATCACTCTGGTTAATTACCAGCGGATATATTTTTTTATTTTCCCCGGCACCATTAATATGATGGTAATACAAGCGAGTTTCGCCGCTTAAAACGTCACTAAATAAAATACCGTCATCCCGCACAACTTCGGGACTATTGCTAATCATCACCTGTAACCTATCCATGCTGACAGCGGGACTTACCTGTTCCAAATCCAACACAGAAATATTGGATATATTGCCAAGAGGTTCTCCGGCAATAGGATTATGCAAATTATAGGTAAGCCGATCCATCTTTACTTCTTCGGTTACTGTGATAATCCTGGTAAAAGGCTCGCTCCAATTACCCTGACTGTCCTTTACCGCTAAGGTAACCGGGTATTCTCCCGGAGCAAAAAACGCTCTCTCCCGGCCCGTCCACTTTGTTTCAACTATCAGATCTCCGTCGGGGTCATAACTTTTTTCGTTAAAATAGACCGTTTCCCCCTGGTCCACCGTATCCTTTTCCAATTCAAACTCAGCTACAGGCGGCCGGTTCGGCGGCGGCAGCTGTTTGATGATTATTTCCTTGGTGCCGGGCAAGAAATCCACCTGATAATTTAGTTTTTCCACCAAAAAACGCAAGGGAACCAGCGTAATGCCGTTTTCAATGACCGGAGCCCCGGCAATGGTTTGCACTTCACCGTTCACAACGGCTTTGGCAACACCCGGCTCAAGGCGGATCTCGGTATCATTATGCCGCACGGAAATCTCCCTGGCCTCGGAATCCCAGCCAACCTCCGCCCCGAAAACTTCCAGCACGAAACGCAGCGGAACCATGGTGGTGTCGTCACTCACCCGGGGGGCCACTTCCAGCTCATAGGGCACACCGTCCACCTGCACCATGAGATCATTGACTTTCAAGATGGCGGTTTCAGCCCCGCCTTCCGCCATCGCCGGAGCAGCTGCGGTAAGGAATATGGCAACTAAGATTAAGTAGGTTATGTACCTGCGCATCGTTTACCTCCCTCTAATCAGCATTCATATTGTTAGACGTTACCAGAATTACTTTTGTTCTTTAAAAGAAGAAAAATTATAAAAAAGTATGCTTCCATAGAAAACCCACGGACTTAACCCGTGGGTTTATAGTAACGATACGAAATCTCTTTTCCCATAAATTTATTAACTTAATAGTTAGCAATGTTTTAAATTAATGCTTTGCCGGTAAGGTTCTTGAAATTAGCTATAAGTATAGCATGCTGGTACTTTAACAACTCTAAGTTTGTCTGATAGGATGCCAATTCTGCTTCTACTGTTTTTATATCCATAGCTGTAGCCATTCCCACATCGTATTTTGCCCTGGCTACCCTTAAAGTTTCTTCCTTCGCCTTTATTGCCGCGTCAACTTTATTGTATTGCTCTTCATTAGCCTGTATATCCTTATATAACGTAAAAACAGCATTGCGTACTTCTCTACGCGCATCATCAAGATTATATTTGGCTATATCTATATCAAATTTCTCAATGTTATAGGAATTCAGCGCGCCTGAGCCAGGTCCGTAACTAAAATATTTAAGATCCATTTTTTGCAGGCTAACTAATTGCTCAAGCTTCCATAATGCTTCGCTGCTTGTTTCGGCCCTACTAGCTTCTGTATTGATGTTAGGTACCGTATATTTTTCAAAGTTTATATCATCTTGAAGTACCGGCCTGTCTTCAGGCCATAAACCTATCAAACTATTTAATTCTACATAAGCCTTGTCCAGGTTCTCTTTGGCCTCCTGTAAAGCGGCGGCAGAAACTTGTGCAGTTGACTCTGCACCAACCAGTTCGGGATTGGACAAAATACCAACTTGCGCACTGATTTTAGCCAGGCGCTCGGCCATTTGTTCTTTTTCCAATGCTATTTCAGCATATTTAAGGCTTTCCTGGGCAATCAGTATGTTAGCGTATTTTTGATAGGCATCCAATTTAATATTTTTTTCTGCCTCTTGCAATGATTTACTTTGCGTTAGGTAATTAGTACTGGATTGCATCAACTTCGTAAATGATGACTCTGCTGCTACGTTTACGGCACCGCCACCGCCACTGGGCCTTAAGCTAACATCGTCCGCAGCATCTTTTCTAGCTTCCCAGGCTTGGTCTTTGGCCAACTCGCTGCTTTTTAAAACCAGACTATTCTTTACAGCCATATTAATTACATCTTCCAAAGTTAACTCGGGAGTAGCAGGCTCCTTGGCCAGAGCAGCAGACGCTGTACCCAAAATCATCAACGCTAGAGACAAGAAAATTATGGTTAGTTTTTTCACTTTCCACCACCCTCTAAGAATATTTAAATAAGTTAATTATTTAACAGTTAAATTATAGCTAAATATGCGCAGCTTGTCAATTATAGCAGGCTGCACAATTTTTAACATAAGATGTTAAAAAAGCCTGGATCCGAGGACCCAGGCTTTTTAGGTTATAAGCTAATTAGTTAACTGTGATGGTAGCAGTTTTGGTATTGTTATCCCATTCTGCAGTTGCACCCAGGGCAACACCTGCCATGGACAGGGATACGAAGGTCCGTCCGTCTTTAATCTCTGCACCTTTGTCGGTGGGGAGGGCCATGCCGTTTAGCTTGACCTGCGGGTTGCCAACGGTGATCTGTGCAACACGGTCACCTTTCACAAGGGTGGCAGTCTTGGTGCTGTTATCCCATAAGATGTTCTGCGGTGCTACGCCCAGAGCGCCGGCGGCATCACGCAGTTGAACCATGATCCGGCCGTCGGAGATGTAGCTGCCGTTGTCACCAAGGGTGATGGTGGTAACCAGCTTTTGATCAGTCGGTGCCGGGGTTCCTACGGTAGCGGCAATAGTTTTGGCTGCGGTAGAAGTTTCGGGGAACAGTTTATGGTTGCTGTCAATGTCAAAGCATTGTTCACCGTCAACCTCTGCATAGCCATCTTTTATAGTATAGGCGTCTTCTACTTCACTTGCATTGTTAACTTCGTTAACAGCGTCACCTTTAACTTTTACTGTTACATCACCTTCCGGAGCAGTCCGGTCAACGGTTACTTCCAGGTTAGTTAGTTTAATGGTGCTAGCAGTGTTACTATCGTTATCAATCTCAACTAGCAGGTCTCTGTCGTCGTTGCCGAGAGTGATGCTACCGGTATCAATCTTCAAATCACCTTCGGTAATCTCAATATCCTTATAATTGGTCCACTTGAAACCTGCAGGTAGTTGCAGCAGCAGATCATCATCTTCACTCAGAGCACCAGCCACATTTTCAGTTACAGTCAGATCGCCAATGGGCTGATCGGCTTTACCAATTGTCAATGACAGTTTTTCAGAAGAGGTGATTGTTACCGGCTCAACTACTTTGGCTACTAACAGTTCTTCAGAAATACCGGCGGTGCCGCCTACTTCAATTACCAGGTCACCGGTGGTACCGGGCTCGATAGCAACCTCCATTGCTTCCAAAACTATTTCGGCTGCATCGGTTGAATTGTCTTTAACTATCCATTTGGCGGTTTGACCGTCTCTGCCCGGGAAGCCAGCGAATTCCAAACCGGTGTTACTATCGGTATCTTCGTCAACTTTATTCCACTTAAAGTTGGAGGGCAGGGTCATTGTTACAGTACGGCCTTTAATTAAGCTTTCTTTAATAGATTCTTCAATTGTGATATCTGGAAGTTCTTGTTCCAGCATACCGGCTACTATTTCAGTAGCTTCACCGGCAGTGATGCTGATTTCGTACTGACCGTATCTGCCGACTATAATTTCAGACTGGCTATAGTCGCTGTCTCCGTCAACCTTGGCTATAACATCACCAAGCTTAGCATCGGTTTCGTCATCTACTTCAATCTTAGCCTTGATTTCAAATGCAATAGCTTGTGTGCTTTCATCGAAATCTTTAGACAGGTCTAAGGTTAATTCATCGTCATCAATCTTCAGAGAATCCTCCAAATAGTCTGCTAAAGCATCGTTGGTGGCATAACCGTCAACTTTGCCCCAGTATACTTTCACTGATTCCACACTGCTCCAGACAAATCCATCCGGCAGGGTGAACTGTAAGCTTTCATTGGTATCGTCCAAAGAATCGGGTACATCTTCTTCAACACGGATGGTCACATCACCGTAATCACTAAAGGTATCCAGATCAGTTACTTCAATATCCACTGCACCGCCGCTTACGCGACCAACGGTAATGTTACCGGATTTAAAGCCGCTGGTGCTGGGAGCTTTAAGCCTTAAGTCAATATCGCCGTCAAAACCGCCGTCGATCCATACGTTACCGAGATACAGGTAAAGATAGGAATCCCAGGAATCATTCACGTTACCATCAACGGTTACTTTAATTTCGTTTTCGTCAAGCATATCAATATCAAGGCCTACACCTTTTAAACCGTTTGTGTCACCTTGGTAACTATCGGGAATCTTGAAATAGTTACCGTTGGTTTCGCCGTACACATCGTCTGAAACTGATTTCCAATCATTATTTACCATAACTTTGTCTTGACCCTCACCGGCCTTCAAAAATTGAAAGTCTTCCGGCAGGCTGATTGTTACAGTATCACCATCATCCAGCTGACCAGCTGTAAATTCAAAGAATACTGTGCCCAATGAAGCTCTCGCATCATCATTAACCGATGGAACACTCAGCACTTCAGTATCGGTCGCAAATGCTGTGAACGGGAATATCATGGTGAAAGCAAATACCAGTGCCATTAAAAGGCAAAACTTTTTGTTACGTGCTTTACGCAAAACTAATTTCCCTCCTTAAAATGTTTATTTGGCCCTTCCGGCCTAAAAAGATGAAACCCTTAGCTTTAGTTTCACATCCCCCCTTGGATAGGTTCTAGTTAATTTATTAACTGGTTTCTATAGAGAAGCGGCTCAACCGCTAACTCACTAATTGGTAGGCTTACAAATTAGGCACATGGACTATTATATCTCCATCGTTAAAATCCTGCAAGAATGTTACATATTCCTTCATCTGCTTGTCTTTGCATCCAGCTCGTTTTGTTAGACACATGATTGTATGCAAAAGTTCCACCGATTTATAGTTTTTTTTCATTCTGGATTTTTTGCTTCGGAATGGTTGTTTTGGAACGTCTTTGTTTGCATCCGTTTCTTTAGACACAGGGGTTGCTCCAAAAGTTCCGGGTGTGGCAAAAAAATTTCAAATTCTTTTTCCTGCCAGACAGACCAGCGGTATAATACATATGGAAACTTCCTCATATACACGTACTATATTATAATGAAATAACAGGAGATACAGGCAGCAGAAACCTTTGAATTCTTGCTCAAAATACTGTAAATTATTTATGTAGTTAACTATTTTATAATGGACTAATATTTATTTTTTTCCAAAAATACAGGCCCGGCCCCGGAACTTTTCCCTTTACATATGTGTCTAAGAAATGTCCGGAGCAAAAAGGCCCGAAGGGGGTAAGTCCCTTTGGACGATGCAAAGCTCCTGGTAAAGAAGTCCCAAAAGGGCGATGCCAGGGCATTTGAGCAGCTGGTAATCATGTATCAGGATAGAATTTACGCGCTCTGCTACCAGCTCACCGGCAATTACGCCGATGCCCAGGATCTGGCGCAAAATGTTTTCATAAAAGCCTACCGGGCTTTGCCCGGGTTCCGCAACGAGGCGGATTTCGGCACCTGGCTGCACCGCATTACGGTGAATCTTTCTATTAATGAAAGACGCAAAAAGAAACCGGATGTGTATCTTGACAACCCGGTGCAGACAGCGGAGGGCGAAATGCCCCGTCTGCTGGCCTCGGATGCTGAGAGCCCTGAAGAAGCTTATGAAAACAAGGAATTTCGCGGCATGGTGCAAACCGCACTAAGGGAGTTATCCCCTGAACATAGAGCCGTACTGGTTTTAAGGGAAGTGCAGGGCTATTCATATGATGAAATAGCCGATATGCTGAATTGTTCCCTGGGTACGGTAAAGTCCCGTATTAACCGGGGACGTCAATCGTTAAAAGAAAAAATTACCCAACTGGCTGACAGATACGGAAGAAAACTTCCTTATAATAAGAAACAACACGGGGGGGTGGGAAAAAATGGACTGCAGCCAAGTAAAACAAATGATACCCCAGTGGTTGGACGATGAAATGGAACCCGCGGAAGCTGCCTTAATTGCAGCTCATGTGGAAAACTGCCAGGAATGCCAGGACGAAAAGGCCTTCTGGCAAGTGCTGGGCACTACATTGCGGGATGATCTGGGAGACATAAAGGCCCCACCCGGGTTTACCACAGCAGTAATGTCCCAGCTAACTGAACACCGGAGCTCCAGTTGGGGCCGTTTTATAACTTGCTGGAAGCGCAATTTAGCGGTGGCCGCCACATTTTTGCTGGTGGCAGCGGGTTCCGTCGGTGCTTATATGCAAATGGGCGGCAACATTGCCTGGCATGTGGCCAGAGGCGACGATACCCGGTCAGGGCATGTGAACCTCAAAGAGCCTAATCCAGATAACAATGTGGGGAAGCCGGGGATTATACCGGTTGACTCTAATAATAAGATAGATCGTGAGGTTTCAGACAATCTGCCGCCTGACGGTGAAAAAGTGGATAACGATGTGGAGCCAAATAATACTCAGCGGGAACCTGCCGGGATCGCCGATAATACACCCAGCACTGCTCAGACCGGGAATAATACGCCGGCTCCAATAGATACCTCAGAGCAGTACGCATTTTTAAACACAGAACAAAACCGGGTTATCGATCGAACTTTGGTACGGGTTAAGGTAGAAGACATAAATGCCGCCCACAAGCAAGCTTTGTCTTTTGTCAATAGCTCCGGCGCCCAGTATGAAGTGCTCGGGTCGGAAAGCGCGCCCGGCGGCGGACAGGAAACTTTGAAGGTAGTGGTTAACAGTAACCTGTCAAGCCAATTGCAGGGAGAATTTAAAACCTTGGGGCAGGTCGTTACTACGGATACGCAAAGGGATGATCTGAACAGCAGGTACAACGAAAAGGTTGAACAGTACCGCTCATTACAGGCCCAAGCGCAAGCTGCCAAAATAGAAGAAGAATTAAAACAACTACAGGTGAAGATGGCCGGCATTGAGGCGCAATTGAGGGCTTGGGACCGGGAAGCCAATACAGACACTATTATCCTATGGCTGGAAAATTAAGATAGACCAATAAAAAAACATGTTATATCAAAAAAGCATTTAATAAAAGAAGGGCAATAGCTTTTCCACCATAGAAAAGCTATTGCCCTTCTTTATTTTCCCGAGTAATTTTATACAGCAAGTGATTAAGAGCCGCCGCTGTTTCGGCCCGGGTGATATAGTCTTTAGGCGTAAACAGGTTACCTGGTTTACCGGACAGCAATCCCAAGGTCCGGACCTTGCGCACGTCTTCGAGCGCCCAGGCCGAAATGCCCCCCTGGTCATTATATGGTAACGGTGCCGGGAGCCCTTCCGGAACGCCATTTATGGTATCGTAAATCCGGACCAGCAGTACCGCCGCTTCCTCCCTGGTGATCCGTTCATAAGGGCGGAAGGTATTATCTTCATAGCCCATGGCCAAATTTCTGCTGTAAGCCAGGGCTACGGCGCTTCGCGCCCAGCGCGGGATGACCTCCGCATCTTTAAATGGCAGTTTCGTGGTGGAACCGTCACCCCCGATCAGCCTGGTGACCAGGGCAGTGAATTCCACCCGGTTCACTGCCTGGTCGGGCTTAAAAGAGCCGTCCGGGTATCCCTTAAGCATTCCCCGGGACACCAGCTGGCGAATATCCACCTCGGCCCAGTGACCGTCAATATCCGAAAAACCTTTTTGCAGGCGCGGCAGGCTCAATTGCAAGCCGGTCACTCCGCCGGTATCCCTGTCCACGGCTACCAGACTGATGTTCTCAGCTTCCCCTGCTTTGACCGGGTAGTAAAAATCTCCGGAGTTACTAATTTCAACCTCCTGGCGAATTCCGCCAGGATACACGGAATACAGCCGTGAAGCGGTTGTATGGCCGCTAATCAATGAAAAATCCTCAAAGGGTATTGTAGATAATATTGTAAGTTCAGGGGGCTTGATACCCTGGCGCGTTTGAGCCTCCAGCGTAGCAACAATTTGCTCGCCTGCAGGGCCGTACAAGGGGGTTACCTTTACCGGTTCCCCTGGCACAAGGTCCCGTGGCTGTACCGGCCAATTATTTTTGGTAACCACCGAGACATCACTCAGCCGGTAAACCTCTCCGCCGGCTATCCTGATACCGCTGCCAGGAACGTATTTTTCCAGGTTTGTGGCAATTTTGTCCGCCGCCTCGGCAACATCTACCCGCCACACTTCCCGGGAAACGGGATCGGTAATCACCCGCACCCACTGGCCCGGGGTTAAAATGGAAGTTCCCGCGGCCATCCCCCAGCGGAACACCTGGCTTTCCGGTTCAATTCGCAGGTTTATGAACCCCTGGGCATTGTCCATCAGGTAAAGTGTATCCTTCTCGGCATAGATAACCCGACCATAACTTACATCAGAATAAACAGCTAGGTTTAATACCTCGGTGCTGTTGGGAACCAGATCCAATATGGCCAGTTCTCCTTCTTTTATATCCTCCAACCCGATGCTTTTCTGGTCCCTATCCAGGTTAATACCCGGCATAATATGATAGCTGCCGCCGGATGAAAGGTTGATGGTTCTCGAAGCAAGCTGCACAGACACTACCCGACCCACAGCTATATGCCGGTTAACCGCCAGGTGATATATCTTACCGTCGGAGCCCAGAGTAATTTGCACCGGCATGCCCGAAAGCAACTTTTCCAGTTCCGCGGTGGTGGAAGCCCCAAAGGGCAGGTCGGCGGTATCTCCGTCCACCATGACATCCGAAAAGGAGATGACCGCTTCTTCCGCCAGGACATAGTCTTCCTGCTTATCCAGCAGTTTTAACCGGCGGTTATCCCGGTCAACGCCGGTAAGTACGCCTGTGATTTCCCGTCCGGTAATGTCGGCGTGCCAGAGCGTCTGCGTGCGGGGGTTGATCCCGGCCGTAACGCCGGCTCCCGGTGGGATGACCTGTCCTTCTCCCAGAGTGTAACCGCCGATGCTCAGAACGTTCTTTGCACCGGCATCGATGGCGTAACCGCCTTCCCGGTATTCCTGGTTAATGCGCACTAGAATTGTCCGGCTATCCTCGACCAATGTCTTGACACCGCTGGCCTGCCAGGTGCGGCCCACCGCGTAGGCGCGTTCGGGTTTATCAGGCAGCCCCATCAGGTAAAGCTCGGCACCTGCCGGTAGGTTATCATTTGGGGAAAGCAGCCGGTCATCCACAGCGGCAGTGGTATTCTCCGGCAGAGCCAATTGTTTTTCGCCGGTTAAGGTTACCATACCCTGGTCGCTGCCGGTTATGGTTTCCCTGGCCAGCGGCTGACCATAAACCAGTGCATAGTCCTGGTTTACCCCTTTGGCAGGGGAAGCGTCCTGTTGAATGGAACTGCCACGCACTATAATTTTATATGTTCCGGGCGCGGGATCGGGTATGTATACCTGTTCTACGTTGTTGCTGGTATCCCGTGCGCCTTTATAATCGAAATCATTGCCATAATATTTTTTACCGTCCGGACCGATCACTTCCAGGTCCAGGTCGTTGACCAGCGCCGACCGGGCGCCCGGTGCCGCCGCGGGGTCAGTCCAGGACAGGGTGGCTTTTAAGGGAGCCCCGGGGTGGGTAATTTCCTTTTCGTAGGTTATATTGTCGCCCCCGGTCAGCCCTGTATTATCGTCCACCGCCTCGTACAGCCCGTTTTGTAGGGCCATGATGGTGCTGCCGATATCCAGCAGGCCGAATCCGGCTGCCGCCGGTTCCTGCTCCAGTCGCCTGGCGCCGTTGATTAGAGTGGCTTTCATCAGGGCTGCCGACGGGTCGGCATTACCGCCATATTCCTTAAAATACTGGCGCAAGAGCGCTGCAGCACCTCCGGTCACCGCCGTGGCCATACTTGTGCCCTGCTTAACAGTGTAATCGGGCCTGCCGGCAAGGTTCCCTTTTACCAGCCGGGATGCGGGAGAGATAACCGATGTGCCGGGGGCGACCAGCTCGGGTTTAATGCGCCCGTCCCCGGTGGGTCCCCGGCTGGAAAAGGATGCCACGTCCCCACTATCCCCGATGTTGTTTTCAAAGGCAGGCCGGGGGCTTATGGATGCACCCACCACCAGGGCGTTTTTGCTGTTGGCCTCGGCGGTGATACTACCCTCCCGGGCACCGGAGTTACCCGCTCCGAAAATCACCAGAAAATCGGGACGGCTGCGCACATATTCATCAACCTGGGCTGTGGTGCTGACATAGGTATTTTGTTTTTTGCCCCAGCCATTTATATGGATACGCACATTAGCATTATAGGCCGGTTCAAATAGTTCTCGCAGATCCAGAGGTGGCGCGGTGTTTTCATCCTCATCCACAATACCCTGAAAGTAGAGGCTGGCCCCGGGGGCAACACCGGTATATTTGCCGTCGGATGCCTTACCGCTACCCACCAGAGTGCCGGCCATGTGGGTGCCATGGCCGCTGACGTCAGCGGGGGTCTCCACACCGGCCCAGGATTTAAGCATAATTACCCGGGGTTTTTCCCCGGCAGCGCTTTCCAGATCGGGATGGAGGTTGCCCATGGAGCCGGTATCAAGCCCGCTGTCGGCCAGGCCGATGGTCTGACCTTCGCCGGTAAGGCCTGTACCGGTGACAAACTTGGGTATGGCCAACGGTCTGGCTCCCACTATATCTCTGGCCCGGTCGTTCAATAGCTCGGGCTGATTATATTTTTCTATGTACAGTACCCTGGGTGACCCGGCTAGTTGGTCAACCGCGGAGGCGGGCAGCTCCACCCGCAGATAGCGTCCCTCTCCGCCGGCGCCGTCCAGCACCCGTCCTTCCAGGCTTTCGATTAGTTTTTTTACACTGGCTTTATCACCGGATTCCGCAAGGGTTACGGTTACCACCACCGGGGTAGAATCCGGGGTTGAGGCGGCTTTAGCATTTTCACCCCTGGTATCATCCGGGGGATTCCCGAGATCAGCGGGTATCTTTTGTTCGGGCAAGTAGGGAGCTAAATTTTTAATGTACGGTAACTTTTGCAACGCCTGTCTTTGTTCCGTTCCGGCCCGTACCAGCAGTGTTTTTCCATCAAGCCTGCCCAGCCAGTCAACCCGGTCTTTTAGCTCGGCTTCCTCGGCACCGGTTAGAGATCTATTCAGCTCCAGGGCAAACATCGCCAGGTTTTTATCCCGGTCCCCGGCTTCGTTAATATCCCGGTTTTCAGTCCGGTCACCGCGTCTGCTGTTTTTGTCCTGGCTATCTGCACTCTGCCAGGTCCAAATGCTTATTGCTACAACGAAAAACGCCAAAATTAAAGACCAACGCTTTTTAATATGCATCCCCCCTCTCGCAGCAAATAAAATCTCCTCATATGCACCGTTAAAAATTTGATTAGCATATCAAGGAGTATTTTTAAGCTGGTCGTTATGTCCATTAATTACTTTACTTTACAGCATCTTCGACAGTAGCTATATAATCTCCTGTTTATTTAAGCCATAAATAATTAGCAATATTAATTAATTATGGCTACTTTGCCAATTGTATAATGCAAGCATTTTTTTGTCTAAGTATTATAGACTTGTTAAAAAAATTTTTGTTCCATACGTTTGAAAAATTTTATCTCCATTTTAAAAAAAAACAGGCTTTTTCAATTAAGAAAAGCAACCTGTTTTTTTCTTTATAATTTATATTAAAAGCAGCTACTACCCCACATTTATACTGCGCTTAACAGGCCTGCGAAATAAACGCACATTTTGCTGAGAGTTAAGCACATTTAGCATAGTCAATGCCCGCCCCGTACCTATGGCCACACAGGAAAGGGGATCTTCAGCAATTAAAACGTTCAGTCCTGTTTCACGAGCGATTAGTTTATCAATACCCTGCAGCAGTGCCCCGCCACCTGTAAGTACAATACCCTTGTCCATGATATCCGAGGCTAACTCCGGAGGCGTTTCTTCCAGCACTTCTTTTACGGTTTTCACCACCAGCGACAAGTTCTCAAAAATAGCATTATGGGTTTGTTGGCTGTTTACAGTTATTTCTTTGGGAAGACCGTTCAGTAAATCCCGCCCCCTTACCTGCATTTCCAGAGCCGGTGTTTCGTTAGGGCAGGCGTTGGCAATTTCTATTTTAATTTCTTCCCCGGTGCGCTCACCAATGGCCAGGTTAAATTCCTTACGTATATATTTGACAATGGCTTCATCAAATTTATCGCCGCCCACCCTGAGTGAACGGCTAATTACAATGCCGCCCAAAGAAAGTACTGCTACATCGGTGGTACCGCCACCTATATCTACCACCATGGTACCGCCCGGTTGCGCTATATCCAAACCGGCACCCAGCGCAGCGGCCAGTGGTTCTTCAATCACAAAGGACTGTCTGGCACCAGCCTGGATAGTAGCCTGCTTAACGGCCCGTTCTTCCACCCCGGTAACCCCGGAGGGTATGCATACCATAACACGGGGCTTAAATAATAATTTATTGCCGTTAGCCTTACCAATAAAGTAGCGTAACATTTTTTCGGTCACATTATAATCGGCAATTACACCGTCGCGCAGCGGGCGTATGGCTACTATGTTGCCCGGGGTTCGGCCAAGCATGCGCCTTGCTTTCGATCCCACCGCAATCACTTTGCCAGAGGAATTATCTATAGCCACCACAGACGGTTCTTTCAGCACGATGCCTTTTCCTTTTACATATACGATTATATTGGCTGTACCTAAATCAATACCGATATCGGCACCCAAATGGAGCATCTAGACTTGTCCCCTTTCCGATTGCCGGCGTCATCTATTCGTTATGATTTCACTGCAAAAGGTAGCGACTACCCAAGAACAACGACTTTCGAACGAATTATATAATTAAAAAGCATTCAAAAAATTGTTAATATGTGCCGCCATATTACTTTTTGCTGTGATATCATATTCTTATAATAAATACAAACACCTATACCAAAGTGTAATTCTACTTACAGGGACAAATTCCTCCAAGTTATGCTAATTTTGTTTTTCCTCTGACCGATATTTTTTTCGCGTAGCCTCACCACCGCGCAAGTGCCTTTCTGATTTATTGTAATCCAATACTTTTTTTACTTGCCTGGCAAGTTCTTTATTTAGTGAAGGAAGTCTTTCCGTCATATCTTTATGTACGGTGCTTTTACTAACGCCGAAAACTTGTGCGGCCTGGCGCACAGTGGCTTGTGTTTCCAAAATGTAAGTACATATTTCCAGGACCCGCTTTTGGATGTATTCCTGCATTGCCTTACCTCCCCGGGCATTTAGTACAGTATATGCAGGAGGTAGTTAGAAATGCTCTTGCATTTGGATACACTTTAAATACTAGCCTGCCAAATTTTTTCAATATTTTGATTTTTGTTTTTCAGGTTGACATAATAAAGGCATTATAACCTGTTTGAATTATGGTTATAACGCCCTTTTTAGCATTACTAAGGTTGCATAAGATGAGCAGCAGATCTTTTTATGCGTGACGGGTTGCCACCCATTAACCAGCGCCTTAGCCAGCGGCTGTATTTTTCCAGCGCGTTCTGATCACGTAAGCTTTTATCAAAGGGCCACATAAAATACCCCCTTTTAGACTTATAGCATCATTTATTAGTAATTTTATTGTGGCCTGTATTTAATTTTTAATACATACGAGATTGACAGCTTAACGATAATCGTTGATATTATTAATCTGAACTCCTGTATAATAATGATTAATTATTTGCTTGTAATCATAGCCGTGTTCTGCCAGACCACTGGCTCCGTATTGGCACATGCCCACACCATGGCCATAACCGACTGTTTCGAAAATGATTTGATCATTTTTAAACTGCCAGGTAAAATTTGTGGATCGTAGACCTAATTTTTGACGTATCTCTGACGCAGATAAACGCCGGTCATTGATCAGTAAAGTTTTTGGTCTACCGGTGGACGTGCTTTCAACTACCTTAATAGGTTGATCCTGTTTAGTGGAAACCGGAACGGATTGCAATTCCACACCCAGTGCTTTGGCTACTTGATCCTGTCCTATAGCCACCTGTTGAATTGAATTGGGGTTATTTTCATAGGGACAGGCTACGCCGCGCAGATACGGCACTGAATACATCCACACATCCTCCGCGTCTTCAGTGTGCCCACCACAGGCAGCGTGAAACACCGGGTCAATGGGCTGACCTTGATAAGTGATAATTTCTCCTGCTGTATCGTCCACGGCCATGCGGATTTTATAATAGTATTGATAGTATTTTAGCGTCCCCCAGCGTTCTTTCATCTCTGCCCTGGTTAAACATCCCTGGGCATGACTGGGATTGTCACAGGTGTCCGCACCCTCATGACAGTTATTCATAACCCCACCGGCCACCATACGCTTGACAATGTATGTCCGGGCCGCCACCGCCTGTGCTTTTAAGGCCTCATCAGGGAATAGCGCAGGCATTTCGGCTGCCACCACGCCTGTAACATAATCCTCAAGTGACATCAATTCCACTGTGTCAGCATCATGCCTGTACAGCCGCACAATGGTACCCTCTTCCTGCACCCGTGGTTCCATTATTTTCTGCACTACCCAGGGCAGCCCCAGGGCCAGTAGCAGAACCAATATCAATGTTATTAGAAATATCTTGCGCATTCTTCCTCATCCTCATTAAGCAGGGGGACTGTTCTCCTGCTTCCTTTGTGCTATCTTGGAAGCATGGAACGCTTTTCTGCTTCCTTCTCGCATATAATGCATACTTATCCAGCACACCACAAAAGCACTATAAAGCAGTATATGATCTTTTATAGGTAATTATTACCTAAAGGGGTCAGGCTAAAACTAGGGAAGCTGGGGGGAAGCGGGGTGACGGGGAAGCAAGAGAAGAAGGAAATCGTAAAGTAAATGTAGAAGTTTGCAACAAAAACTTCAGGTAACAACTTCCATCTTCTCTGGCAATCAAAAATTTTGCAGTTAATTATAATCAAAAACTTTATTATTTCTAACTAGATAGTGCTTTCCCAAATTAAGATAGTAGTATTGAGCAAAACTTCCGATTGCCAAATTTAGAACCGTCCCCCCTGCTTCCTCTCTGCCTCCCGGCTTGCAGCCCCTTTTGCTTTTCTTTACGCCTGCCCCCAGATATCAGCGCCAAGGCTTTGCAGCTTGCCCAAAAGGTTTTCATAACCTCGCTCGATATGATAAATATTGCTCACCTCTGTGTTACCCTCGGCGCATAGGCCAGCCAGTACCAGGGCCGCTCCGGCCCGCAGGTCGGTGGCTTTGACTGAGGCCCCGCTTAAAGCTACTGGACCCTGTATAACTGCATTACGGCCTACCGTTTTGATTCGCGCCCCCATGCGCTTCAGCTCGCTGATGTGCATAAACCTGTTTTCAAACACAGTTTCAGTAATGATGCTGGTTCCTCTGGCACAGGTCATCAGTGCCATCATCTGAGGCTGCATGTCGGTGGGAAAACCCGGATAGGGCATAGTTTTGACATCCACAGCTCTATAATCTTTCCGGCCGATGACTCGTAACCCGTCCTGTTCTTCATATACGTCTATGCCCATCTCCAACAGCTTGGCTAAAACCGGTTTTACATGATCGGCAATAACGTTTTCCACAAGAATATTACCACCAGTGATTGCTCCGGCCACAAGATAGGTACCTGCCTCAATACGGTCGGGTATAACAGTGTGGGTAACCCCTTTTAGTTCGCGCACGCCGGTAATTTTTACCACTTTGGTGCCGGCACCTTTAATTTTGCCCCCCATGGCGCAAATAAAATTAGCTAAATCCACTACTTCCGGCTCCTCAGCGGCATTTTCAATTACCGTTTGCCCTTCGGCCAAAGAGGCAGCCATAATGATATTTTCGGTTGCCCCCACGCTGGGAAAGTCCAGGTAGATGCGGTTGCCACGCAATCCATACTTTCCAGCTTCGGCACGAATGCTGCCATAGCCATGCTCAATGCGGGCCCCCAGCATATGCAGGCCTTTCAGATGCAAGTCTACGGGCCTGCTTCCTATGGCACATCCCCCTGGCAATGAAATGGACGCTAAACCGGTACGGGCAAGCAACGGTCCTATTACCAGAAACGATGCTCTCATTTGTCTTACAAACTCATAAGGTGCCTCGGTTTTTGGTTTTTGAGGTGGAATAATCACCAGTGTCGTACCGTCTCTTTTTACCTGGGCACCCAGGTGTTCCAGCACAAGACAAATTGTATCCACATCGGCCAGATTCGGAATATCTTCCAGGGTACACGGTGAGGTAGACAGCAGGCAGGCTGCAATGATTGGCAGCACAGCATTTTTAGAACCACTAACCCGCACTGTACCGGATAAGGGCCTGCCACCCCGAATATACAACTTTTTCACCGTATCCCTCCATTGCAATAAGTCCCTATTCCCTATTGTTACCAAATTATACATAGCACATACCAAATTTTTGTGTGTTAACGGGGAAGCAGGGGTACGGTTCTTCTCTTGCTTCCCCTGTGCTTGAGTACCAACTTTCAACTTTCAACCTTTCAACCTTTCAACACCCGGCACCAAAGTGGCAAAAAAAAACGCTTGGGAAATCGGCATTTACCGAATTCCCAAAGCGCTTTTTTATAAGTTAATCTTAAACACGTTAATTTACGCGTAACGATATATTATTGCAATATATCGTTACGACAGTTAGTTTATTAAAGTTAAAGCCTGACCCCTTATTGGCCTGCGGCCTTAAGGCGGTTGAGTGCCCTCTTTAGGGCGGCTTCGGCTCGAATTACGTCGATGTCCTGGCCTCCAGCGGACAGACGCTGTTCGGCTCGTTCTTTGGCGGCCTGGGCACGCTCGACGTCAATTTGGTCTTCCCGCTCGGCGGCATTGGCCAAAACGGTTACCTTGTTGTTGCGTATCTCTGCAAAGCCGCCGCTGACGGCTATTTTTAATACTTTTCCTTCATGGTGCACACGAGCCAGACCTGTTTTTAAGGCACTGACCAGCGGCGCGTGTTCGGGTAAAACACCCAGTTCACCTTCGGTGCCGGGCAGTACCACAAAACGGATGTCCTGGCTGTATGTCTTTTTTTGGGGTGTGACAATTTCCAACCGCTGCAGTTTTTCTTCCGCCATGCTTATGCACCTTCTCCTGCCAGACGTTTGGCCTTGGCTACTGCCTCCTCAATGGTGCCTACCATGTAGAACGCATCCTCAGGCAGCTCATCGTGTTTACCGTCCAGGATTTCCTGGAATCCACGGATACTGTCTTTCAGTGATACATATGCACCGGGATAACCTGTGAAAGTTTCCGCCACGTGGAACGGCTGGGAGAGGAAACGCTGCAGTTTCCTGGCCCGGGCCACAGTCAATTTGTCATCGTCTGATAATTCTTCCATACCCAGGATGGCGATGATATCCTGCAGCTCTTTGTAACGCTGCAGTACCAGCTGCACGCCACGGGCTGTTTCATAGTGCTCCTGGCCGATGACGTTGGGGTCCAAAATCCTGGACGTGGAGTCCAGGGGGTCCACAGCCGGGTAAATGCCCAGCTCGGAGATCTGACGGGACAGCACAACGGTGGCGTCCAAGTGAGCAAATGTGGTTGCCGGCGCAGGGTCGGTCAAGTCGTCGGCGGGCACGTAAACGGCCTGCACGGAGGTAACCGAACCTTGCTTGGTTGATGTAATCCGCTCCTGCATCTGGCCCATCTCAGTGGCCAGTGTTGGCTGGTAACCCACGGCGGAAGGCATCCGGCCCAACAGAGCCGAAACCTCGGAACCGGCCTGGGTAAAACGGAAGATGTTATCAATGAACAGCAGTGTATCGGAGCCCAGCTCGTCCCTGAAGTACTCAGCCATGCACAGACCGGTCAGAGCAACCCGGAGACGCACCCCGGGGGGCTCGTTCATCTGGCCGAACACCATGGTGGTTTTCGGCATAACACCGGATTCAGTCATTTCATTATAAAGGTCGTTGCCTTCGCGGGTACGCTCACCCACGCCGGCAAACACCGAGATACCACCGTGCTGACTGGCAATGTTATTAATAAGCTCCATAACGATAACGGTTTTGCCCACACCGGCACCACCGAACATACCAACCTTACCACCCTTGAGGAACGGCACCATCAGGTCGATAACTTTGATACCGGTTTCCAGCTGTTCCGTCCTGGTGGACTGTTCCACCAGCGGGGGGGCCGGCCGGTGAATGGGGTATTCACCTTCACTTTTAATATCGCCTTTGCCGTCAATGGGCCTGCCAAGCACGTCCACCATGCGGCCGAGCACCGGGTTACCCACAGGAACACTGATCGGTTTACCCAGGTCTTCAGCTTTCATGCCGCGCACCAAACCATCGGTGGTGGACATGGCTACGGAACGGACTATATTGTTGCCCAAGTGCTGGGCAACTTCAAGGGTAAGATTTATTTTTCTGCCGAATACATCTTCTTTTTCGCTGGTTATTTTAACAGCGTTATAAATATCAGGTACCTGGCCGGGCGGGAAACGGATGTCCACCACCACGCCAATGACCTGTACTACTTCACCTACGTTAGCCATTAACTATTCCGTACCTCCTTTGCCTTCAATTGTCGGGGACATTCTTCAATTGGAGACATTCTTCAGTTGGGGACATTATCCATTAAGGGTCATACCCCGAAGGGGTGTATCACCTTTTTTAATTGGGGTGTGTCACCCTTCCTTAGAAGATGTGTCCCCTTTCCTTATACTGGCTACCGTACGGAACCCCCGCCCCGCTTACTCGAGAGCGGCAGCGCCGCTGACAATCTCGGATATTTCCGTGGTAATGGCGGCCTGACGGGCACGGTTCATGGAAAGCGTCAGCCTTTCAATCATGTCCGCAGCATTCTTCGTGGCATTATCCATAGCCGTCATCTGGGCGCTGTAGAATCCGGCATTGGTTTCCAGCAATGCCTGGAACAGCGAATTCTGAATATACATAGGCAATAAGCTGCCCATAATATTTTCCGCATCAGGCTCGAAAATGTAATCCACTTTCTTTTCGTCGGCCTCCCCTTCCGGGGGTTCAACTGGCAGAATCTTCTGCACCACGGGTTTTTGTACCAGCACGTTTACAAACTGGCTGTAAATCAAATAAACTTCATCATATTCTTCGGCCGTATATTTGTCTATGACAAACCTGGCAACTTCATTGGTCAGGCTCGGGTTAGCATCGCCAATGCCAACATATTGCTGCGCAATGTTGTAGCCACGGTTACGGAAAAAATCCCTACCTTTACGACCAAGAGTTATAATTTCAACGTTCTGGCGATTCTTTGTCTCCTGAACGCCCATTTTAAGAACATTGGCGTTAAAGCCTCCGCACAGGCCGCGGTCCGCGGTCACTACAATATAAGCTACCTTTTGCGGCTCGCGTACGGCAAGTAATGGGTGCTTCATTCCTACGGAAGCGGATCCAACCCTGCCAAGTACATCTCGCACCCGCCGTGCGAAGGGCCTGGCAGCCAGCACATTGTCCTGGGCGCGCCGCATTTTAGCTGCAGCCACCGCCTTCATGGCCTTGGTAATCTTCTGGGTACTGCTGATACTCTTAATACGACGCCGCAGGTCGCGCAAACTAGCCATCTACTTTTTCACCACCTCGCTATTACTTTCGTCGGGTGCTTAAGCGATAAAGCTGCCTTTAAATTCCTTAATTGCAGCTTTTAGTTTTTCTTCGAGATCCTTGGTGATTTCTTTCTTTTCGCTTAGCTCTTTGCGAACATCGGCTTTATTGGCCTTAACAAACTTAATTAAGCCTGCTTCAAACGGCAGTACTTTTTCCACCGGCAGGTCATCAAGGAAGCCACGAGCAGCCGCGAAAATAGAGATAACTTGATCTTCCACATCCATAGGTACGTACTGGTCTTGCTTGAGCAGTTCCACCATGCGCTCACCGCGGGTTAAACGAGCCTGGGTTGATTTATCCAGGTCTGAACCGAACTGGGCAAACGCAGCCAGTTCACGGTACTGGGCCAGGTCCAAACGCAGAGTACCGGCTACCTGTTTCATAGCTTTAATCTGAGCCGCACCACCCACCCGGGATACCGAGATACCCACGTTAACAGCAGGGCGTACACCGGCGTAGAAGAGGTCGGGCTCCAGGTATATTTGACCATCGGTAATGGAAATAACGTTTGTGGGAATATAGGCCGACACGTCACCGGCCTGGGTTTCAATAATGGGCAGCGCGGTCATGGAACCGGCTCCCAGGTCATCACTCAGCTTACATGCACGTTCCAGCAAACGCGAGTGCAGGTTGAAAACGTCACCCGGGTAAGCTTCACGTCCGGGCGGACGGCGCAGCAGCAGGGAAAGTTCACGGTAAGCGGCAGCCTGCTTGGTCAGGTCATCGTAAACAATCAGCACGTGCTTGCCCTGCTCCATAAACTCTTCGCCAATGGCTGCACCGGCAAAGGGAGCGATAAACAAAAGCGGTGACGGTTCGGACGCAGTGGCGGATACGATGATAGTGTAATCCATAGCTCCGGTGTCCTTGAGCCTCTGCTGCACGTTGGCCACGGTGGAGTTCTTTTGACCTACAGCAACGTAAATGCAGATAACATCTTTACCTTTTTGGTTAATAATGGCGTCTACCGCAACAGCAGTTTTACCGGTTTGGCGGTCGCCAAGAATCAATTCCCGCTGGCCACGGCCGATGGGAATCATGGAGTCGATAGCTTTAAGACCGGTTTGCAGCGGCTCGTGCACTGATTTACGTTCAATAACACCGGGAGCAATACGCTCAACCGGGCGGAATTTATCACTATTGATGGGGCCCAGGCCGTCAATTGGCTGACCCAGCGGGTTAACCACACGGCCAATCAAGGCGTCGCCTACGGGCACGGAGATAATCCGGCCGGTACGCTTAACAGTGTCGCCTTCCTTAATGTGGGTGTAGGGTCCCATGAGCACGCAGCCGATATTGTCTTCTTCCAGGTTCAGCGCCATGCCCATTGTACCGCCGGGAAATTCCAGCAGCTCACTGGCCATACATTCTTCCAGTCCGTAAACCCTGGCAATACCGTCACCCACCTGGATGACTGTGCCAACGTCACTGACCTCAATTTCGGCTTTATATTTTTCGATTTGCTGCCGAATGATCGAGCTGATCTCTTCAGGTCGCAAATTCATCTACTGTTTCACCCCTATCCACTTTTAACTTATTTGTCTGAGGTGCTCGCGCAGGGTTTGCAAGCGAGTGCGCACGCTACCATCGATAACCTTGTCACCGATACGAACCACCACTCCGCCCAGCAGTTTCTTATCAACGTTATAGGTAAGTCTGACTTTTTTGCCAGTGCTTTTGGCCATAGCGGCAGCCATGTTTTTCTTCTCTTCTTTGGTAAGTTCCACTGCTGAAGTTACCTGAACATCGCTGATGTTACGGGCTTTATTGGCCAGTCCGGTAAAATATTCAGTAATATCCGCCAGGTAGGCTTCACGCTGGCGATCCACTACGAAGCCGAGAAAATTCATCGTGATTTCAGAAATGCGGTCTTTAAATAAGTTGGCCAGCACCTCTTTTTTCTCGTTGGCAGTAATACGGGGATGGATAATTACTTTTCTCAGTGGCTCGGATTCATTAATTACCTTGTTCACGGCTTTTAGTTCCGACTCCAGCTGATCTACAAGATTTTCCCGCACCGCAATTTCATAAAGCGCTTCGGCATAGCGCCCGGCTACAGCCCCTCTTAGCATGGCAGATCCCCTGCCTCTTTAATAAACTCATCAATCATACCGCGCTGCATGTCGGCGGTTATTTTTTCGCTAACAACTTTGCTGGCCACCAGAATAGACAGAGTAGCCACCTGGTCGCGCAATTCTGCAACAGCCTTCTCCTTCTCCCTGTTTATATCCTGCAAGGCAGATTCTTTAATACGGTTGGATTCCGCCTTGGCCGCCTCAATGATCTCATGGGCTTGTTCTTCAGCGGCTTTACTGGCTTTTTGAACGATGCTCTGGGCTTCGTTTTTGGCCTTTTGCAATTCATCCAAATACTGCTTGTGCAGTAACTCCGCTTGTTTTCTTTCCTCTTCGGCAGCGGCCACATTATTGGCGATAAAGTTTTGCCGGTCTTCTAGCATTTTTACAATATGCGGATATACAACAACGCGAAGGAAGATGAGTAACATGATAAAGTTGAAAACTTGCGCCACCAATGTATTATTGATATTTAAAACCTGAACAATGGCATCCAAAAAAAATTACCCTCCTTCCTCTAGTCCGTGAACAAAAGGAAGGCGATAGCAGGTTTGGCGCTTGTACAGACCAAGACCCGCTATGCCGCCTTTCGCCACAGCATCCCTTAAGCCTTGATAGGACTTAGCCCATTTTACCCATCAAAATGAACGCGATAACGACGGCGATAATGGGCAGCGCCTCGATCAAACCTACGGAAATGAACATTAAGGTCATCAGGCTACCTCTGAGTTCAGGCTGACGGGCAGTAGCTTCTACAGTTTTACCAGTTACAAGACCGTCACCAATACCGGCGCCGATAGAAGCCAAACCCACGGCCAGAGCAGTACCGATTGCAGCAGCAGCTGCTAATTCCATACTTTTCCCCTCCTTTCACCCAAATTTTAAAACATAAATTATGGTGGCATATCTCTATTCTTTAATTGAGATATCAGCTAATTAAAAAACATTAGGGTTAGTGATGTTCAGCAGTTACCTGGGATACATAAGCAATGGTCAGCATAGTAAAAATAAATGCCTGGATAAAGCCAACGAAAATACTGAATGACAGCCAAATCACCGACGCCAGGAACCCGCCGAAAATGGTGGCGGTCAGGGGTATAAGCCCCAGTAACACCGCAATTAGCACCTCACCTGCGTAAATATTACCGTAAAGACGGAAGGCCAGCGTTAAAGGCTTGGACAATTCTTCAACGAGAACAATGGGCAGGAAAAATACAAATGGTTCAAAAAAGTGCTTGAAATAACCAAGCTTGCGGTAATACAGTCCCAGCACCTGAACCAGTATAAACACAAACAGCGCCATACCCAGCGTGGTATTGACATCCGCCGTGGGCGACATCATGGTGGGTATTAGGCCCCAGAGGTTACTAAATAGGAGGAATAGAAATAAACTAAACAAAAGGCACATCAGGCTGGCACCCTTCTTGGGGTCCAAATTTTCATAGGCCAGACCCCTTAAAAACTGGAACATTTCCTCCACCATTAATTGCAACTTACCGGGTCTTTTTAACTGCATGTTACGGGTGGCAGCAACAGTGAAAATAACAATCAGCCCCATAACTATCCAGGTCATGACCAGGGTTTTCAGGTTCATGGCTCCGAACCCGAAATTCACTGCGTCATGGGGGAACCCCCATACATTCAAATTCTCGTGCACTACGGCCAGGATGTCTTTACTTGCTTCGTGACCTGCGGCTGCAGACAACTCTCTCTCACCCCTTTCCCTAATAAATTTTATTCTTTATATTTTATCAACGGCATCACGCGCCGTATAATAACGGTATAGTGCTAAATTGGCATCCACCACCGTTATAACAGTGGGCACTAGAAGCCCGGCACCCACACCGTAAATGCTCAAAAAATCAACCCGACCGGCCAGAGCAATGATACCTACTATAAGTGCCATGCGGGGGTAGAAACCGGCCCTCATAAATGCCTTGGCCCTTTTTTGATTGATGTCCGTTTGCTTCATCAATTCCATAAGCGAATTCATTCTTTTTACCAATAGAATACAGTTGATAATACCAAAAATACCGCCCACAATGAAACCCAGAATCAATGTATCCCCGGGGTTAATAATTAAGCCCGGCAAGGTCAGTATGATAACCAGGATCATAAATCTTTTAGTGCGTGTTAACTGTTGATCTATATTGCGTATGGGTGCAGGTCTCTGCAACCTCATCGCCCCCTCACACGGTGAATGCTATTTAAAAAAACGCTGCATGGTTTTAACAATGCTCATGATACCCGCAGCTACGCCTGCTAAAACGCCCGCCACCAAAAACCAGGGTTCGGTACCCAGCTTGTCATCCAGCAACCTACCGCCATAAAACCCCAACAGGGTAGTAATGGCCAGCTCGGTGCCAATGGTTGTGGTCACAGCTATGGCTGTTAGCGCACCGTTTTTCTTGTTTTTTGGTTCTTCCACAATTACCACGCCTTACATTTCGCGAAAAATGTCGCATGAAATACATTTTAGTGTCGTGCATTTTACATTTTCGCTAATGAATACATTTCTACAAAAAAGATAGTATTCCTCCAGGGTGATCTGCACTTTTTGTAATTTTATTTTGCTCATATTGTCAAATTTTATTTAATTGTGACGGCATGTACTTGTCACTGCAGACCCTCAGTTCTCTACCCAAAAATGTATGACTATGATCATGGTAATATGTTCATTTGTTAAGAAAAAAAACTATATCAAAGCCTGCAAATTGCCTTACTTAAAAAAGATTCTCCGCTAATTATTCTTTTCCTTCAGCGTTGGTTTATTATGTGGACTTTTTAGTCCCGCAATTTTTGGCAGTGGCGGGCAAAAGTGCCCGCACACTGCAAATTATGATTGACGCAAACCTTTACTGGGACCGGGCTTACGCCTGGGTATGGACAGGTACTTTTTCATTTTCCTGACCACGGTGGATTGATTAATCCCCAACGCCTCGGCCATTAAATAAGTGTTGCCATACGTTTTATAGGCCCTTGATATCAGCTGTTTTTCAACCTCATACACAGCCTCCTCCATATTACACAGGTCGGGCACATAAATTTTATTATCCTTTTTACTTATTTGATTAAGCACATAATCAGGCAAGCAAGATGGCTTTATCTCCACCAGCTCAGAGGTTACCGCCAGCCTTTCTATAATATTTTCCACTTCCCGAACATTGCCGGGCCAGCTATACCGCTGTAGTATATCCACAGTTTCCGGGTGCAGTTTTTTCAGCATATCGTATTTTTTATTTATTACATCAAGGTAATACTCAAGCAGCGGTAGGATATCCTGGGGGCGCTGCCTCAGCGGTGGTATATCCAGCGGGATAACATTAAGTCTGTAATACAAATCCTCCCTAAAAGAACCCTCGGCTACCATATCTTTTATATTACGGTTGGTGGCTGCAATAAACCTTACATTTACATTGATTGGGACTGTGCCGCCAACCGGCAGCACACAACGCTGTTGAATGACATGCAGCAGCTTGACCTGGAGGTTTAACGGCAGTTCCCCAACCTCATCCAGGAATACCGTGCCGCCGTCACCAATTTGAATCAAGCCTTTTTTGCCGCCCTTTTGCGCACCGGTAAAGGCACCCGGAGCATAGCCAAACAATTCCGATTCCAATAAATTCTCGGGGATGGCCCCGCAATTAATGGACACAAAGGGACCATCATTGCGACTGCTCAGCTTATGAATTCTGCTGGCCACTACACCTTTACCCACTCCAGACTCACCTGTAATCAAAACTGTGCTGTCCACCCTGGCCACTTTGTCCACCATATCCAAAACTTTTATCATTTCCGGGCTGGAGGCAACAATTTCCTTATTAATTTTTTTATCACTTTCCAACTGCATAACCTGCTTGCGATACGCATCAGCCAACTGTTCTGTCTCGAATAATCGTTTGCGCAATCTGGCCAATTCTGAAACTTCCCTGGAGTTGACCACTATGCGCAATATATTGCCCTGCTCATCAAAAACCGGGTTGCCCGTGACAATTAATTCCTTGCCGGCACCGGTTTTTTGAGTAATGGTAACCCGTTCTTTTTTCTCGAAGACTAAACGAGCAACCGAAGGTTTAATTAAACCTTGTTTTTCCAGCTCAAGCACGTTTTGTCCGATCATCTGTTGAGTATCCACCCCATAATAAGGTATGCCTGCATTACTAATTTTCACAACCAGGCCCTGGCCGTCAATGACAAATATTTCGTCAAATGAGGCATCAAATATGGCCTCCAGCTCGTTTTTAGCCTCCCGCAAACTCTGTATTTCATCTTTTTGTTTTACATTCTCTGATACATCCTGCAAGATGAATATAGAGCCCTCAGGGCGGCCGTTGTTTTGCACAATTGTGCGACTCACTACCAGTGACCGGCCGGACATCGTAATTCTTTCCTCCCGGGTTTCCCTTTCCGATAACACTAGATCAGTAAGCCCGCAGTCCGGCATAATCTCATTAATCACCCGCCCTGTGACGTGGCGATGACTAAAGCCCAATAATTCCCCGGCCGCATCGCTGCACATGACTATTCGTCCCCCGGCATCAGTGGTGATTACTCCATGACTAACCTTATGCTGCATGATTTCCCTCCCACAGGCCCATTTCGTTAGTTATTCGCTTTGTTTACATTATAGCAAATGCCGCAGTTGCAGTACAAACACCTGAAATTAACGGATGTGGCATTTAAAATTAAAAAAATCGGCCCGAAAAGAACGGGCCGACATAAAAAGGATCTCTATTATAAATCGCCTTAAGGCCCCGCCTCTAAAGGCGAAAGAGGCTTTACCTCAAAACAAACGGTTACACCGTTAATTTTGACAGATTAGCAAATAGATTACCCTTGCTTTTTTTGTTGGTTGTTGGTTATTCAGTCGCCTTGATAGGTGCCGGGTGTTGAAAGGTTGAAAATCTTAGATTTTCAACCTTTCAACACCCGGCACCAAAGTCTACCGGCACCGGCTCATGTGATACCGGCCGGCGGCGTTGGCAGCTTATTAAGCAAATTTTACTTCCCGCTTCACTTCGGGTTGCACCTGGTGTCCCAGCCAGCCTCTGACACGCATGGCCTCATAGATACGTTCGATGGCCACCATATATGCCGCACCCCGCATATCCACATCTTTTCGGTTCCGGTATAGTGAATAAATAGTATTAAAAGCTTCTACCATCTTTCTTTCCAACCTATCGTTAACTTCATCCTCACTCCAGTAATAACCATAACGGTTTTGCACCCACTCAAAGTAAGAAACAGTTACACCACCAGCGTTGGTCAACACATCGGGCAGCACAAGAATTTTCCTTTCAGCCAAAATTTTGTCCGCATCCGGTGTTGTGGGTCCGTTGGCTGCTTCAGCAACAATTTTAGCGTTAATATTAGCGGCATTTTGTCCGGTAATTTGATTTTCTACGGCCGCCGGCACCAGTATGTCGCACTTTAGTGTAAGCAGTTCTTTATTGCCGATGTTCTGGCTTCCAGGGAAATCTTTCAAAGTACCATTTTGTGCATAGTATTCTTGCAGGGACGGGACATCCAAACCTTTGGGGTTATACACGCCACCGTATACGTCACTTACCGCCAAAATGCGACAGCCCACCTCGTGCAGTATTTTTACGGCATTTCCGCCCACATTGCCGAACCCCTGCACCACAACTTCCGCACCCTTCATATTAATGCCCATGGCCCTTGCGGCCTCACGGATAATAAACATAGCACCGCGGGAAGTGGCCTCAACCCGGCCAAGGGACCCTCCTACAATGATAGGCTTACCGGTGATCATACCAAATTCACCATAATTCTTGTAGCGGCTGAATTCATCGAGCATCCAGCCCATGACCCTGCCGTCAGTACCCACATCGGGAGCAGGAATATCAATATCCATACCCAGAATAGGAGATATGGCACGTATATAGCCACGGCTCAGCCTTTCCAGCTCTCCGGGGGAAAGTTCCCGCGGATCCACCACCACACCGCCCTTGCTGCCGCCGAACGGAACATTGAGCAGCGCGCACTTTAGGGTCATCCAAGCTGATAGAGCTTTGACCTCATCTATATCCACGTCTTGATGGAACCGGATACCCCCTTTATACGGGCCAAGGGCATTATTATGCTGAGAACGATAACCTTTAATAACATTGATCGAACCGTCATCCATTTGCACCGGAATAGCTACTTCCACCACATTTTGAGGTTCACTGAGAATGTTATATACCGACCTATTTAAACTCATTTTCTTTACAGTAGCATCAATTAGTCCTTTAACGATTTCATAGTTATTAATTTTCTTAGTCACATTCAGCACCCCTTTGTCACATATTTAAAGTTAACTATAGTAATGAGCAAAAGAAATGCCAGCTGCGCTAATTATTAAATTTTTCAGAAAAGGCATCAATCTGCGGTTTTTTTATAGCAACAATATATAGGTGCCCATGAATTTAATGCAGCCCTGCATGAATCCACATATCCATCCAGCTGTATACAGTACACAGACAGCTTGATTACATTAGCAAAACATTTTCATGCATCAAAATCTTTATTTAATTTGGCTGTGCATTAATTAAAAACTTGGTGCCGGGTGTTGAAAGGTTGAAAATTAAAGATTTTCAACCTTTCAACACCCGGCACCTTTTAACGCTCTACGCTGGGGCAAAAACGCGCCTTAGAATCAGGCCGACCACCCGCGCAAAAGATAATAATCATCCACCATTTTGTTCAATTCTTCCGGAGTGATACTGTACCGGCCATCGTTAAGCTTTTCCTTGAACAACCTGGGCGGCAGGGTATCATCGGCTCTGGTCAAACCCTGCTGTAGGTTAAACTGGCGGTTGGCGTTAATAATCCGGTTGGCAATGTTCCACAGATCGTCCTTGGTTAAATCAAGACCCGTGCATGCTTTATTTAAGTCAACCAGCGTTTCCCAGGGGATCAGGTCCCTGAAGAATACGCACAAAATTTGGGTATTAAAAATCGTCAGCCGGTTTTCATAGTCTATAAACAGCTCTGCCTTGCCCTCAATGGTGTTGGGGTCGCTAATACCCACCAGCTCAGGCTTGTAAAAGGTGGCCCGCAAATGGCAGGCCCCCCGGGCTGAGGTGGCATAGGCCAGACCCATACCCTTGAGTACCCGGGGGTCATACCCGGGGGGTTCCAGCCCCTTGACATGCACTGCAATATCCGACAGGTTCAGCCGCTGACTGGCATCTTTAATGCCCAGGGAAAGTATTTCACCCAGTCCTTCTCGCCGGGCTATTTGGTTTATCAATTCCACCGCAGCTTCCATGTCTCCGTACTTGACCGGAGCATCAAGCAAACCGCGCTCCACGCCTTCCATGACCAGCGCTACCAAATTACCGGTGGAGATGGTATCCAGGCCCAAGCGGTCGCACAAATCGTTAAAGTAGGCAATTTGGTCCAGCCGGTTAAAGGAACAGAGACCACCAAAGGTATAAAGGGTCTCATACTCCGGGCCTTCAATTTCCAGGCCGGCATATTCCCCTTCGGGCACAGTGATATGTTTACCGCAGGCCATAAAGCAATTATTGCAAGCGGTGGGCTTGACTTTAAATTGCTCCAACAAAGTATCACCGGAAATGTTTTCCCAATTGGGATCATACACCCGGTTCCAATAACGGTTGGGAAAACAATTGGCGCCGTTCATTGTTTTTACCATGCCAGTGGTGCCGTAAGTGCGATAAGCTTCCACCCCGGGATTATCTTTGCCCAGGTCTCTGATTCTTTTCACCACGTCCTTCAACAATTCGGGGTCGGCAATTTCAGCTTTGGAACTGCCATGGAACACCACGGCCTTTAATTTTTTGGAGCCCATTACAGCTCCCATTCCGGTGCGCCCGGCGGAACGCCAGCGATTATTTTCAATACAGGCAAACCGTACCAGGTTTTCTCCGGCCGGCCCAATTACCAGCGCCTGGGCGCCGGGCACATTTACTTTTTCCAGCACCGCGTCCTCAGTGGCGTAGGTATCTTGACCCCAGAGCCCGGACGCATCATGGAAGACTACTCCTTGATCGCTGATTTCAACAAATACCGGTTTATCAGACATGCCTTCAAAAATAATGGCGTCATAACCGGCCCGGCGCATTACCGGAGCCACCCGGCCACCGGAATACGACTCAGCGTAACCGCCCGTCTGCGGTGACTTACTAAATACACCATAACGGCTGTTACCCACCATGATGGTATCGCTGGCCGCTCCCAGGGTAAAGATCAGCTTATTGTCCGCTGAAAGCGGGTCAGTAGCGGGTTTGACGTTTTGCAACAACAAGTAGGAACCCAGCCCCTTGCCGCCAAGATACTGCTGGAAAACCTCATCGGGAATATGCTCTACACTGTGGGTTTGACCTGTCAGGTCAACCCGCAGCAGCTTACCGTAAAAACCTTTCATCAAAAACTTCCTCCTTAGTACTGGACAAGTCCAACAGAGTAACTGCCACTTCAATCCGCAAACTGCGGGTGAATGAATGAGCCGGCGCTTTGGCAAAGTCAATTGCGGCAAGACACCGGCTCATTATATAATGCACCAGACTTTTCATACTCTCCACATCCGGAGGTCATGGATATCCCAAAGACACTCCACTGTGGGCCCGGCCATTAATTATTCAAAGCTCACAGGACCGGGGTCAACCGGGCTATTAACAAGTTTGCTGACATTAATTATTTGGAGACACTGGCTACGGCCTGTTCCAGCACTTCCAGGCCTTTTTCCAGCTGCTCGTCGGTAATCACCAGCGGAATGAGGGTGCGGATAACGTTGCCGAAAATACCGGCGCTGATGGTAATAACACCATTATCGATACAGTATTTGGAAATCGCTGCGGTTTCTTCCTTAGCCGGCTCTTTTGTTTCACGATCTTTTACCAGCTCAATGGCGTTCATAGAACCCAAACCGCGCACATCACCAATAATGGGGTATTTCTCCTTCATCTCCAGCATACGGCCACGCACTTTTTCGCCAATAACTTGGGAGCGCTCGACCAGTTTCTCTTCTTCCATATATTTAATGGTAGCCAATGCTGCGGCGCAGGACACCGGGTTACCGCCAAATGTGCCACCAATGTGTCCCGGATCCGGGGCATCCATAATTTCAGCTTTGCCCACCACGCCGCTCAAGGGCATGCCCGAGGCAATGGACTTGGCCACCGTCATCAAATCGGGCTCCAGGCCAAAGTGCTCGCATGCAAACATTTTTCCGGTCCGGCCAAAACCAGCCTGCACTTCGTCGGCAATCAATACAATACCATACTGATCACAGATTTTACGCAGCCCGGGCAAAAATTCCGGCGGCGGAACAATAAAGCCACCCTCGCCCTGCACCGGCTCAATTATCATGGCGGCCACTGTTTCAGGGGCTACTTCCGCAGCAAACATCCGGTCAAACTGCTCCAGACAGTGCATGCCGCAACCCGGGTAAGTCGACCTGTAGTAGCAGCGATAGCAGTAAGCCGAGGGAATCTTATAAACTTCGGGGGCAAAGGGACCGAAGCCAAACTTATAGGGTTTAACTTTGCTGGTTAAACTCATGGTCATCAGTGTACGGCCATGGAAAGCGCATTCAAAGGAAATTATGCCTGTGCGCTTGGTGTGAAAGCGAGCAATCTTTACGGCGTTTTCCACGCACTCGGCACCACTATTGGCAAACATGACCTTTTTGGCAAAATCTCCGGGGGTAATAGCGGTCAGTTTTTCAGCCAATTCCACGTAATTTTCGTACATGGTGGTCATAAAGCAGGTATGCAGAAGCTTGTCTGCCTGGTTTTTAATGGCCTCCACCACAGGGGGCGGGCAATGACCGGAGTTTAGTGTGCCGATGCCGGCATAAAAATCAATGTACTCATTGCCATCCACATCAATAATGGTTGCGCCTTTGGCCTCTTTGACAAAAATGTCGGTGGAGTTGGATATACCCCGGGCCACCACATTTTGCTTCCTTGCCAAAAGTTCTTGCTGTGTACTACTCATGTAACTTACCTCCTCAGTTTTTTTAACCTCCAGTAATATATGGAAATAAAATTATTTCATCGTTTGGCTTTAAGCGTACTGACCATTCACACTTACGACCGTTCACCGTAATAAAACTGATATATTGATTTGGTATACCCAGTTGGTTGATTAAATAATCAAGAGTAACATCTTCCGTTACGGGCAGGGTTATTTTGGGCTTTTGATATTCCGGCGGACCAACCTGGCGGGCCAGTACAATGCCCATATTTACCAACACGTTAAAAGTTTTAGGCTCAGCCATAAATTACGCTGCACTGTCCTTCTTGGGCACCCGGCCATAAACATTTTGACGCATTCTTTTTTCAGCCTCATGAACGCCATAGGAAGATCTGGCCCAAAAGTACAACCCCAGACCGAGAAATGACCAGATAGCTACGATGGCCCATTCGTACGGCCAAATTAATGCCGTGGGACTGCCCGGCAGGCACAGTATAATAAAGATCGCACTTAATATTACCGCTGCATAACCCACAAAGCCGCCACTGGATACTTTAAAGGGGCGCACCATGTGCGGCTCTTTTTTGCGTAAAATAACAAATGAAAGGGCTACCATGGCATAAGCCAGCATAATACCCAAACCACCGGCATCAACCAACCAAACCAGCATACTTCTGCCAAAGAAAGGTGCGAAGGTAGTTGAAATGCCAATTAACAATATAGCGTTATAAGGCGTCTTATACTTGGGGTGTAGTTTACCAAGAAAGGCAGGCAGCATTCTGGCCTGGGCCATGGCGTAAATCGCCCGGCTGGCGCCAATGTAAAAACCGTTCCAGCTGGTAATAATACCGCAAATACCACCAACTATGAGCAGCTTGCTGGCCCAGGAACCACCAAATAAAACAGCCATGGCATCGGCTGTCACCAGCGAAGCGCCGCCCATTTGCTCGGCCGTCATAGCCCTGGAGACACCGAATATAACCAGTATATACCAGGCGGCGGCCATAAATACGGATAAGATCAACACCTTGCCTATAGCCTTATAGGGCAAATTAATTTCCTCCGCTGCCTGGGGGATAACGTTAAACCCTACAAACATCAGGGGAGTCATTAACAATACTGCAAATATCCCTTTAAATCCACCCACCCAGAGGGGTTGCATATTGGCTGTCGCTCCATTGAACAAACTGCCGGTGATTAAGAGCAATCCCACCAGTGCAATACCTATGGTAAACACTGTTTGCAAAAATGCTGCCACCTTAATTCCGATGTAGTTTAATATCATGACCAGTATGGAACCAACCACACCCACGGCCACCCAGGATGCGTATACGTCCCAACCGGCAATGGTCCATAAATAGCCTTGCATATAATTAGGGAATAAGTACTCAACTACGGTGGGTAGTGCCACCGCCTCAAAAGCCACCACGGATATATAGCCCAATAAAATGGCCCAAGTACCGATAAATGATGCAGTTGCCCCCATGGCCCGGTAACAAAAAACCTGTTCACCGCCCACCAGCGGCATGGCTGCGGTGAGTTCCGAGTATGTCAGTCCGACAAATACAACTAGTATGCCGCCTAATAAAAAGGCCAGCATGGCGCCCAGCGAGCCCGCGGAATGCACCCAGGAACCGGCCAATACAACCCATCCCCAGCCAATCATGGCTCCAAAGGCTAAAAATAATACATCTGAACGGCCCAGCACCTTGGCCATACCTTGATTCTGCTGCTGACTCATTCTCATCCTCCTAGAAAGTGATTTCATTGCAACTGTCGTAAAACCTGATTCTTTGCACCCTCCTTTTTATCGTCATTTGTTGACTATTTATGATATCTAGCAAGATATAAACCAATAACTTGTCTAGATAAAACCACTATTTTTAATAATCTGAAAAGCAATATAATGCCATACAGCATTGATTTATTTCTATCAACATACGGACAACCCGTATCTGCTGGAATTTTATTAATGCTTGATGGAATTAATAAAATGCCTCCTTGCATTAATATCGATGATTATGTACATAATTTTCTAGTTGCTAGAATATTTTCTATTAAAACAAACGATTTTTAATCTTTAGAATTATTTCTTTATTAATAGATCAATACCTTTTGTTTATTTTTACCTTTTCACATACTAAAATTGTTTTCCAGCATTTTTGACTTTAAACAGAAACAGTTTGAGTTATAATTAAGCCCAGAAGGGGCAGATTGCTGTAGTCAAGCAACCTGCCCCTTCTGGGCTTAATCCGCTGCGGGACGCGGGCAGAATAATATGTCTCGCCGTTATATCAGGTATTTTACTTACCTGAGTTTTTTATGGTTACATCGATGTATTCATCCAATCCGGACAGGCTGTTACGAGCCGCTGCACCGCCCATAATCAGGTTGGCGGGATCAGCGGCCCGCACCGCTGCCAGCTCTTCGGCAGTGGGATCAGATGCTTTTTTCAAATCCGCGGCTACTTTTAAATCCCAACCCACCAAGGATTTAATCTCTTCCACACTAACACCCGGGTATATTGTATCCAGATACATTTCGTGAGTAATACTATCAAATCTAAACAACGCTTTATCAGTCACTACGGCCGCGGGCCCGCTGCCCAATAACCCGGCTTTTTTCCTGGCGTCGGGACTACCGTCCAAAAAGCCCGGGGTAGTTAAATAGTCTACCTTTTCTACAAAACGCAGCGGCTCCAGCCGCAGCATCACCACCACACGGCCGATATTGGAACCAATGTCGTTGCCGCCGCCGCTGCCCGGCAGGCGCACCTTGGGCGAGCAATAACCCTGTCCGCCAAAAATAGCGGTGGTATTTAAATTACCGAATTTATCTATTTGAGCAGCGCCCAAAACACCCACATCATAATAACCGGCCTGCATATCACTAAACACACGCCATTCCGAAGTCAAACAAAGGGCCCCGTCCGCCGCCGAGGAATCGCCCACATTAAAATCCACCCGGTATTTTTGCGGGCCAATACAGCCGGACTCGTATACAATATTTAAATTGGGAGCGTGAAAACGCTTGGCGGTTATACCGGCTACCAGGGGAATACCGATACCGACAAAAGCAACCTCCCAATCTTTAAATTCCTTGGCGGTTGTGATGGCCATTAATTCTGATGCAGTGTATTTAATCTCACTCATTCTGTCATTTTCTCCCTTCCCAAAGTAAGGTATCATTAATGCGTTGTGTATCAAGTGATAAAAGCTTGAGCATCAACTTACCGGCCGTATACTAACCGGGAATGCGGTTAAAGTGCCGCTCCATACCCATTAATTTATGTAACCGGTCCCAACCCACTTTGGCGCAGTAATCCAGGTGATTCTGCGAGCTAAGCACATAATGATCAAGCCACTTCAGGAACTTTTCCCTGTCTTTGGCAGCCTCGTGATAATCGCCGCAAAACAGTACATCATAAGCATAATAGCCGTAGCAAGATTGCGGGTGACAGCCATAAGGCACCTGCACTACGGCGTCTACACAATAAAACGGAATCAAAGTCAAATTACCCTGGTGTCTGATTTCATCTGTGGTAACAATTTCCTCGCAGGTAATAATGGTGTGTTTTGCTGCCCGGGCTTTGTTTTCGTCATTGCCGGTGAAACCCCATACCTGGGCGTTACCCATGGCGTCCGCCCGCTGCACGTGTATAATGGCCACATCGGGGTGGGCCGCCGGAACCAGGGCGATAGGCTCACCCTCGTAAGGGTCGTGCATAACCTTGATACGCTCATTGTATTTTGGAATATCCGTGCCCAGCATGGACCGGGTCGCCATAAAGGGAACATTTAAGCTACCGGCCAGAAAGCGCATGCTAATACCGGCGTTAGACCAGTCCTCCACTTCTATTTTAGAGGGTATACCTTTTTCAATTGAACGCCTGATGTTTGGCGCCAAACCAATGGCACCATAGCCAAGGTAAGCGCCCTCCCAACGTTTCACAGCACCGGCACCCACCAGTAAATCCATCATATCGGTTTTACTGTCATCGATAACAGTTAAATCTTTTACACCTTGTCTGATTATTTCATGCACAGCGGCCACGCAATCCCGGCCGATAAAGCCGCCGAAGGTTATGCTGCAGCCGTCGGTAACATATTTTTTAATGGCTTGCTGAAGTGACATTTGCTTGCCGGAGCAATTTCTTTCTGTCAACGCTAACTCCTCCCAAGTTGTTAATATACTTTTACCTGATCCCACAAACCTCCCTATTTAGTGTTGCCCACCCCCCTTAGCAGCTCGGGCGGTGCACCAAGCCGGGCGGATATGGATGCTGCGCATTCTTTTAAAATTTCCAGATAACCCATAAGCGCATCTTTATTCAGCCGGCTGCTGGGCCCAAGTACATTTAATGAGGCTACTACTTTACCGTGGCGGTCCCAAATTGGCGCCGACAAGCTGGTGCCCCCGTTAATTCGCTCACCAAAACTACTGGCCCAGCCCTGCTTTTTGATCTTTTGCAGCTCTTGAAACAACACACCGCGTTCAGTGGTATTATTGTTCAGCCCTGCCTGTTCACACTGCATTAATACTTCGGCCACTTCTTCTTCGGTCATATAAGCCAGCAATAGGCTGCCAGGTGAACCGGTATGCACACTCAGCGGCACAACAGTTCCCACCCCCACAGAAAATTTCAGGAAATGCTGGCTGACAAACTCGGCCACACACACCCTGTTATATCCCTTGCGTACGTATAAGGTTACAGTTTCACCGGTATAACGCCATAATTTTTGCATGTAAGACTGGGCAGACTGCACCAACCTTTGCTCTCGACCAATATTTTCGGACAATACACCAACTAATCCCCAGTGCAGGAAATACCTGCCAGTATCTTCATCTCTAGCCACAAAATCCTTCTTCTGCAGCGCGCCCAGAATGCGATAAGCGGTAGCCTTACTGAGACCCGTTTCGTGGCTGATTTCCGTAAGGGTTTTTTCGTTGGTGCCCAAGCAAATTAATATATCCGCCGCCCGCTCCACTGAGCGTACACTTCCAGGCCCTTTGTCATTAACTTCCGGGTTCCTGGCTTTGGCCACGTCACTCATCACCCCTAAAGTTTCATACAATAAAACCTATTTTTATTTTTCTTGTAAGTTTCAATTAAACACGGCCATTAAAAATCCTTCTTTAAAGTTTAAATTTATTTAAAATTTTATTTTTTAGCGCTATAATTAAGTTGTGATTGATTTTATAATTAAAAAAAGATAACTTATTAATATGTCAATAATGAACTGGAATTTCACAGGGCAATACAAAGGCGGTGAACAAAATGTTGGTAAAGAATATCATGACACTGAATAATATCTCTGTCCAGCCGGGGCAAACCGCACTTGAGGCCTGGGAAATTATTATTCAAACCCGGCTTACCGGCATTCCAGTTACAGACCCAAAAGGAAGTATCATCGGCGTCTTATCCAGAGAAGAAATCATCAATGCCGGCCCCCGGGTGCTTGAAGGCAATGTTAAAGTGCGGGATATCATGCAGCAGGAGATTTTTATTTTAAAGGAGGATGCACCAGCTTCCGATGCCTGGACCATGCCGGCCAACGTTTTCCCTGTGGTGGACGACAATGGGCGCATTACCGGTATGCTGGAACGTTCAGAGGTTGGACACACCCTTTTTAAAGTGGCCAGCCAGATATTTCAACAAGCCGAGACCATCATGGATGCGGCTCACAACGGTATTATCGCCATTGATAAAAACGGCATTATCAGTACCTTCAATATTGCAGCGGAAAGAATTACCCGCCGAAAAAAAAGCGAGGCCCTGGGACGGCATCTTTCGGATGTGATTATCCCCCACGGTTTGCTTGATATTTTAGAGAACGGCAACTACCAGTCCCATTATAAATTTTCCTTAGGGTATTCCTCGGGCACACATACCTACCTGACCAACCGCAGTCCCATCATTGAAAACGGCCAGGTGGTAGGTGCTATTGGAGTGTTTCAGGACATATCAGAGATAGAATTTATTTCTGAGGAGCTAAGTTCAGTTAAGCAGTTAAACAAAGAACTGGAAACAATCATTGAATCATCTTATGACGGCATTATTATCACCGACCCCAGTGGTCAAATTATCAGGGCCAATCATGCCCACGAACGCATCACGGGCATCCCCACGGCATCGATACAAAAAATGACCATGGCGGACTTGATCGCCAAGGGCGTTTATTCACAGTCCATAGTGGATGCTGTAATTGAGCAAAACGGCGCCGTCACGCTGTCGGAACTGACTGCCGACAATAACCAGTTGCTTATTACAGGTAATCCGGTGCACAACCAGCAGGGTGAAATTATACGGGTGGTTATCAATATTAGGGATATGTCGGACTTAAATAACTTAAAAAACCAGTTGGAACAAAGTATAGCTTTAAGCGAGCGCTATCATGGAGAACTGACCCAGCTGCGCAGTAGATTGATTGACCAGGTAGGTTTGGTGGTCAAGTCCACCAAGATGAAAAAGGTATTGGGCATGGCCCTGCGGATGGCGCAAGTTAATTCCACAGTATTGCTGTTGGGCGAGTCAGGTGTAGGCAAAGAAGTGGTGGCCAAAGCCATCCACAAAAACAGTAAAAGGAGCAGTGGTCCGTTTATTACCGTAAACTGCGGGGCTATCCCGGAAAATTTGCTGGAGTCGGAAATGTTCGGTTATGAAAAAGGCGCTTTTACGGGGGCCAACCGGGAAGGCAAGCCCGGTATGTTTGAACTTGCGGATAACGGCACATTGTTCCTTGATGAAATTGCTGACCTGCCACTGCATTTTCAAGTGAAACTACTCAGGGCATTGCAGGAGAGAGAAATCACCCGTATCGGCGGCACCAGGCCCCGCCAGATTGATGTGCGCATAATAGCTGCCACCAACAAGCAATTGGAAGAACTGGTGCAGGACGGCAAGTTTCGGGAGGATTTATATTTCCGGCTCAATGTGGTTCCTATTCATATACCGCCTCTACGGGAAAGAAAGGACGATATTATACCTTTAGTCTATAACTTTAAAAAAAGTTTTGAAAAGGTGTACGGGATGGAAAAAGAATTTTCACCCCGGGTATTTAAGGAGTTGATGGAGTACCAGTGGCCGGGGAATGTGCGGGAAGTAAAGAATGTGGTGGAGCGGTTGCTGGTGACCTCCTCCGAACAGGTAATTAAATCCGTCGATATACCGCTTAACATAACGCCGGCAACACCGCCCCAGCGGCACGGGCCGCATCAAGTAACCGTGCAGGGCATCATCCCTTTAAAAGCGGCCCAATTAGAGATGGAGCGCCAGCTTATCGGTGCCGCCTTAAAAGAACTGGGCAGCACTTACAAAGTCGCCAAAGCCCTGCACGTCGACCAGTCAACCATTGTGCGCAAGGTAAACCGCCTCAGGGAGAACGGGCTGTCACTGTAAGTTAGCATATGTATGACAGATGCGCAGGCCAAGTAAAATATACCAAACAGCAAAAATGGCTGTTACAAATGAATAAATTATAAGACGAGTACAATGAACTACCCCCTTCGTTTAGCTCAGAAGGGGCTTTCAAAAGAGGGGGAGTTAAAAAACATAAAAGAAACGGATTGCAACTTTCAAAGCAGTCCGTTTCTTTTATATATCATTTGACAATAAATTAAATCTGCGCTACCTACTGTTGTTTTTATTTTGCAATTGCGCCCCACCGAAGCTCAGCCCCAAAATACGGCGACATTGGCACAGCGCAGATCGACTTGTGCACATAATACACACTAAATTACTAATTACTCAACTGTTATTATACTGTTTATAATATGGCTGCTATAAATGCACCGGCGGCCACAGCAGTGCCGATAACGCCGGCCACGTTAGGCCCCATTGCGTGCATCAGCAGGTAGTTTTGCGGGTTGGCTTCAGTGCCCATGTTATGGACCACACGGGCCGCCATTGGCACCGCCGATACGCCCGCAGCACCGATAAGCGGGTTGACCTTGTTTTTGACGAACAGGTTCATTAGTTTGGCCAGCAATACGCCGGCGGCTGTGGCAAAGGCAAAGGCCACCACGCCCATGGCAAATACGCCGATGGTTTTGGGATTTAAGAATGTTTCCGCGGTCATAGTGGAGCCGACGCCCACACCAAGTATAATAGTGACTATATTCATCAATTGATCGCGGCTAACGTTGGTAAGTCGTTCCACCACACCGCTCTCCATGAACAAGTTACCTAGCATAAACATAGCAATCAGCGGAGCCGACTTGGGCACCAACAGTATAATTACGATGGAAGCCAAAATGGGGAAAACAATTTTTTCCGTCTTGCTGGGCATACGCGTCATATTCATAACCATGGCCCGTTCTTCTTTGGTGGTCAGCAACTTGGCAATGGGAGGAATTATTATCGGTACCAAAGCCATGTAAGAATACGCCGCCACCGCCACCGAGCCCATCATATGCGGAGCCAAATTGGCGGAAAGGAATATGGAAGTCGGTCCGTCAGCACCGCCGATAATACCAATACAGGCCGCTTCGGCTACGGTAAAGCCCACAAGCAATGCACCGAAAAACGCTCCGTAAACACCCAGCTGCGCCGCCGCGCCAAGAAGCAGTGTTTTGGGATTGGCAATCACCGGTCCAAAGTCCGTCATCGCCCCTAAGCCCAGGAAAATAAGGGGCGGGATTAATTCATTCTCAATGCCAAAGTGGTAAAAGATATAAAACAGTCCACCCTCTTCTAGAAGGCCGGTCAAAGGGAAGTTGGCCGCAAATACCCCAAAGCCGATGGGCAACAGGAGCAGCGGCTCAACCCCTTTCTTGATGGCCAGGTAAAAGAGGACAAAGGCAATCAACCACATGGTAACATTGCCGAGGGTCAGCTGAGTAATACCAACCCCACTGAAAATTTCAGCCAGTTGTTCCATGCCTCATCCTCCTTATCGTTATTTCTTGATATAACCTACTTCAAAGCTACCAGAACAGTATCGGTATTGACTACATCACCGGCAGCCACGTTTACTTCAACAACTTCGCCGTCGCTGGGCGCGTACACTTTAATTTGCATTTTCATAGCTTCCAGAGTAACCAGCACATCATTCTTTTTTACTTGTCCGCCTACTTTTGCATCCACCGATAGCACTTTTCCCACCATGGGAGCGTTAACTTGTACCACTTTACTTACCTCCTTAATATTATCATTTTGCATAATGTATCCTGCATTATGAATTTTGTATTACGAATTTTGTTTTTGAGTTTGCTTTTTAGCCTGGCTGTCTATCACTTTGCCGGTAATTTGCACACCAATTTGCAAAACTATCAGCACCGCGAAAACAGACACTATTCCTGATAGGGCCACCGATGTGGCCGCACCCCAGTCAACCATGCATACATAACCTCCCTTGCCAACTAAAGGGTTAAATGTATCAGATACCGTATCCCATCAAATTTTACCTGGTTCCTGCCGGGGTATAACATTAACCAATTAGTAAATAATTTTTTTAAATTTGGTGCCGGCTGCTTTTATATAACGGTTTTAAGATGCAGCAACCGGCACATATAGTTACGCAACCTTTGAAAAATCCATTATTGCACTGCTGTGCCGCCCGCCTGACATAACCGGCAAACAAGCCAACAGCTGCCCTGAAAAATTACATATTAATGTTGGAGAATTTACGCCAGGGTCTGGCCACCGATTTGTTCTCCAGCAGATCCAGTGAAGCACAGATTTTCTTTCTGGTTTCCGAAGGCAGAATGATGTCATCCACATAGCCCCTGGCCGCTGCGTGGTACGGGTTTTCATAAAGTTCGCTGTATTCCTTCATCCGCTGCGCCTTAACCTCTTCCGGATTTTCGGCATTTTTAATTTCCTTGGCAAAGATAACACTGGCGGCAGTTTCCGCACCCACAATGGTAAGTGTAGCTTCAGGCCAGGCATATACAATATCGGCGCCGGTATCTTTGCAGCACATACCCAGGTAAGCACCAGCGAAGGATTTGCGCATCATAACGGTAATCTTGGGCACCGTGGCATCAATGTAGGCAAACAGCATCTTGGCACCGTGGCGCAGGATACCCTTCCACTCCTGCTCGGGCCCTATCATGTAAGCCGGGGTGTCGTGCAGGTTGACCAGCGGAATATTAAACAAGTCGCAGAACCGCACAAACCGGGCCACTTTATCCGCTGCGTTGCAATCGATAACAGCACCTATCCAGTTGGGCTGGCTGGCCACGATACCGGTACTCCGGCCGTTAAAGCGGGCAAAACCAATAATTACGTTTTTAGCAAAGTCAGGCATTAATTCAAAAAATACACCATTATCGACCAACTTGTTGATAACTTCGTGCATATCGTAGGGATACATGGTTTGCTCGGGTATAAAACCATCCAGCTCAGGGATCAACCGCATAGCTTCATCACCGGTATCCACCCGGGCCGGTTTTTCCTGATTATTCTGGGGCAAATAGTTTAAAAGCTCTTTAGCCCGGTCAATGCAGTCCTTATCGTCGCCGCCCACAATGTGTGTGCAACCGGACTTGACAGCATGGGCTTCAACGCCGCACAGTGTTTCCAGATCTATATCAATACCCAATTGGGTTTTCACAAAGGCCGGGCCGGCGATGCCCATGTAGCCGTGGTTGCGGCTCTGGATGACAAAGTCCTGCATAACCGGGTGATAGGCCTGTCCGCCCAAGCACGGGCCCAGCAACAAAGCTATTTGCGGAATAACACCCGAGGCCAGGTTCTGGGCTTTAAACAGCCACGCATAAGCCTGCAAAGTATCCATACCTTCCTGCAACCTGGCACCGCCCGAGTCATTCAAGCCGATAAAGGGAATACCCATTTCCTTGGCCATATCGATGGCAGCGGCGAATTTTTTACCATGGTATTCACCAAAAGTTCCGGCCATGGAAGTATAGTCTTCCGCACCCACCATGGCCATACGGCCGTTGACTTTACCATAACCGCATACAACGCCTTCGGCGGCGACGTCCTTTTTATCCATACCGAAATTGGTGGTCCGGTGTTTGATAAAGGTGCCGATTTCAGTGAATGTGCCGGGGTCAAATAAATATTCAACCCTTTCCCGGGCAGTCAATTTGCCGGATTTATGATGCCTTTCGACAGCTTTTTCGCCGCCCATTTGCATTATTTGTTCTCTTCTGCGTAAAAACTCATCATACTTTTGACTCATTTACGGTCCTCCTCATATTTGACTTGGCAGTTTTACTTATCGTGCACGGCACCGGCCAATATCATGCACACCATGGCCTGATGCCAGTAGATGCATTCCAAACGCCGGAGCCGGACACGAACAGTAATCATCCAACTGTCATCTGATAAGCACACACCGCTTCTATGTTAATGCGATCACTCAAGATTTCGACACTGTTCTACATGCTTGGATTTAGCACGGTTTATTATAATGGTTTTTAGCGGTGTTTTTTAATATGGTTTTGCTTTTAGTTATTTTGGTTTATCCGCAGTTGACTGTATGATTAACGGTTTGCTTTGTAGTAACCGAAAGCATCCCGGGCAATAGAAACTTGCTGTAATTAAGAATACTTGAGCCTAGCGATTGGGCGCGAAACCAAGTTCAATGTTGGCGATGATCTGCATATGCATGTTGGAGGTTCCTTCCAGGGTTTCAAACTGCTTGGAATCGCGGAGCCATCTGCCACAAGGATATTCATTGGAATATCCATATGAGCCGTAGATTTTCATGGCCAGGTTGGCAGCATGCACGGCTGCATTACAACCGGCCAGTTTAGCAATAGAAGTGGCCTGCTGGCTGGGTAAATTATTATCTTTTAACCATGCGGCGCGATAAACGAGTTGTTTGGCTGCCTCATCTTCCAAGATCATTTCAGCAATCTGAGCTTGAATCATTTGGTGTTTGCCGATTGGTTTGCCAAACTGGATACGTTCATTGGCATATTGAACAGCACCATCCAGGCAGGCCCGGGAAAGAGCTGCCGCGCCGGTGGCACAACCCATGCGGGTATTGTTCAACTGCCACATACAAATCGCAAAGCCTTTGTTTAATGGGCCTAAAAGATTTTCTTTAGGAACCACGGCATTTTCAAAAATTAATTCCGAAGTCGGAGCAGCCCACATACCGACTTTATCGTTAATGGGAATTCTATTAACGCCAGGGGTATTGTTATAGTCAATTACGAAACAGGATATTCCTTTATGCCGAGCGCCTTTTTCAGTGACAGCATAGAGCAGCCCAACATCGGAAGTATGTCCGCCGGATATCCACGTCTTGGTACCATTGATTAACCAGTGATCACCCTTGTCTTCCGCAAACGTCTTCATGCTGGCTACATCTGAGCCTGTATTGGGCTCGGTCATGGCAAAGCTGCCTACCAAAGACCCATCCAACAGTCCGGGGATAAATTTCTGTTTTTGTTCTTCAGTGCCATATTCATTAATGGTCATGGCCGGACCCCAGTTGTTACCGCTGATAGAAAGTCTCCAGGAAGTATGAACTTTAGATATTTCATACAGAGCTATAACGCCTTCCATCCAACCCATGCCGTTTCCGCCGTATTCTTCCGGAAGAGTCCAACCCAACAGGTCCAATTCACCCATTTTAGTTAATATCTCTCTGCGATAGTAATGGTTTTTTTCGTCCTCTTCAACATAAGGAGCAATTTCCTTTTCTGCAAAATTGCGAGCCATATCCTGTACCATTTGTTGTTCTTCTGTTAATCCAAAATCCATTGTTTACTCCCTCCTAGTTTTAATAATATAACTGTAAATGGTGATTCTTTTAGCCCATTAGCTACCTGCAGGCAAAGACCACCAAAAACATCTTTTTAACATTGCAAAAGCTACAACTATGACATATTTATTTTTTAAAAAAATTGTATATATTCTGGATTATTCATTAGTTAGTTATTTTATTTAATTCTGTTATTTTATTTAATTCTGTAATTTTATTACCATGTAACTTTTTCTTAAACTATAATTTCTATCTTCATAATACGCTAAACATAAAATTAAGGCTCGGTGACCATGCCAAACACATATCGCAATAAACATGCCAGCAGCTAACATATTGCAGTTCGATTGGCATCGAATCGCCCAAGCTGTTTAAATTAGCGGTTTCTCTGATTTTCAAAAAAAACCGAATTTAAAAAACCGGCTCCGCCTCAAACAAAACCAGTGATGCATTAATGCATTACTCATGCATTTTTACAATGAACCTATAAAAATGCGATTATATTGCGGTCCCATAGCAATGCATTTTTACATCACCAAAACCACCTATAAAAACCGCCGTTTATTAACCAAACTCCCGGGGTCTGCGATCAGATAGCTTAAAAGCATGCTTAATGGCCTGCACTATTCGGCCGCAGGCCATACCGTCGCCGTACGGGTTGACAGCCTCGGCCATAGCCCGGTAGTAAGCTTCATCGTTAAGCAGGCGCTCGGTTTCGGTACGCACAGCAATGCGATCAGTGCCCACCAGGCGCACAGTACCGGCGTCCACAGCCTCGGGGCGTTCAGTGGTATTGCGCAGCACCAGCACGGGCTTGCCCAGCGAGGGGGCCTCCTCCTGCATGCCCCCGGAATCGGTGAGCACCAAATGACAGCGGGCCTCCAGATTAACAAAGGGTTCGTAATCCATGGGCTCAATTAAATGTACCTGCTGCGAATCCCCCAACACTTGCTGCACCACGGAGCGCACAGCAGGGTTTTTGTGCACGGGGAAAATAACCCGCACATCGGGATGCCTTTGCAATACATCCCGCAGGGCCAGGTAAATATCCCGCATGGGATCGCCCAAGTTTTCCCGGCGGTGGGTGGTCATTAAAATCAGCCGGTGCCTGTTAAAATCAAGCCCACTTAGCAGCGGGTCATCAAACCGGTATTCGGCACGCACCGTAGCCAACAGGGCATCAATAACGGTGTTGCCGGTAACATAGATCCGCGCCGGATCCACCCCTTCCCGCAGCAAGTTATCCCGGGCACCGGCGGTGGGGGCAAAGTGTACATCGCACAGCGCCCCGGCCAGACGCCGGTTCATCTCTTCCGGAAAAGGGGAATACTTGTTGCCGGTACGCAGCCCCGCTTCCACATGCCCCACCGGCACCTGCATATAATAGGCGGCCAGCGCGGCAACAAAGGTGGTGGTGGTATCGCCGTGCACCAGCACCAGATCCGGCCTTTCGGCCTCCAGCACTTTCTGGAGGCCGGTTAAAGCTCGCCCGGTAATATCAAACAATGTTTGTCCTGCCTGCATAATGTTCAAATCGTGGTCAGGCACGATATCAAACAGACGCAGCACCTGATCCAGCATTTCCCGGTGCTGAGCCGTTACCACCACCCGGCATACCAGCCGATCATCATTTTTCAACATCCGCACCAGGGGAGCCATTTTAATAGCTTCAGGCCTGGTTCCAAAAATAACCAAAATTTTGGGGTCAGGCTTAAACTTTCTTAAATTAACCATATTAACTCCATATTTAAATATATAAATTATTTAACAATGCCTTATCTGTACATAAAGTTTATTCGGCATTTGACCTTTGCACTAAATATCCTTTACTCATCAGCTTGGCAATATGCTCATCAAGCGCTTTTTCAATGCTGACGCCATAGTTTTCTTCCAGCACAAACATCATGGAAACGGCGGTTTGGGCTACATCCAGCAACTCCCTGGTAATACAAGCGAGCGCTTCGCCCTCACCCACCGCACAGCGTTCCCCGCTCATACCCCGCAGTTTACCGATAGCCTGGGCCAATTCCCCCGCCTCTTCCATTAACTTAAGCGCGGTGGATTCCATGGTGGGGGTTAAATTATTTAATTTAGGCAGGGCAATAATTTTTTTTTGCATATCTATCACCACACGGCATAGGAAAATCAAGTCCGATGCCAATTGTAATTAACTCGTTCAGGGAAACGGCTTATAGAATGACCGGCTAAATATCTTTAAATCGTACCAGCTCGATGCCGGACTCTTTAAATATATCCAGGGCCAGCGGGTCCGGGTAGTCACCACGGTAAACCACTTTGCTGATACAGGCGTTGGCTATCATTTTAGCGCAAAGTACACAGGGTTGGTGGGTAACATAAAAAACGCCCTTTGCTATGGAAATGCCGTGTACGGCGGCCTGCAAAAGGGCGTTTTGTTCGGCATGCAGCCCGCGGCACAGCTCATGCCGCTCACCGGATGGTATGCCGCGTTTTTCCCGCAGGCAGCCTATTTCCAGGCAATGGCGCATACCGGCGGGGGCACCGTTATAGCCAGTGGCTAAAATACGGTGATCCCGCACTATCAGTGCCCCCACCTGACGGCGCAAACATGTGGAGCGCCGGGATACCACACCGGTTATTTCCATAAAATAATCATCCCAGGCAGGGCGCTGCATAAACACCACCTTCTTCGTACAAAGGGAACCGGCGACACAGGTCGGCAGCCATAGCACCGGCTTGCGCCCTGCGACCTTCGTCACCGCCAAAGCTTAATGCCAAATGGATAATTTCCGCCACTTCAGCCATTTCGGCTTCTTTTAGCCCGCGGGTGGTTACGGCAGGCGTGCCAACTCGAATGCCACTGGTTGTCATTGGTGGCTGCGGGTCAAAGGGAATGGCGTTTTTATTCACGGTAACTCCCACTTCATCCAGCGTTTGCTCTGCTTCCCGGCCGGTAACCTGTTTGTTGCGCAAATCAACCAGTATCATATGGTTGTCGGTGCCGCCGGAAATAAGTTCAAAACCGCGCTGGGACAGTGCTTCGGCCAGTGCCCGGGCGTTTTTAACTATCTGCTGCTGATATTCCTTGAAGCCGGGCTGCAGCGCCTCACCAAAAGCCACCGCTTTGGCGGCAATCACGTGCATCAGGGGCCCACCTTGGATGCCGGGAAAAACGGCCTTGTCCAATGCAGCGCCGTACTTTTCTTTACTCAGAATCATACCGCCACGGGGACCCCGCAGCGTTTTGTGCGTTGTAGTGGTAACCACATCGGCATGGGGAATGGGACTGTTGTGCAGCCCCGCCGCCACCAAGCCGGCAATGTGGGCCATGTCAACCATTAAATAAGCTCCCACGGCAGCAGCAATTTCAGCCATGCGGTCAAAGTCGATTTCCCGTGGATAAGCACTGGCTCCGGCCACGATCATCCTGGCCTTACTTTCGGATGCCGCAGCCATAACTTTATCGTAATCAATCAGACCCGTGCCCCGCTCCACACCATAAAAGGCTATGTTAAAATAACGGCCGGATATATTTAGCGGGCTGCCGTGGGTCAGGTGCCCTCCATGAGCCAGGTTCATACCTAAAATGGTGTCGCCCGGTTTAAGCAGGGCGAAATAAACAGCCGTATTAGCCTGGGAGCCGGAATGGGGCTGCACGTTGACATGTTCGGCGTTAAAAATTTTTTTGGCCCGTTCTATGGCCAGTGTTTCTGCTACATCTACAAAGGCACAACCACCATAATAGCGACGCCCGGGCAACCCTTCGGCATATTTGTTGGTAAGCACGGTGCCCTGGGCTTCCATAACGGCCCGGCTGACAATGTTTTCCGAGGCAATCAGTTCCAGGGTGTTACGCTGTCTGTTAAGTTCCTGTGCCACGACCCGGGAAATTTCAGGATCCACTTCGGCAAGCGGGCTGTAAAAACTCATACGACTTCCTCCTAAACTTTTTAAACAATACTACCGGCAAACATTACCGGCAACAGAACCCTTTTCCATGGCTGCTATTTTGTCCAACCTGCGGGCATGCCTTCCCCCGGCAAATTTCGCCCCCAACCAGGCCTTTACTATTTCCCTGGCCAAACCGGCACCAATAACACGCTCGCCCATGGTTATAATATTGGCCATGTTGTGTTCGCCGGCCATGCGGGCGGAAAATGTATCATGGCAAAGAGCAGCCCTGATGCCGGCCACCTTATTGGCGGCTATGCTTACTCCAATACCGGTGCCGCAGCAAAGAATACCCCGCTCGTATTTTCCAGCAGCAACGGCCTCGGCCACTGCCCGGGCAAAATCGGGATAATCTACCGAATCAGTGGAATATGTACCAAAGTCTTGATATTCAATCCCTTGTTCCTTTAAATAATCAATAATCTCCCTTTTTAGCTTGAATCCTCCATGATCGCTACCTACAGCCACCTGCAATGTCTACACTTCCTTCGATGAATTTAAAACGCAGTAATTTCGGCTACCCACACCTTGCGGGTCATCAAGTTAAACTACAATCAAGCTTTTTCGGTCTAATGTTCAACACCAATCCAAAAATATTCTACAACATCTGCATCATTTCCTCCACAACTGAGCTAAAATATAATTATTACCAATAAACATTGTATAATCGCAATATTCACATAACATAGTTAGTTTAAGTTAGTTTAAGCCTGACCCCTAGCATTTTACGGACCAGGTTGTCCAGCTCACCGGCTACGATACGGTAAAATTCCTCACTGGAACCAAAGGGGTCCGGTATATCATTACCGGAGCCTGCATATTCGGCCAGTGTAAAAATTTTGTCTGCGGCATCAGGCATAAGACGTTTTAAATTATCCCGATGAGTACGGGTCATGGTCAAAACAAGATCGGCCTGTTCAATATCCTCCGGGTCAATCTGTGATGTTTTATGCCGGCTCAGGTCAATGCCCATTTCCTTTAACACATTAATGGCTTGATAAGAAGCATCGCCATCAGACAGTGTAACAATCCCGGCTGAGGCGAATTCTATATCCTTCCGATCGGGAAAAAGTTCCGCCAGCGCCCGGCGGGCCAGTGCCTCGGCCATGGGACTGCGGCAGGTATTGCCGGTACATACAAAAAGTATCTTTTTTTTGACCATTAACCTGGCCTCCTTTTATTATAGGAAAATGTCATATTGCCACATGGCACAATATAAACGGATTAGCAAGCAACCATGCACACGGTTTCATGAAAACCAGTCAACGCCCATATGGCAACAAGATGGGCCTTGTCAAGCAACCTTTGACACGTTTTGGGGGCCTGTCACCAAATCAAGATAGTACCATATGTATGCCAATACCGATTAACAGTATACCACCGCCCAGTACGGCCCGTTCACCCACACGGGCACCTACAAAACGCCCCAACAGTAGTCCGCCGGCCGTCATCAACCCGGCCACGGCACCGATCACACCAGCAGTGAGGGGCAGGTTAACCTGCCTGGTGCCCAGTGAAAAACCTACGCTAAGGGCATCCATACTAACACTGGCAGCCAGCAAAAAAAGCCCCCAGGTATTGACCAGCACTACTTTGGGGTCCAGGGCATCACCACCTTTTAAAGACGAGCGAATCATTTTGATACCCAGATATACCAGCAGCAAAGCTCCGGCGATGCTGGCGGCCCGACCCGCCAGCGCGCCGATAAAATCGCCGGCGTACCAGCCCAGCAAGGGCATAACAATATGGAACACCAGCACGGTAACACTAACCACCAGTATCTGGCGGCCGGTTACACCGGCTATGCCCAGGCCAAGGCACATGGAGAAAGCATCAGTGCCCAGGGCCACGGCCAGTGCGAGCAGTGTGTATAGTTCCAAATCATTTCCCCCAACATATTTTTTGTTCTTTAAATAACCGCTAACTATATCTATGCGTTCCAAGTTAAATTTATCAATACCGGTAAAGGTTAGCAACCCACACCTATACAGTTATTACATGCCCCCCGGACGCCCGGCGTAACCTGTTCATTACTGCCAGTCCCAAACCGTCTGGGATAATACCTTCGGCCAGTATCACATCCACCCCCAACTGGTCAAACCGGCGCAGCGATTCATATAACAAAGCTGCCACCGTACCTGGTTCGGAACGTTTACCGGGCACCACCACGCTGTAACCCTGTCCATCGTACAGCGGTGCCGTTTCACTGTATGCCAGTATGCCCACCTTGGTGCCGCCGGCAGACAAGCGCCTGGCATCAGCCAATACGCTGGCCGCCACCCGTTCGTGGTCACGTCCTTCAAAAAGCAGCAGCGGTGCCCGGGGTGCGTAGTGCGTATATTTCATACCCGGCGACCGGGGCCTGTCCCCGGCAACAGCAACGCCGTTAACCGAAGGATCCAACTCCACCGGACCGAGCACTTGCTCCAGATCCCGCTGGATGGCGCCACCGGGGCGCAAAATCACGGGTTGGTCGCCGGAGAGATCCAGCACGGTTGATTCCACGCCCAAACCGGATGGCCCACCATCCAGCACCAGCGCTATCTTCCCCGACAGGTCGTCCAGCACATGAGCCGCAGTGGTGGGACTGGGACGTCCGGAAGCATTAGCGCTGGGGGCGGCCACGGGCACGCCGGCCGCCCGGATTAAAGCCAGGGCCACAGGGTGGGCGGGCACCCGAAAGGCCACTGTATCAAGACCGGCGGTCACCTCCGGGGGAAAGGACCGTCCGCCCCGCAAAACCATAGTCAATGGACCGGGCCAAAAGCGCGCGGCCAAAAGCGATACAACAGGTGGAAGTTCATCAATATAACGGGTTAAAACCCGGTGACTTTCAATATGTACAATTAAAGGGTTGTCAGCGGGACGCCCCTTGGCCAGATAAATACCGGCCACCGCCCGGGCATCCAGTGCATTGGCCCCCAGGCCATAAACAGTTTCAGTGGGGAAAGCCACCAGACCACCCTCCCGCAATACGGCACCAGCTTGCTGGATTAATGAGGCATCCGGCTGTACAGGATCTACCACCAGGTGACGTGTTTTACAATCTGCACTTTTCATATAAATCCTTCCCAAATCAATAAAAGCTTAGCAGGAGTCTCATACCAGATGTATGCTTTTAACAAACTTCCATCTGGTTAGCCGCAAAATGAATATTAGGTGAAATGATACGGGCGCAATATGGTGCCGTACACTCTCTGGAGTAGTATACCACAAAGGATTGGGCGATAAAAGAATGGTAACAGAGCCGGAATTTTTACAAACCAACGTCAAGATACATTAATAATTGAGTGTTTAGAAAGTAGGCTTTGGTGCCGGGTGTTGAAAGTTGAAAATCAAAGATTTTCAACTTTCAACACCCGGCACCTATGTCATAGTGATAACAATTAACTTGTTTTAACCCCACAGATTAATCGCGGGCGACCGGCCAGGTCCCGGTACAAGCTGGGCCGCCAGCGATGCGGCCCCAACATAGCTAGGGCTTGTTCAGCCTGGTCCGGGCCAATTTCCATGAACAAGCACCCACTGGAAGCAAGCCAGGTGTATGCCTGTGGCACCAGCCTGCGATAAAGCTCCAACCCGTCAGCACCGCCGTCCAGGGCCAGAGCCGGCTCATAGCCGCACACATCCCGGGGCAAACAGGACATGGCACCACTGGGTATGTATGGCAGGTTGGCGGTTATAACGGCCACCGTTCCGGGCGACAGCATCCCCTGCAGAGGTGTCATTAGATCACCCGCATGAAAAAGTACCGGCACGTTATGCCGGGCGGCATTAGCACGAGCAATGTCCAGGGCATTTTCCGATATGTCTATGGCATGCACACGGGTGCCCGGCGGTGCCAGGCGGCTCAAGCTCACAGCCACTGCACCGCTTCCCGTGCCCACATCCACCACAACCCGCCGCCCGGGCCAGCTAGATAACACTTCCAACGCCTTTTCTACCATTAACTCGGTTTCAGGCCTGGGAATTAAAACATGGGGCCCAACTTCAAAGTCAAGCCCCATGAATTCTTTAAGCCCCGTAAGGTAGGCCACGGGCTCACCGCCCGCCCGGCGCTCCAGCAATGTACGGTAGCGCCGCTGGCGGTCCGTATTAAGCACCAGGTCAGCTTCCCGGTACAAATACACCCGGTCCCGGCCCAGCACATGGGCCAGCAGCACCTCGGCATCCAGCCGGGGGGAAAACGCGCCCTTTTCCTTCAAATACCGGGCAGCCTGAATGAGACTGTCCCGCACGGTTAAGCCCGGCATGGCTAATCCACCTGCTGCAGGCGCTCGGCCTGGTCGGTTGTAATCAGGGCGTCAACCACTTCCTGTAAATTACCCATGAGCACCTCCTGCAACCGGTGCAGGGTCAGCCCAATGCGGTGGTCGGTAACCCTGTTTTGGGGGAAATTATAGGTGCGAATACGCTCGCTGCGGTCACCGGAGCCCACCTGGGATTTGCGGGCGCTGGCCATCTGCTGCTGCTGTTCCTGCTGGGCCTGATCCAGCAGCCTGGCCCGCAGTACCCGCATAGCTTTATCTTTATTCTTATGCTGCGATTTCTCATCCTGGCAGGAAACCACTATTCCAGTGGGGATATGGGTTATCCGTACCGCCGATTGGGTGGTGTTCACCGATTGCCCGCCGGGGCCGGTGGAACAAAACACGTCAATGCGCAATTCATTGGGGTTTATATCCACTTCCACTTCCTCGGCCTCGGGCAGCACAGCCACCGTGGCTGCAGAGGTATGAATACGCCCGCCCGACTCGGTGGTGGGCACGCGCTGCACCCGGTGTACGCCGCTCTCGAATTTTAATTGGCTGAACGCCCCTTTACCTTCGATAAGAAAAATTATTTCCTTAACACCACCGATGTCCGTATAATGGGCATCCATTATCTCGGTACGCCAGCCTTTCAGCTCGGCAAATCGCGTGTACATGCGGAACAAATCGGAGCCAAACAGGGCTGCTTCCTCCCCACCGGTGCCAGCTCTGATTTCCATGATAACGTTCTTATCATCATTGGGGTCTTTGGGCAGCAGAAGTACCTTAAGATTATTTTCCAGTTTTTCTTTTTTATTTTCCAGTTCTTCCTCTTCCAGCTCCGCCATTTCCCGCATTTCGTTGTCCAATTTATCCTTGAGCATCTGGCGAACGTCCTCGAGCTCGGAGAGTACCTTTTTATACTCGCGATAGACCGTGACAACTTCACTGAGCTCGGAGTGGGATTTTACATACTGCTGCCAGCGACTCTGGTCATCCATTACTTTGGGGTCGGCAATTAACTCGCTTAATTCTTCATATTTGTTCTCCAGGCTTTCCAGCTTATCTAACACTGACTTCACCTCTATTCTCACTGAGCACGGCCTTCAGGGCAGTCATGGCCACTTCCACCATGTCATCATCGGGCTCTGCGGTGGTCAACCCCTGTACCTATATAATCACCATTTTCTTTTAGATAAAATAAAAGCAGAGCACCCGCCCTGCTGTTAAAACTATTTCAAGCCGTACTTTTTGCGGAATTTTTCCGCTCGCCCGCCTGTTTCAACAGTCCGCTGGGAACCGGTGTAAAACGGGTGACATTTGGAGCAAATCTCCACCTTAATTTCCTTCTTTGTGGAGCCGGTGGTAAAAGTCTCGCCGCATACGCAAGTTACTTTAGCTTCTCCATATTTGGGATGAATTTTTTCCTTCACAGTGGCTCACCTCTTTCCGGTAAAATATATATGGGGTAGACATAGAATAAACACAACTTTCCTTATAAGACACTTAATCATTATAGCATAACGATTTTTATCAATCAAGAAAATATTACATTGCTCTAATTTGTGCACAAGCTTCAAACCCCTTCGCCACGCATAGCGAACCTTCTCGACCACCGCCATGTTTAATAAGACACAGGGACGTTTCGTCCGTCTTACTCCCTCAGCTCTTCGCCACGCTTTGACACGGGACGTTTGCTCCGTCATAACCTCTGTACCCCCTGTACCCCCTGGAGCCCTTCGCCACGCTTTTAAGAACGCTCGAACCGTCCCTATCTCCGCTAACTTGTTAATTGCTGTAGCATTAACACGGCAATGTGACTGCTTTATAGAACATGCCCAAGGGCTGGACTTACGACTTAATATATTTTTCTAGAAGAGCTTGTTCGAAAAGGTAGGCTTTGGTTTGAGAGACGAAGCCTATACGGAAATAAGCAAGCACCGCGGAAGCCGAGCCAACACAGAAGTTCGAAGTGGATCTCGGGCGGACTTTTCGAACAGAGTCTATGAAGATACCGGCCTTGAAAAATTGCCCAGCTCCAGGCCTGGTATACTCCGCAGTGCTTCAATAAGCTGCCCGACACCATATATTTCACCATTAACGAGTACCTGGCGATAGAAAAAATCGGGGTCAATGTTTAAATTGCGCAGCTGCACCTTGTTTACGCCGTTATCCTCGATAAAATCCACCAGCGCTTCAATTTCCACGTCACGGTCGTTTAAACCGGGCAGCACCAGCAGGTTTAAAGACACAAAAACCCCCAGGGAACGGGCTATCCTAATTGATGCAGCCACATCAGTGAGGCGGTAATCCCAGGGCCGGTAATAGGACTGGTAAACTTGTTCCCGGGCGCTGATCAGGCTGACCCGCATGGAATCAAGCCCGGCCCGGCAAATTTTCTCCACTCCCAGGGTATAACCCGCATTACTATTCATATTAATAGTGCCCCGGCTGGTTCTTTGGCGCACCTCAGTAACCACTTGCGCTATATCATCCGCAGCCAGAGCCGGTTCCCCCTCGCAGCCCTGGCCGAAACTGATAATTCCCTCCGGGGCATGCAGCAAGTGGTGCAGGGTCACCTCCACCGCTTCGGAGCAGGTAGGGCGAAAATTTAGCCGGGTCTGGGGAGAGGGGCAGCATTGAGCGGGCTGCAGCGATATGCAGCCCAGACAGCGGGCGTTGCAGGCAGGGGACATGGGCAGGCCGCCCTCCCAGCGGCTGTAGAAAATATTTTGGGCAGTATAGCAGCTGTATTCCAGGGCACAGTGAGCCAGCTGGGCCAGCACCCGGTTTTGTGGTGCCCGGTCCAGCCTGTTTTGCACCAACTGGGGTAAATCCGCCGAATTATAGTGTACAGGATCCCAGCGGTCCGGTTCATCGGTGCGGACGGCGGCCACATAAACCCGGCCTTCATGCCAGGCCACCGCCGCGTATCCCAGCAGGGGCAGCGGCTGATCGGCCTGGCGCCGGTAACCGGGCAGCAGGGTTCGGGTATAGCCCTGGGGCAGCAAAGCCCCTACCGCCAGGGCTGAGCTACCCTCGCCGGGCACCTGCCGCAGCAGCTTGAAATCACCGTTTTTATCCATACCCACCGGGTTACTGCCGGGCAATAACGTTAAAGAGGCCCCCGGCGGTAATTCCAGCATATCCTCGTACATTATCTCCACCAACCGGTCACCGGTACGCCCCACTGCTCCCAACGCATGGTCGTACATACGGCCTTGTTCATCAACATACAATAATTGCATAGAGCCTGGCACCCACTTTTCTACATTTCTCTATCTTCATCTACCATCCTTCAGTATAATGCAATTTGATATACAGGTGAAGCTACATTTATCTTGTCTTTGGCTGCAACTTGCGATACCCATTTTTTACTAGTATAATGAAATAACGACATTAGGTGCCAGGTGTTGAAAGTTGCAAAATCTTTTGATTTTCAACTTTCAACACCTGGCACCAAAGCTATAGCTGGTACCGGCCGTAACCAACTAAACAAACAACGTTTCAGCACTGGAAGGTGTTTTCTTATGTATCTGAAAGAGCCCCAAATTGAGCTCATAAAAACATATCTACAGGAACAAATAGCGCCTTACTTAATTATTATTTTTGGTTCAGCTTTAACCGGCAAAATGCTGCCCGACAGCGATATTGATATTGCTTTCTTGGCAGAACAAAAATTTAGTGCCTACAAGCTTTTTATGATTGGCCAGCACCTGGCGGACAAACTGGGCCGGGATGTAGATTTGGTGGATTTAAATACCGCTTCCACTGTATTCCAGGCCAGAGTATTGACTACCGGAAAAGTTATTTATTGTACTGATGAAACCAAGCGCATGTTATTCTACATGCTCACCTTAAAAAAATATGCCCGTTTAAATGAAGAACGCAAACAAATAATTGATAGAATAGCGATAAGAGGTACCAGATATGACCAATGACGTGATAATCAACAAAATTATGGTCATCAAACGATGTATAAAGAGGATACATGAAGTATATAACAACGATCCACAAAATTTATATGACTACACTAAACAAGATTCCATAATCCTGAATATCCAAAGAGCTTGTGAAGCAGCTATTGACCTGGCTATGCACATTGTGGCTGAAAAGGACCTGGGACTTCCCCAAAGCAGCCGCGAAGCTTTTGATCTGCTGCACCAAAATAATATTATAGAACATGGATTAAGCAGGCGCCTAAAGGCTATGGTTGGCTTTCGCAATATTGCAGTGCATGATTACCAGATCATCAAGCTCGATATAATTAAAAACATAATTAACAAACACTTAAAGGATTTCCATGTATTCATAGAGCAAATTTTGAATTTATAAAACAAAAGGGGGGAGGTGCCACCAGACACCCCCCCTGGAAGCTCGGTGGAAGCAAGAGAACCGTCCCCGTGCTTTTTGAATAGCGGCCTGCTTAAGCATAAGCCCGCTCAAGGCAAAGCATCGGGTCAACAGGGATGCCGTTTAGCAGCACCTCAAAGTGCAGATGCGGGCCGGTGGAGCGCCCGGTGCTACCCACCAGGGCGATGCGCTGACCTGCGGATACCCGCTGCCCATCACTCACCAGCACGCGCGAGTTGTGCGCATAAAGGGTGCGCAGCCCGTCACCGTGATCAATGATTACCGTAATGCCGTAAGTGCCCCGTGGACCGGCAAAGACCACTCGCCCGTCTTTAACCGCCCGCACCGGCTCCCCCTGGTCGGCGGCAATATCAAGCCCCTCGTGCATAGCACCGTCGCGCATGCCATACGGGGAACTAATCCAACCCACCACGGGCCAGCTAAGCTGGCTAAGAGGCAGCCCCCGGGAAACCTGCCTGTCTCCCCCACCCTGACCGGCCGGAATCATTATTTGTTGACCGGCCAGCAGGCAATCCGGGTCTCGCAGTTCATTCATTTCCATCAGTTTTTTTTCTGAACACCCAAACCGCAGGGCAATTAAGCTCAGGGTTTCTCCCTTGCTCACCCGATAGGGTATTACAGTACCGGGCAGCATGAGTACTTGGCCTTTAATAATATGATTACCGTCGCGCAGGTTATTGGTTTCGGCCAGCTGGTCGGCATCAAGACCGTATTGCAGAGCAATATGACTTAAAGTGTCACCCTTTTGTACAACATAAACCCGGGGTAAAGCCGCCACCGACTGGGTAGCCTGCTGATCTATCTTCTCGGCCACCGGCGGCGTCATATAGGGTTTATCAGGACTCAGCAGTTCGTCCAGCCTGGCCTGGGCCGGCTGGTGCGAAGCAGTAAGGCAACCGGCCACTAGTAAAGTTAATAAACCCGCGGTTATTATAGTTTTCTTACTGGCTTTTAACATTCTAAATTAACCTCTCCCACAATATTAATGCAACATTGTTTTTTTGATAAATAAATCTTTTGTTTTCACTTTAAATTATTGCCAGGAAAGCTATAATTTATACAATTTGCACCACGACAAAAAACCCGGCTTTTACCGGGCTTTAATATCCATGCTCAAAACATGGGTTTTTAGGTTATGGAAGAGAGACTGCCCCCTGGTTGGTTGACTTTTGTCCGCGGATATTGCGAAAGGCTCGCAGCAGATCGCCGTTTGATTTGGTCTTTTTCAGCCTCTCGCTAATATGTTCCAAAGCTTCCGCGGGCGACAGACCGGCGGTGGCTTTACGGAAATACCAGTTCAGCTCCAGCTCATCTTTACTAAGCAACAAATCCTCCCGGCGGGTGCCGGAACGCAACACGTCAATGGCGGGAAATATACGGCGCTCAGCCAGACGGCGATCCAGGATAAGTTCCATATTACCGGTACCTTTGAATTCCTCAAAGATTACGTCATCCATGCGGCTCCCCGTTTCCACCAGCGCAGTAGCTAAAATGGTCAGTGAGCCGCCCTCTTCCAAATTACGGGCGGCACCAAAGAACCGCTTCGGTCTATGCAATGAGGATGGGTCTACGCCGCCGCTCAGCGTACGACCGCTGGGCGGTACTACTAAGTTATGGGCCCGGGCCAGGCGGGTAATGCTGTCCAGCAAAATCAGCACATCCCGGCCGTGTTCCACCAACCGCTTGGCCCGCTCCAGCACCAGGTCGGCCACCCGCACGTGATTTTCCGGGGGCTCGTCAAACGTAGAGCTAATCACATCGCCGCGTACAGAGCGCTCCATGTCGGTGACTTCTTCGGGACGTTCATCAATAAGCAGTACAATCAGGTATATTTCCGGATGGTTAGCGGTAACACTATTGGCTATCGCTTTTAACAACACGGTCTTGCCCGCCTTGGGCGGCGATACCAAAAGCCCGCGCTGACCTTTACCAATGGGAGCAATTAAATCGATGATCCGGGTGGAGAGTTTATCCTTATCGGTTTCCAGGGTAATCCGCTCTTGGGGAAATAGAGGGGTGAGTCCGGCAAAATGCAGCCTTTTAGCAGCTTCCTCTGGGTCGGCATTGTTAACCTGCTCAACACGCAACAGCGCTGAATAGCGTTCTGTATCCTTGGGACCGCGGACTTGCCCGGCCACCAGGTCACCGGTACGCAGGTCAAATCGCCTAATCTGTGAGGATGAAACGTATATATCATCATAGCTGCGCAAAAAGTGACCGGGCCTTAAAAAACCGTAGCCGTCAGGAAGTATTTCCAGCACACCACTGGAATACTGCAGCCCGCTTTTCTCCATCTGCGCCCTGACAATCTCGGCAACCAATTCTTTTTTGCGTAACCGGGAATACCCGGTCAGCTCAAGTTCTTTGGCCAGGGCATATAATTCCGCAAGTGTTTTACTTTCTAATTCATTATAGTTCAATGGCAACCCACCTAATTAAAATAGTTAGTATTTTATGTCTTTGTGCTTCATTGCTTTGCGGGAATGTCTGAGCAGCAGCAGACGCCGCACTACAATATATAACGCCAACCAGGCCAAGATGGCATTCACCGCTGCCCCTACTAAAAACGGTAAGCCAAGCTCCAACAAGTGCCCCATCCAGTGGTCCGGCGCACCCGTCACCGCAGCCGCAACCATATCCCCGGGTAATTCGGTACCTAACAGCAGATTACCCGTGGCCACGTTTAAAAGGTAGAAAAATGGCACCGCCCATTTAAAGAAAGCAGCTGTTAAAGCACCGGCCAAACCATTACCGCCAACCACCCGGGCCACCAGATAAGCAATGGGAATACTAATTAAAGGAAGAGGCAAAAAATCAAGGGCTACCCCAAGGGCCGCGCCCCGGGCCACCTTTGTGGGCGCATCCGGCAAATCCATTACCCGGTTGTAATAATCTCTGAGGCGCCCTATGATTTTCAAGGGATGATCCTCCTTACTTTTTGGGCACCTTGGCCCAATCAGACAAAAATTTTTCTATACCTGAATCAGTCAGGGGATGATTTAACATTTGCACCAGCACCTTGTAGGGTACAGTGGCAATGTGGGCACCGGCCAGCGCCGATTGAGTCACATGCATGGGGTGCCTGATGCTGGCGGAAATTATTTCCGGTGCCAAGCCATGCAAGTCATATATCTCGGCAATATCTTTGATCAACTCCAGACCGTCGTAACCGATATCGTCCAATCGGCCGACAAACGGGCTGACGTAAGTAGCACCGGCCAGAGCGGCCATGAGGGCCTGGTTGGCTGAGAAAACCAGGGTCACATTGGTTTTGATCCCTTTTTGAGCCAGTGCACTTACAGCTTTAAGACCCTCACCGGTCATAGGGATCTTAACTACGATATTTGGATGTATAGCCGCCAATTCCTCGGCCTCGGCAATCATGGGCCCGGCATCGGTACTAACCGCTTCGGCACTGATGGGTCCATCCACAATGGTGGTTATTTCCCGGACCACTGCACCAAAGTCCCTTCCCTCCCGAGCAATTAATGACGGATTAGTGGTTACACCACTAATCACGCCCAGTTCACTTGCCGACTTTATCTCATCAACATTGGCGGAATCTATAAACAGTTTAATAACTGGACACCTCCATATAATGTTATCGGACGCCTTAAACGCCTGATGTCATTATAACCTTTGCATTGGCATGGATGTTGAGTGCTCAATGCGGTGTCAATAGATAGACAAAGGTTTTACATCAAGCCTTGCCGGAGCTGCCGAAAATCCTTATTTTTTCCCTGATCAGTTCCACTGCCGCCTCCCGGGCGGGGCCCAATATTTTACGCGGGTCAATTTCATCGGGGCAGTCGGCAATAACTTTCCGGCAGCGATCGACAAAGGCCTCGCGGATGTTGGTGTCAATGTTTACTTTGCACACCCCCAGGCGAATTGCTTCCCGGATGGCTTCTTCAGGCACTCCCGAGGAACCGTGCAGCACGATGGGAATGCTTATCAGGGAACGTATTTTTTCCAGCCGGGCAAAATCCAACCTGGGCTCACCTTTGTAGCGACCATGCGCTGTACCAATGGCCACAGCCAGTGCATCCACCCGGGTTTCCTGCACAAAAACCCGGGCTTCTTCGGGATCAGTAAAGAAAGCATCAGCATCGCTGACATGGATATCATCCTCAGTGCCGCCTATTTTGCCCAACTCGGCCTCAACGGAAACGCCCACCGGTCTGGCAGCAGCTACAACCTGCCTGGTTAACGCAATATTGTCTTCCAGAGTATGTTTGGAGCCATCGATCATTACGGATGAAAATCCCGATCGAATACAGCGCATCACTTGATCAAAACTGGTACCGTGATCCAGATGCAGCGCCACGGGTACATTTACCATAGCCGCAGCCACATTGGCCATGGCTGTGATATATTCAATGCCGGCGTATTTTATCGCCCCCTGGCTGGCCTGCATAATAACCGGTGCCTTTTCAGCCTCAGCAGCAGCGGCGATGGCTTGAACAATCTCCATATTGTTGCAGTTAAAGGCGCCCACCGCATAACCGCCCGCCTGCGCTTCCCGCAGCAATGCACTTACCGGAACCAAACTCATACGCAAACCTCCTCATAAATGTATATACGTTATTTTACCTGATTTTTATATATATCTATAAGGTAATTTTCCAACAAAAAATCTAACGATACAACATTACATAAGAACGGCAATCATTCCATAAATCAAAAACGCCACCGCTAAACGCATCGTATCGTCATGAACTTGTTTACCGTAAATACGTTTCCCGGCATCATTATTCTCTACAGGTAAGCCAATCCTGCATTTAATAAACATTATTGTTCAATCAGGCATATTTGAAATTTAATGCTCTAAAAGTATTATACACCCCTTAAGGGGTGTTTATCATTTTATTTACGCCTGCGCTTGGGTTTTTTACCGGTTTTGGTCGTACTGGACAAACTGTCCAAACATTCAAAGCCGTTGCGTACCAGTTCAATGGTTTCAACCTCTTTGATAACCCGGAGGTCATCATCTGTTTCGGCATAAATAATATTTACACTGTCGCAATCCTTGCAATACAGCTCCAGGCGGTCGGGGAATATATCCACTTCCACGTCCTGGTTGCCACATTGACAATAAAGAGAGCCCTTCTCGGCAATATCATGCAGGCAATTAAGCACTTCATACATTATTTCCGAGTTGTGAAAATACTCATCCTCCGCTTCAAAATCATCCGCCAGCGCCTCCATGGTTTCCTGCTGCGCAGCAGCCAGGGCCTTAACTTCGTCCGCAGGCCCAATGTACCCCAATTCAAGACCTGTCTCATGGCAAAAAAGGCAGTTTGCTTCACCAGACCAGAGCATCCTGGCGCTTAAAGACCGTACATGCTTGCTCTCGCATACCACACAGGGCACCTGAAGCCAATAGTTACTACGGTCTTTAGTGGTTACAACAAGTTTCACATAACTACATGAACATCTAACTTCAACTCTTTTTTGACCACTAAAATCAAAACGAGAAAGATTATGATAATCCAGTTTTCCACATTCAGGGCACCGCATGGCTAATAGCACATCGGTAACTATAATCATGTCTGTCCTCCTGCCCTATATGGTATGTTTACTCATTTATCGGGTATTCGACACAACAATATATAAATCCTTTTTCTAGAGCCTACTGGCTATGTGCTCGCTGTAAAATCAACATCATTCTGGTTAGAGAGATAGCGCCGCACTATATTACGAAGATCATCCAAATCAAATGGTTTGCTTATATAATTGACCGGTCGGGCACCATCAGCGACTTCCTGCTCAATATCCAACTCGCCATAGGCCGTCATCATTACCACTGGCACATCGCTGTCAAACTTTTTAATTTTTTCCAAAATTTCAAAACCGTTCATGCCAGGCATTTTTACATCCAATAAAATAAGACGATAATCATTCCGGCCCAATCTTGCTAAAGCCTCGGAACCGCTGGCAGCCTGATCAATTGAATACCCTTCATCAATTAACGCTTCGCAAATTAACCAGCGCACACCAGCTTGGTCATCAATAACAAGTATATCATAATTTTGACCAGGCATATTTCCACCCTCCGTAAAGCCATTTTCTAGATCTCTTTTTCTACAGCACTTTTAAAAGTCCTGCATAAAATTGTTAAATAATACGTGCAGCCATAATAGATGAGACAACGGTGCCAAAGTAAACAAAAGTAAGCAATGTCAAGAATACCAGCATCATTCCGGGTGTCATAGCCACCAGCACAGCCCGGGCCGTGCTGAAATGATGCACTTCCCGCAGCCCGATAATCAACAATACAACTCCCCAGAAATATATCACTACAGCCAACAATCCGGCCATAAAGTTAAACAGCCACCCTGCATTAACCAATCCAATGGCTATTTGTACCGGTATCATAAAAACCGCAGGCAAACCGGCTGCACCATATACGGTAAAAACACTGCGAGCCGAGCCGCTGCCGGCATATAGTTCCGCCAGAAGGTGCAAAAGGCCGGCCATAAAAAACCATTTAAATATACTAAACAAAAAACCTGTTACGGCAACAAATGACAGCGTGGCTTGACCAACTGTCACTCCCGGCAAGCCCGCTAAATTTATTCTATCCAAATATATTGGTGTGGTGAAAATACCTGTTAAGGCCTCCACCAGGTTGAGCACCACGAAAATAATTACAACAGTTCCTATGGGAGGGTTGGAGACAAAGCCGGCAAATGTTCGTGCCGGTTCAAAAAGAACACCATAAAAGACATCCAAAATTCCATTTTTAACCTGACCATTATTAACGATATTATCCCTTTCTTCCACCAGGTATACATTTTCTTTACCATCATCGTTAACAAGCGGACCGCCTGCATGCGTATTTAAATTATCCGGTGTCATTTGACCATCCGGTACACTTGTCTTATCCCGGACATGTTCATTGTTATTTTGCAAATTATCCATTAATAACCTCCACTAATAACCTCCACCAGTACACCTTAACTCCCGTGAATCTTTAACAGTGTTTAATATCATTGACCGCAGCAGTGCAGATGCATGCTTACAATACTACTTGACTTGCGGGTTGTTTAAAAGCAGCCAGGGCCACAGGTCGACTGAAAGTGCCCCGGTTCGCATACCGCTTAACATGCCCCACCAGGGATACTGGGGCGATAAATCAATTATCTCGGGCTCACCTTTAATACCTGCCAGGTCGGCCGCTATATCAATTGCGTCGTAAAAATTACCCAGATCATCCACCAGGCCGTTTTTTATGGCCTGGCTGCCGGTGAAAACACGCCCGTCGGCCACTTCCCGCACCCTGGCCTGATCTATACCCCGGCCTTCGGATACTGTATCAACAAATTGTTCATACATATCATCCACCATGCTTTGAAAAATTTGCTGTTCCCGCTCTGTAATCTCCCTGGAGGTTGAACCCATATCCTTGTGCGGGCCGCTTTTAAAAACCACCGGATCAACACCCAACTTTTCGTACAGCCCCTGCAAATTCTGGGTTTCCATGATTACTCCGATGCTGCCGGTGATTGTACCGGGATTAGCTACTATTTTGTCACAGCGACAGGCAATCCAATATCCGCCGGAAGCTGCCACATCACCCATAGAGGCCACAACTTTTTTACCGGCTTGGCGCAGCCGGTCCACCTCTAGAGCTATTTCCTGGGAAGCCGCTGCAGTGCCGCCAGGGGTGTTTAACCGCAACACCACCGCTTTTATTGCAGGGTCATCGGCGGCCCGGCGCAGTTGCTCCATAATGGCCTCAGAACCTGCCACAGTCGAAAACAAGCTGCTGGAGTCAGCACCGCTGGCAATGGCACCGTTGATTTGAATAATCCCAATCATGCTGCCGGAGCTGCTTTGGTCATAATAACCTCTACCCCCGTTTTTACCGTATATAGCAGCAGCCATAAGCGATAAAAATACCAGGCCAATTATTAAACCTGCTATTACTTTATGTTTTAGCATAGTTCACAACCTTTCCCAAGTATTATGCATATCTATACATTTACCGATACGTGTCAGTATTATATAAGATTGCCTCACGGAATTATTTCTAATATATGCGGCAATTTACTCAATAGCCAACCTTTGGACATATAAAAAAGCTTTGGATATTACCAAAGCTTAAAGAAAATGCAATATGCTAATATTGTTAATTATACAGCATATGGCGGCGTTGTCCAGATAAGATATGGTAACTATATGTGCATCAAGGCTTCAAGCTGCAACGAATTTCAACTTTCCACACCCGGTACCTGGTTGGCCAGGGTTGCACCAATAAAATCCCTGAATAACGGATGGGGTTTATAAGGACGCGATTTAAATTCCGGGTGGAACTGGGTGGCCACAAACCAGGGATGGTCTTGCAGTTCAACTATTTCCACCAGATAGCGGTCAGGCAGGGTGCCGCTAAATACCATACCTGCCCCGGCCAGTGCTTCACGATAGTGATTATTTAATTCGTAACGGTGACGGTGCCTTTCGTAAATAATATCCTCAGCATAAGCTTTATGTGCCAGCGTGCCGGGCAACAGACGGCAGGGATAACGACCCAGGCGCATAGTGCCGCCCATCCGGTCCAGTTCCTTTTGCTCAGGCAGCAGATCGATCACCGGATATTGCGTAGCAGCGTTAAATTCGGCGCTGTTGGCGTTGATCCAACCCATTTTATTTCTGGCAAATTCAACAACCGCCAGCTGCATGCCCAGGCAAATACCCAGATAGGGTATCTTGTTTTCCCTGGCAAACCGTATAGCATTTATCTTACCTTCAATACCCCGGTCGCCAAAACCGCCCGGCACCAGAACACCATCTACATCTGCCAGGAACTTGTCCACAGGTTGGTTTTCCAAATCCTCAGCGTTGATCCAGCGAATGTCTACTGCCGCACCGTGGAAAAGGCCTGCATGACGCAGCGCTTCGGCCACGCTTAAATAGGCATCGGGCAAGGCTACGTATTTACCCACCAGGGCAATGGTAGTGTGCCGGTGCAGGTTTTTCATTTTATCCACCATGGCACGCCATTCGGTTAAATCGGGCGCATTGGGGCATTCAAGGCTTAGCCGCCTTACGGCAAGGTCGCCCAGGCCCTCGGCTTCCAGCATCAGAGGCACTTCATAAATATGCGAGGCGTCCAACATCTGCACCACGGCATCCAGGTCGGTATCACAAAACAAAGCCAGTTTCTCCACCATCTCTCTGGAAATCGGCTTTTCGGTACGACAGACCAGCACGTCAGGCTGGATACCGATGCTGCGCAGTTCCTTGACGCTATGCTGGGTGGGCTTGGTTTTCAGCTCATTGGCCACCCTGAGGTAGGGCACCAAAGTGACGTGTATATACATCACATTTTCCCGGCCCAGGTCACTCTTTAACTGGCGAATGGCTTCCATAAACGGCAGTGATTCAATGTCGCCCACGGTGCCCCCGATTTCCACCACTACCACATCGGGGTTAAGTTCCCGCGCAACGCGACGTACCCGCTCTTTAATTTCATTGGTGATATGCGGGATTACCTGTATGGTAGCACCAAGGTAGTCACCCCGGCGCTCTTTGTTGATGACTGACCAGTAAATGCCACCGGTGGTCACATTGCTGCTTTGGCCCAAATCTACATCGATAAACCGTTCATAGTGACCCAGGTCCAGGTCGGTTTCCGCTCCGTCTTCGGTGACAAATACTTCTCCATGTTGATAAGGGCTCATGGTACCGGGATCAACATTAATATAGGGATCCAGTTTTTGAACGGCCACTTTCAGCCCGCGGCTCTTCAGCAGTCGACCCAGGGAGGCGGCAGTGATTCCTTTGCCCAAGGACGACACCACTCCCCCGGTAATAAATATGAACTTGGCCATAGGAGCCTCCTGTTGTCATTTTTTTCAGCACAATCCTATATATTTTATACATGCCTTATCTGACATGTCAACATCAAATGTCGGGCATCTGTGCCTTTATTCCCGAATCAGCAGCCGGGTGGCCGCCATATAACCCAGAAACATTCCCACAATGCCCATAACGCCGGCAAGGGTGGGAGGCGCGGGTACGGGCAGTTTGATCTTTGCAAAGATAAAGCCCACCGCAAAACCGGCCAGGGTGGCTATAATTACCTCGCGCATAAATACCCCCCTTACATCTTTTCAGGCGCCCGAACCCCCAGCAGTGTCAGTGCGTTGCGCAATACCATCCTGGTAGCCTCCATAAGCAGCAGCCGGGCGTTGGTTAATTCCAGATCATCGGTAATGACCCGGTGCACGTTGTAAAAACTGTGCAGCAGCCCGGCCACCTCGTGCACATAGCGCGCAATACGGTGGGGTGCCAACTGGCGGGCCGCCAGGGCGACCTCTTCGGGGAAGTCCGCCAAACGCCGGGCCAAGGCCAGCTCGGCTTCCTCCCGCAGCAGTTCTATATTTACAGCATCCGCTCCGGGCACCCCCCGGCCTTGTTCAGCCAGCTGGCGGAAAATGCTGCAGATGCGGGCATGGGCGTATTGCACGTAGTAAACAGGGTTATCGTTGGACTGGGTACGGGCCAGATCCAGGTCAAAATCCAGATGGCTGTCTGCGCTGCGCATAATAAAGAAATAGCGGGCGGCGTCTAATCCCACTTCATCCACCAGTTCCTCCAGGGTAACAAACTGACCAGTGCGCTTGGACATACGCACTATTTCGCCCCCGCTAAACAGCCTGACCAGCTGCATCAGCAGCACCTGCAGTGCATCCGGGTCATAACCAAGGGCTTTTATAGCGCCCTTCATCCGGGCTACATGACCATGATGGTCGGCGCCCCAAATGTTGATCACCCGGTCAAAACCCCTGTCAAACTTGTCCATGTGATAGGCAATGTCCGCAGCATAATAAGTGGGTATGCCGTTTTTACGCACCACCACTTCGTCTTTCTCCAAACCAAAGGCGCTGGCTTTAAACCACAGTGCGCCCTCCAGTTCATAAAGAAAGCCCCGCTCCCGCAGGCGCTGTAAGGCTCCGTCCACTTTGCCGGAATCATGCAACGACTGTTCTGAGAACCATACATCATAGTTTACCCCGAAATCAGCCAGGGCCTTTTTAATACCTCCAATTTTTTCGTCCAGAGCATACTGCGCCAGTGTATCCAGACGGGTACGGCGGTCAACGTTAAGCAGTTTATCCCCGTGCTCTTCTATGTAACGGCGGGCTGTGTCAATGATGTCCTGCCCGTGGTAGCCGCCTTCGGGGACCTCTCCTTCCCGGCCAAGCAGCTCAAAATAGCGAGCCTCCACGGAAAGGGCAAAGTTTTCCACCTGGTTGCCGGCGTCATTGATATAATACTCCCTGGTAACCTGCCAGCCCGCAAATTCCAGTATGGCCGCAATACTGTCGCCCAGCGCGGCACCACGGGCGTTGCCCATGTGCAGCAACCCCGTAGGGTTGGCACTGACAAATTCCACCTGCACCTCTTTGTTCTTCCCCAGCTGCACCCGCCCGTAGTCAGATTGCCTGTTTACCGCCAGCGGCACAGACTCCAGCACCCACCGGGGATCCAAAATAAAGTTGATAAAGCCGGGACCGGCCACTTCAACCCGTTCCAGCCACCGGGTGGAACGAGGCAAGTTTTGGGTCAACGCCTCGGCAATCTTACGCGGGGCCATGCGGGCCTGTTTGGGCAACAGCATGGCCAGGTTGGTGGCAAAATCACCGTGCTCCCGCTCCCGTGGAACCTCCACAACAAAGTCAGGCAATTCCACCGGCGGTATCTCCCCCGCCTCAACCGCCTTGCCCAGCGCCTCCACCAAGGCCTTCTCAAGGGCCACGCGCATCTCTTCCACTACACTGATTACTCCACTCACTATGTTAAATAGCCTCCTTTGGTACCAGGTGTTGACTACCACCCACCGGTGCCGCCACCCACTCTGGTGCCGGGTGTTGAATGGTTGAAAGAGGGTGTCCTCCTCGTATTTCTACACCAGATACAGTATATCATGTTATTTACCGGGGGGATAACCGACAACCCATTATTTTCTTTACCTAAATTTATGGTGTCAAAACAAACTTAAATGATACACCGCTGGCATAACGCCTTTGTCCGAAATTATACACCACATATATAGTACCTATACACGGTGGTTTAAGTATGGGCAAACCAACAAAAGAAAAGACGGCACGTAATGCCATCTTTAGGAATAAAACCCTATGTTAAACTATCCATCATTTAACCTTACAACACCCGGCACCAGGTTTTAACACCCGGTACCAGAGGTAGCGGCGGTGAAGCCGGCGGTGAAAGCGGCGTTGTTTACTTCCAGGAGGCGCGGGGGTATTGTAGCTGCCAGGGCATCCCGCCAGATTTTTTCTTCAATGGGCAGTTTTTGGGCCAGGGCTCCCAGCAGCACTACATTGGCTGCTTTGGCGTTGCCACAAGCGATGGCGTGTTCCAGAGCTTGCAATACCTGGACATTTACTCCCCGTGATTGTACTTGGGGGATAATATTTTGCGGATACTCGGCCGCCCCGGCCAGCACGGAAACCGGGTAGATCTGCTGGTTGTTGATAATTATTATGCCGCCCGGCTTGAGATAGGAAAGCCAGCGCAGCGCTTCCAGCTCTTCGAAGGCCAGAATAACATCGGCTTCCCCCTCGGAAATGAGGGGTGAATATACCTTTTCGCCCAAGCGCACCTGGGTGACTACACTGCCTCCCCGCTGGGCCATGCCGTGAATCTCCGAAACTTTGATATCGTAACCGACGGCCTGAGCCACAGCAGCCAACACTTTACTGGCCAGTATGGTACCCTGACCACCCACACCCACCATAAGAACATCTATCGGTTTAAGCATCGGCCTGCCCCCTTTGCATAGCTCCGGTTTTACATACTTGTACACACAAATTACAGCCCACACAGGCGTCTGCACTCACCAAAGCCTTATTTTCAATTACCGAAATAGCCGGGCAGCTCAGTTTCAAGCAGGTTTTACAACCGGTGCACTTTTCCTGATCCACCGTAACGGCCGGTTTTACCTCCCGCTTGAGGAGGGCACAAGGACGCCGGGCAATAATTACCGACGGGCCGGGTGCAGCCGTTTCAGCCTTAATTACTTCCTGCAGCCGGGATATATCCAAGGGATCAACCACTTCCACCCTTTTTACCCCCAGTGACCGGCATAGCATAGTTATATCCACCTCGGGTGCTTCCTGGCCCATGAGGTTGCGGCCTGTGGCCGGGTGGTCCTGGTGCCCCGTCATGGCGGTGGTGCGATTGTCCAGAATAATTACGGTACTGTCGCTGTTGTTATAAACTGCATTGAGCAGTCCGGTAATACCTGAATGCAAAAAAGTTGAGTCGCCAATTACAGCAACGGTGCGCCCCTTTAGCTCCGGCACTGCTTTGTCAATGCCGTGGGCCATACCTATGCTGGCACCCATGCATACACAGGCATCAATCCCTTCCAGGGGTGGCAGCCCGCCCAGTGTATAACAGCCTATGTCACCTGTTACGGTTAGTTTAAGCCGGCGCAGGGTATAAAAGACACCGCGGTGCGGGCAGCCCGCGCACAGCACCGGCGGACGGGGCGGCGCCTGGGGCAAACCCTTGGCCGGATCTTCAAACTTGGGTTGTGCCGGCAGCACCCCTGCTGACGCAAAACAGGTACGCAACAGACCCTGGCTGAATTCGCCACTGTACGGGAATATCTCTTTACCGGTCACTTTGATACCCAGCATACGGATTTGCTCTTCCAGGTAGGGTTCCAATTCTTCAACCACGAAAAGCTTTTCCACCTGGGCGGCAAACTTTTTAATAAGCCCAACAGGCAGGGGATTAGTCATACCCAGTTTAAGCACTGATGCATCGGGCAGTACTTCCTTAACCAGTTGACAGCTGATGCCGCTGGTGATTACACCAACCTTATCATTGCCCGGGACAATAAAGTTCACCGGCGTGCTTTCGCTATATTCCGCCAGCCTGGCCATTCTGTCCGCCAAGCTGACCCGGCGCAGGCGACCGAAGGCGGGTACCATAAGGTTTTTCTTGACATCTTTGCTGTATGGCTTAATTTCTCGAGCCACCGGCTCACCCATTTCCACCATACTCTGCGAATGTGATACCCGGGTAGTGGTGCGCAGCATCACGGGAATATCATACTGTTCGCTAATAGCCAGGCCAAGACACACCATGTCCTTGGCCTCCTGGCTGTCTGAAGGTTCCAGCATGGCCACTTTGGCAGATTTGGCGTAATAACGGTTGTCCTGTTCGTTTTGGGAACTGTGCATACCTGGATCATCGGCCGAAACCAACACCAATCCCCCGTTGACGCCGGTATAAGCCACGGTGAACAGCGGGTCGGCAGCCACGTTAACGCCCACGTGCTTCATAGTCACCAGCGTTCGGGCACCTGCCATTGCGGCGCCGATAGCTACTTCCAGGGCGACCTTTTCATTGGGTGCCCATTCGCTATAGATCCCTTCATAACGGGAAAGGTTCTCCAAAATTTCGGTACTGGGTGTACCTGGATAACCCGCAGCCAGGGTAACACCAAATTCATAAGCGCCTCTGGCTATGGCGGCGTTGCCTGAAAGCAATTCTTTCAAAATTTTAAACCTCCTATCGGGGTCAAACTTAAACTTGCCTAAACTTTCGCAAATTAACATGCCTTTCCCTCTCACTTTGCGAGTCGCGAAGTGAGAGGGGTGGGACCAGTAAATTAGTTAAACCAGCTACGATTTTGGCGTCAGTGTTCCGGGTGTCCGGGACACTCGGTCCGGTGCGGTCCTGGAAGAAGGACCAAATATATAATTTATATGCCCTGCAGGCAACGGCTGCGTAAACACACTCACCATAGGTACCACCAGCAGGGGGATAAGCATGGCTATGGATCCAATCAGCGGTATAATACCCGCGTCCAGCTTGTAATAGAATGAGCATCCCACCGATATTAAAAGTCCGGTGACTATCCCCGCCCAGGCCCCGCTGCAGGTAACCCGACGCCAAAACAGCCCATACAGGTACGGGGCCAAAAACACACCGGCCACGGTACCCCAGGATATGGCCATCAAACTTAATATTATGGCTGGTTTAGCCAGGGCCAGCAGCAGCGACAACGCGATAAACAAAAGACACATTAACCGCATCACCGCTACTCCATTGCGCTCGGCTTTATCCGGAGCTACGGTTTTATATAAATCTATGGCTATTGACGAACTGGATACCAGCACCAGTGAGGCCAGCGTGCTCATGGAGGCGCTCAACACCATCAGCAATATCAGCGCTGCAACCACCTCGGGCAAAACAGTATCTATTAATATAGGCATCAACATATCCGGGGTCGCCTTACCGGTGGATGGGTCCAGCGGCAATTCATTGAAAAACAGTCGTGTCAAGGAGCCGGTAAAATAGGCCCCAAAGGTGATAATCAGCGCAAATACTGTGGCCACTACAGTGGCGGGCCGGATAGCCTCAGCGCTTTTAATAGCGTAAAATTTCTGCACCATCTGGGGCAATCCCCATGTTCCCAGGCTGGTAAGCACCACCAGTGAGGCCAGGGGCAGCCAACCGGAGGGACCAACCGGGGCAACAAGACCCGGTTCTATTTGAGCCAGCCTGTGCACACCTTCAAAAATACCGTTTACCTGGGGTGCAGATAAAACAAAATACACCAGCATACCTACGCCCAGGATCATAATAATACCCTGCACAAAGTCCGTCATAGCCATTGCACGGTAGCCGCCCATCACCAGGTACAGGGCAGTAAGCAGGCACATAAACACGGCGGCATACAGGTAGGGTATACCAAATATTTGGTTAAACAGGTAACTCAGCCCCATGTAGACCGATGCCGAATAAGGGACCAAAAAAATAAAAATAACCAGGGCGGAAAAAATTTTCATACCCCGGCTCTGATACCGGGCTTCCAGAAACTCGGGCATGGTCATGGTGTTGAGCTTGATGGTCATTGCTCTCGTTCGCCGGGCCAAGATGATCCAGGCCAGCAAACTGCCCACCAGAGTATTGCCGAGCACTATCCAAAGCCCGGATATCCCAAAACCCCATCCTACCTTACCCGCATAACCAATTATAATAACGGCCGAAAAATACGCGGTGCCAAAACTAAACGCGGAAAGCCACGGGCCCACTGAACGACCGCCCAGGAAAAAGTCGTTTACAGTACGGGTCCTGCGCATGGCCACTAAGCCGTTAAACAGCAAAACTGCCACAAAAAAGCCCACCAGGGCATACTTAAACATGCTGCCATCCTCCCATGCTGCTCAGTTTAATAATTATATTTTTAGTTATGGACATAATTAAATTCTATATACTTTGACAAATTCCTTCTTTCTAAGCGCTTTGACCGCCTGAAATTCTTACCGGTGCGGAAATTACTTTTGGCTGCACACCGTGGCGACGCACAAAACGAGCCATGCGCCGGAAAGCTTCGCTAAGATCATCAAGGGATGCAGCGTAGGAAACCCTTACAAAACCCTCCCCTGATTGACCAAAAGCATTGCCGGGCACCAAAGCGACCTGCTCCTGCTTGAGCAATTCCTCAGCAAATTCCTCACAATTCAGCCCGGTACCAGTCACCTGGGGAAATGCGTAAAAAGCTCCGCCCGGTTCAAAGCAGGGCAACCCCATATCCCGGAAGGATTGCACCACCAGGTGGCGGCGGCGGTTATATTGTTCCACCATGCGGCGCATACCGGGCCGGCCGTTTTTAAGTGCCTCCAGTGCGGCCATCTGTGCGGTAATGGGCGTGCATAGCATGGAATACTGGTGTATTTTAGTCATAGCACCAATAACATCGGGGTGACCGGCAGCATATCCCACCCGCCAGCCAGTCATGGCATAAGCTTTGCTAAAACCGTTTAAAAGCACGGTTCGTTCGCGCATACCGGGCAGTGATGATATACAGGTGTGCTGGCCTATATAGGTTAGCCGGTCATATATTTCATCAGAAATAATCATCAGGTCATTGTGCACCGCCACTTCAGCAATTTTTAACAGTTCTTCCCGGTCCATTACAGCGCCGGTGGGGTTATTGGGGTAACATAAAAGCAAAACTTTGGTCCGGGGCGTTATGGAAGCCTGCACCTGATCTGCCGAAATGCGAAACCCATTTTCCAGACCGGTGGGCATGAACACGGGCACCCCACCGGCCAGGGTAGTGCAGGGAGCATAGGAAACATAGGATGGCTCGGGAATCAACACCTCATCCCCGGGCTCCAGCAGCACACGCATGGCCAGATCCAATGCTTCGCTAACCCCCACGGTAATAAGAATCTCGTCGCGGGGGTTATATTTAACATTATAGGTGCGCTCCAAATCAGCAGCCACGGCCTCCCGTAACTCCAAAAGGCCCCAGTTGGAAGTATACATGGTATAACCTTTTTCCAAGGAGTAAATACAAGCCTCCCGGATATGCCAGGGTGTTACAAAATCGGGCTCGCCCACCCCTAGAGAAATTACACCCTTGGTCTCAGCTACCAAATCAAAAAATTTTCTAATACCCGAGGGTGGCAGATTACGTACCACCGGATTAATTTTTTCCGACCAGTTTTTTTGTATCATGGTGAAATCATCAACCTCCTGTCTTCCTCACCGTCTTCCCATATAACCCCATCCTGCTTATAGGTTTTTAGGACAAAATGCGTGGTGGTGCTGACCACCCCTTCAATGGTGGCCAGTTTGGTGGATACAAAATGTGATACTTCCTTCATACTGCGGCCTTCCAGAAAAACTGCCAAATCATATGTACCACTCATCAAGCGCATACTGCGCACTTCGGGAAAGCGGTAGATACGTTCGGCAACAGCATCGAAGCCAACATCCCGTTGAGGGGTGATACGCACCTCAATAAGTGCATTGACCTTTTCCTCACCCACTTTTTCCCAGTTAATCAGTGTCATATAACAAAGGATAGCCTTTTTGTCCTCCAGTTCCTTGATAATGCTCTGCACCTCAGCCACGTCAATATCAAGCATGACAGCAATTTCTTCCGGCGTTAATTTAGCATTATCCTCAAGCAACTCTAAGATTTCCCTAGTAACATCATCCATATTGTCACCTCTTTCCAGCAAAAATTATATTCATTATGTATTATCTCTAGTAAAGCACTAAAAAACCCCGCCCCTTAATAAGGGACGAGGTATTTTACTCGCGGTACCACCCTGATTGATCGCATTGGACAATACAATCCTCTCGGGGCCCTGTAACGGGGGCAAATCGGCTCAGCCTACTATCCGTTGGAATTCAGCCTGCGGCTCCAGGGCGGCACGGGCACACACACCCGCCGGGCTCACACCATTCCCGGCTCGCTGCGCGATGTACGATTGCCCTTATTCCCCTTCCAAGCGTTGCTCATAATGAATTAAAGATATTCTAGCACGCACCAATATAGGTGTCAACAATTCCGAACCTTAAAACTTAAGGAAAACTGTTGTCGCATATGGTTTGGTTTCCCGGCTGTTCAAGTGCATTACAGGGTAAGTTCACCATCATCTGTATTAACCAGCCTGAGCACATTTTCTTCATCACCGGTTAATGCGTTGATATACACCAGATAGGTCTCCCCACCCTGAGTGCCCCTGAACTCCCAAGTGAGTATTTCTTTTTCCACACCCACCGGGATGACAGCCAGTCTTCCCGTTCCATCTATTTTCAGCCTTTCACTGACCATCACGCGGGCCTCGCGCTCTGTCAGCTTTGGCTTGTCCAGGTTGCGTTTATGGTGTGACATTAGGTAACCCCTGGCATCCATGGCTACCACCTGACCATTATCCAGAGCCACCGTTACTTTGACTAAATCCGGATATATAATGATATCGTCCTGCTTAAGCGCATAGTTAAAAGTAACTGTATTGTCATTGCGCTGGTGGTAACTGATTTGCGTATTTTCATACCCATGATCCCGTAAGTAATCTTCTGCCCTGGACCGGGCCCTGTCGATACTCCAGACCGCTTCGGCCACGTTTCGGGGAGTAACCATCCATATCAGGTGCCCCCCCTGCACGGAAACATCCGCCACAGTAGGCTCGCCAACTACCGCTCCCCCCTGGCGCCGCGCTATCTCCACCCGGTAAGCCCGGATATTGCCTTTCACTTCACCGGTTACCTGGGCCAGCACATTTTCGTCCCCGGGATTATCAAAATATTGCATGGCAATAGACCTAGCTTTAGCCTGGGTAACATTTTTACCCGTTACACCACGGGCCCGTCCTTGTTCCATATGATCTGAGAAAGGACCGTCATATATAAGAGTTGGGTAGGCTTGCATCTGCCGGTCCATGGTTTGGAAGTTTCCGCTGGCCAGTTTTTGGCCTTCCCTGGCCAGGCGATTGGAACTGGATATAGCCAGTTCATAGAGATTTAAAGTTCCGTCCGCTATACTGTTATGAATTTTATTTAGCTCCTTATTCAGGCTTGAGGATTGTTCATAAAGCCGGTTCACCGTATCCCACTGCTCCCGGGTAAGCGGCTTGCCCTCGGCCACCTGCCTGGCCAGCGTATTTGAATAGTCCCCCAGCTGGGTAATAAATTTGGCTGTCCGCCCAAGTATAGCATCGCCTACAGGAAGCTGGGTCAGGCTATCCAGCGCCTGATTGGATTGCTGCCAGATTTCATCAAAAAATTGCACGTTCTTCTCCGGACCGGCTAACACCAAACTTTTACCCAGTAAAACTTCCATGGTCTGCACATGGTCTGCTAAATTATAAAATGCCCGCTGGTAGTTATTATTTACAGCTGTCTGCAACGCGAGTTTTGAGTTATGCTCCTGATAACCCCAGTAGCCAATAGCCAGCGCGGCGATAGCTAATACTCCAAGGGCGGCAAACCACTTTTTCATAGGCCAATTCCTCCTTACTTGTCAGCTGACACCGGTGATACTCCCCAAGTTAGCGGGCGAAAATATGGCGGCCAATACTGGTGATAATGTTTCTGGTCCAGATCCAGGGGCTGACCCTCTTGGATGGATTCCAAAAGAACGTTGCACCCCCTGTGGGATCCATACCCGCCATAGCCTGGCTGGCCGCCCGCAGTGACTCATTAGTAAGCGGCCTGGCATATTGGCCGTTGGTTACTGATTCAAACGCATGGGGTTGATAAACGACCCCTGACAGGGTATTGGGAAAGGCGGAACTTTTAACCCTGTTCAAAATTACAGCACCTACCGCCAGCTTGCCATAATACGGTTCATTGGCCGCTTCGCCTTCAATAACCCGGGCCAGTAGCTGTATATCTCTGGATGTTTCCACAAACCCCGGGGCTACATATTTCCTGTCAGCACCGCCGGTAACCGTTTTATTTTGTCCACCGCCCATACCCAGCGCGGCCCGGGTGTTAGCACCCACTATGCCGTCGGCCCGCAACCCGTTTTTGCGCTGAAAGTCACGCACAGCCTGATAGGTAGCTGATCCGTATGAACCGTCTACGAAGCCATGATAATAGCCCCACTGCTTAAGTTTTTGCTGCAATGCAGTCACCTCACTTCCCCGGCTGCCCCAATAAAGTGTTTTATCCTGAGCCTGGGCAGCACTGCTTGGCAGCAAAATCAGGGCGGCAGAAATTATAATAATTGTGCTTAACATGGCAACCTTAATTTTTTTTACTATCCCACACGTTGACAAAATCAGCACCCCCTGATTTATTTAGGGTTAGTTTTTCAAAAAATGACTTAACCTATGTGCTACCCAAAAAAAATAATATACAGGCAAGGATTGACAGTATCAGGGCAGAATAGATAGAAGTAAAGCTTCATGATACATGAAAGCAAGCCCATGGAAAGACAATATAATTTATTCAATGCAAGCAGCTATATAAGGAATAAGGAGGTGTATAGCCTGGTTTTACGGCGGACTTAACGGGAACTTGTCAATAAAACATTAGGTAAGGCTTAAAGCCAATCTATGGACTTGCTTATAAGTGCTGCACAATGTACAGCTGCGACAAATTATGTATGACAAATATAAAAGCATATTCCCGACCCCACACAGTCAAGCGGTAATAATATAAAACCAGGTAATATTGATGAACAAATATATTGATGTGGATGAGTTTGTGAAAACGAGGCAGGATGAGATTACCCAATTGGTTAATACGGCACTTAATCGCGCCGGTGATATTGTACAGCAAAAGGTTGCCGCAGGCGAAATAAAGGCTAACATGCAAGAAGTGCTGCCTTTACTGCTGTATGAAGTTTTGATTACCAATACGGTAACTACGCTGCGACTGGTAGCGGAGATGATTAACTCAGAGCATACCGCTGGTGATGGCGGTATGGACCACTAACGAGTATTATTAGGAGTTGTTGTTATTGAATACCAAGTCAATTTTATTTATAATTTTTTTGGTAATGGCGGGCATAATGGCCTTTGCCTACGGAGCTTATTATGAATACCGCAAAAGAAAGCCTCAGTGATTAAACACAAGACAGGCAGCAAGACAGGGGCAAGACAGGGGCAAGACAGGGGGACGTTTCGTTTGTCTTATCTATGATAAGACAAACGAAACGTCCCCCTGTCTTGCCCCGCCCGTTTTGCCGTTGCCCGCGCTTACGGCTTACCTGATCGCGCTGTACTTTTCACCAGCGGTTACCAACCTTGGTGCCCAATCTTTGGTGGCCAGCGCGTGCAGGTGTGTGTAACAGGCCAGTACATTTTTATACAGCACACCATCGTATTGCCCGTTGATACCATGGCCTTTGCTAACTCGAAAGGCAAATTTAATTTGATCCTCCGCCAGGTTTTCCACCCGGGAATTGTGGAACTCGTGACCCCGTATGCTTTCCCCAGCAGTAAAGTAGGGACTTGAATTTTCCACCTGCAGGGTAATGTAACCATGTCCCTGGGGCTTATCCAGCATGGTTACGTCATAAGGCAGTGCGCCGGTCATGGCGTGTTTTGCGCCCCGCCAGTCAATACTGCGACCCAAAAACATCAGACCTCCGCACTCTGCGTAGACCGGCAATCCCGCCTCAATACACTGGCGCAAATCACTGAGCAGCCTCACATTGGCACTGATTTCAGCGGCAAACATCTCGGGAAATCCTCCACCAATGTAGGCCGCATCCACCTCGGGCATTTTCGTATCCGACAGAGCATTCACCGGCACCAGTTCGGCACCTGCAGCCACCAGGGCCTCCAGATTTTCCGGATAATAAAAGGTAAACGCCCGGTCCAGAAATACAGCCACCCTGGCACGGGGCACGGCTGGCTTTAACTCTTGCAAACCGGTTGCCCGCATGACTGGAGCATCGCCCGGTGATGTCTCCAGTGCCAGCGGCGATGCCTGGCGGGCCAGCCGTATTATGCCGGGCAAGTCGAGGAATGAACCAGCGGTATTACCGGCCCCATCCACCGCCTCCGCAAGGTTATCATCTTCGGCAGCTGGAATAAGACCCAGATGCCGATCAGGAATGTGGAAATTCTCCCCTTTAGGAATAACCCCAAGTACAGGTATGCCACAGTAGCGCTCAATAGCTGCCCTGAGCATCTGCTCATGGCGTGGTCGTGCCACTTTGTTCAGAATCACTCCCGCCACCTGTACGTCAGGATCAAAATGCTGGTAGCCCGAGACCATGGCCGCTACGCTGCGGGTCATCCGTGTGGCATCCACCACCAGCAGCACCGGCGCATCAATAGCTTTGGCAATTTCAGCCGTACTGCCACTGCCCTCCAGATCCACGCCGTCAAAAAGACCCATGGCGCCCTCCACCACGGCTATATCAACATCGAGGGCGCTGCGCACAAACGAGGCCTGTATCATCCCCCGCTCCATCAAAAAGCTATCCAGATTCCGGCAAGGACGCCCGGTAATCCTGGTCATCCAGCTGGGATCAATAAAATCAGGCCCTTTTTTATATGATTGTACACGATATCCGGCTGATTTCAATGCCGAAAGCAACCCTATGGTGGCCGTGGTTTTGCCCGACCGCCCGTGGGGCGCGGCTATAACCACCCGGGGTATATTATAATGCCTCATTTTTAATCACCGCCCTTCAAGTTTTATTATAACCGCAGCGAAAAATAACAGGCACGGCATTCCCGTCGCTTACTGCGCCGGCGATCACCTGTGCCTGAATATATCATTCATGATAAAAGCATGTCTACATTACATCAAACACATCCGGTCGGCTTGGGCAGACCAGCCATCTTACAGGCTCCCTTGGCCGGGCCGGATGGGAAAAGCTCATAGATATACTTTAAATTGCAACCGGTATCTTGGCAAAGCTTACGTACCATAGGTGCAATTTGATATTGTTTATAATAATCACGCAGGTAATTTATCACTTTCCAATGATCTTCAGTCAACTCTAAAATGCCCTCTGAGGCGGCCAAAGCCATGGCTGCATCTTCATTCCACAAGTCCGGATCAATCATGAAGCCGTCCTCGTCTAATTCAATTTCCACGCCGTTTACGACAATGGCAGCAGACATAGCCTTATGCACCTCCATTTAAAGGTAACTGAAAAATCATTATTTCCAGACCAACGCCTTGCCAACCAGGTCAATTAATCCTTTAACTTCCACACCCAGCTCATGCTCTTCGACCATGGGATACAGCTGGGCTTTACAAATGGAACAAGGCGCACAAAGGATACCGTCGCCGTCTTTACCAACGCCGGTGGCCCTTACCTGTTCGGCCTTTTTCTTGCTGAGCAGAATACGGCGTTGGTACATTTCCGGGTCGTCAAACAAAATGGCTGAACCACCACCACAGCAGAAGTTATCCATACCGTGCGGAGTCATTTCCCGGAAATCGGATACGGAAGCACGCATCAGCACTCGCATATTATCATTCAGTCCACAGGCCCGCACATAGTTACAGGGGTCATGCAGCGTGACAGGCTTATAGTTCTTGCTTGGATCCAGCTTCAACTCGTTTTTGCGAATCATATCCGCCACTTCATCATGGATATGGGTGATGGGCCAGCGTATCGGCCGGTCAGCCAGGGACGGGATGTACATTTTAGCTGCCCGCCAGCCGTGTCCACATTCGCCCCAGACAATTTTCTTAATTCCCAGTTCCTGAGCAGCGTTTAAGAGGCGCATTACATTACCACGCTGAGTCCAGTACTGGTCAAATAAAAGACCAAAGTTGCCGGCCTCGGTGACGGTACTGGGAATAGTCCAATTGGCACCGATATAGGTAAAGTACATGCCCGCGCCCATCAGGGTGTAGGGGTTTAGCAAAAAGTCCGCTGACGAAGGAATATACATAATATCGGAGTCAGGCTTATCAACGGGGAACTCTACTTCCACGCCAAACTCGTCCATAATTTCTTCGGACATAAATTCCAGTGTATCCACAATGCCTGGCTTGGGTAAATTGGTATGGTTACCCACCCGCTCCATGGCGGCACCCACGCTGGCATGCAGTTTAGGGGTAATACCCAGCCAGTGCAACAGCTGACGACCAATAAAGGTTACCTCGCAAGTGTCAATACCAAAAGGGCACACATGGGCACAACGACGGCACTGGCTGCACTGATAGAAATAAGAATACCATTGTTCAATGATATCCAGGCTGATATCCTCAGCACCTACCAGTTTACCAAACCAACGCCCCTCCAGGGTAAAGTAACGCTTATAAATCTTGCGAATCAACTCAGCCCGGTTGGTGGGGATATTGTTGGGGTCCCTGGTGCCAAGATAGGTGTGACAGTTTTCCGCACACTGGCCACACTTGGTGCAGGATTCCATGGCCATGACAAAGGAACGGAATTTTTTGCGAATTTGGTCTAAAAATTCAATTGCTTTTTCCGGTTTTAACTCATCGGGCACCGGCTCAATGTGAATTTTACGCATATCGTCCGGTGTTGCCCGTTGCGGCTGCACCATACCTTTATATTCCGGCATAACTTACACCCCCTCCTCGGCAGCATCTCCGGCAGGCACACCAAGACCGGCCTTACGGGCCGCCGCCACATCAATATTAGGCAAACCGGGGGCGGGATCATGATAGACCCGGTTGACAATATAACGCTCGGCAAACATGCCGAATAAATGCATCAGCTTACTGAATGGTAATGCAATCAGCAAAATCTGCACCAACAAGTAGTGGGCCAGGAAGAACCCGCTTTCCAAAAGCTCCATATGCACCACGGGCTGGAACAGGATAAGCGCCGCCATATATTCGTACACCAGTTCATAATGAATATGGTAAGCAGGAACAAAACGCATAATATTGCCTATACCCACCAGCACCAGCAGGTAAATCAGCCAAAGATTATCGCTGGGCTTGGTTACCAGCTTAACATTTTCCAGGGCAAAACGCCTGTAAAGCAGGTACAATAAAGCAACAAATAATAATATACCAAAAACAGAACCCAACAAATCGGACATTTCCACACTGAGTTCCGGTGTAATACCCAGGCCTGGAATCATTGCGAACTCTTCACCCAAAGTGCCAAAACCTACAATGTGCCCGCCAATAATGTTAAGCAATGCAAAGTGCATCAGCAGGGCACCGGCCCACAGGGCTTTATCAAATCTAAACAAGTTGCGGAATAAAAATGCTTCCGAGCCAATCCTCACGGCAACCTGGCCATTGGTTTGCAGCCAGGGCGACAGAGTAATATTATGCACAATACGCGCACCGGCCCAACGTCCCAAACGGTAAAGTATGCCAAGGGTAAACAAGGTCACTGTTATATACGGAAGTATTTGTCCAATTAATAACTTCACTCACACACCTCCCACGGAGCATAGCTCTCGGCGTACGGGTCAAAACACATATTAATTTTCCTCCACAGTAACGGCACCGCTGGGGCACACGCTGACACAAGTCTCGCAACCGAGGCAGTCATCGGCATTAACCACAGCAGCTTTACCGTCCTCCATTTCCAGAACAGATGCCGGGCAATTTTCGACACATTCACCACAGCCCTCACACTTGTCACGGTCAACGGTAACTACGTACATTACGTTCACCTCCTTAACAAATTATGTTTGTACACTTCCTGCAGGCAGCACCGCCGGAGCAAAACCGCCTTCATTGAATAACTACGGTTTAACCGTATAAATCCCCTATACCATATTCGTTGTCTGCGAAATTATTCCTTCCGCAAAAGAACAATAAGTATTGGTTTTTTTTCAGAATAAAGCAAATACCTGCAAAAAATGACTAGCCATAGCGGTCATTAATGCATTTTCGTTATTTAACTGAATAATTAAATTAAGTTCATAATTAATTTTATACCAGGAAGCATAGTCAGTCCATAGGGGACTTATGGCATAAAACAAGCAAAACCGCCTGCCGCCAGGCGGTTTACAGCTAAATGAAAAATCTCTTATTTCCACATGCCGAATACTTAGGAAACGCTGGTTACCCTGTTAATAATTATGTCATCCAGACCTTTAAACAGCTCACGGTCGTACTTTTCTATCTGACCGGCATCGCTTAACTCTGCCAGAGCGGGATCAATAGGTAGATTTTCCAAAAGGCGCAAGCCCATGGATGTGGCCAGAGAGGCAGCGTGACTTTCGCCAAATACCTTGATTTCCTTGCCACAGTCCGGGCAGCGCAGATAGCTCATATTTTCCACAAACCCCAGCACTGGTATATTCATGTGATTGACCATGTTGACAGCTTTACGCACCACCATATTGGCCAGGTCCTGGGGTGAGGTTACAATAATCACGCCATCGAGGGGCAATGACTGCATAACTGTTAAGGGCACATCGCCAGTTCCCGGTGGCAGGTCCACCACCATAAAGTCAACTTTACCCCAGGCAACATCGGTCCAAAATTGTTTAACGGCACCGGCAATTATGGGACCGCGCCAGATTACCGGCTGATCCTCATTTTCCAGCAGCAGGTTCAGTGACATGATTTTAATGCCTTTTTCCGTCATTTTAGCATACATTACATTTTCATCATGCTGGGGGACACCACTGACACCAAACATTTTAGGAATGCTGGGCCCGGTGATATCGGCATCCAGTACCCCTACCTGGTAACCTTTATTGGCCAGGCTTAACGCCACCAGAGCGGAAACCGAAGATTTACCCACCCCACCCTTGCCGCTCATTACAGCAATAACGTGCTTAATGTCGTTATATTCATTTTGGGGCAAAATATCAATACCACATTTATCCGGCGAACATCCCTCGGTTTTCTGATTGCAGCTGCTGCATTTTTCGTCTTGTGACATAATCCTCTCCCCTTTTATGTTAATAATCATGCTTTCAAAATAATACTATATACCCAATTCTTCCTGCATGCAATGCCATAGGGAAATAATATCCTCAACTACAGTACTAACCATTTGAATAACAGGTTTTCCCTTCATAGCAGCTGCAATGACAGCGGGGTCGTACCCTATATGTCCCACCACGGGTACATTTACTTCACTGCACATTTTTTCTACCTGCCTGGTATTTTCCGGGTTGATATCCCACTTATTAATACATACCGCTGCTTTAACTCCGAAGTGCGAAGTTAGATCCAGCACCCTGGATAAATCATGTATGGATGATAGGGTGGGTTCTACCACCACCAATGCTAGATCTGTGCCACCAAGCGAAGAAATTACGGGGCAGCCAATACCCGGCGGACCATCGGTGATGATTAACTCTTTGCCCTCCCTATCAGCTAATTCCCGAGCCTGCTTGCGCACTTCAGCTACTAATTTGCCCGAATTATCCTGGGCTATACCCAGGCGGGCATGTACAAAGGGACCAAACTTAGTGCTGCAAATAAACCATTCTCCGGCTAGATTTTCCACCAACCGAACAGCGGCCTCCGGACAAGCATGGTAGCACACCAGACAGCCCTCGCAGCACAGCACATCCACTTTTCCTGATTTTATAGCACCGTAATGGCATAATTCTTCACACAGCCCGCATCCGGTGCACTTATCAACATCAATTTCAACCCGGGGCATGCCCCAAAAATTGTTTTTAGATTCAATACAGGGGTTTAGTAGTAGATGCAAATTCGCCGCATCTACATCACAGTCCGCTATCACATGATTTTCAGCCAGTACGGCTATTGAGGCGGCAATACTGGTTTTACCGGTGCCGCCCTTACCGCTGATTATGGTTATTTCTTTCATCCGGCTACCAGCTCCTCGATATCCCGATATAGCTGCCTGAAGTCAGCTTCCCACTGTTTATCCAGCTTAACAAGGGGCACCCCCCGGGAATAAGCTTCAGCAATTCTTTTGCTAAGGGGTATGGTCATTAACAGGGGCAATTTTTCTTTTTGGCAATATTGTTCTATCAAGCCAATGCCGTTATGGGCACGATTGATCAACACGCCACAGGGTACCCTTAATGTTCTGACCATTTGTACAGCTAAATTCAAGTCGTTTAAACCAAAGGGGGTTGGCTCAGTAACCAATAAACAAAAATCAGTACCCCGCACGGTATGAATAACCGGGCAGGACGTGCCCGGAGGCGCATCCAATATTGAAATATCAGCATTGACCCGGGCTTTAACCGCATCCACCAGGGGAGGGCTAAGGGCCGCCCCAACTTCAAGACAACCACGAGCAAATATTATATTGCCCGATAAACCCTTTTCTACCCTGCCGATTTTTTTCGGTATAGGAGTGACAGCCTCAGCAGGACAAAAATATTGGCAGCCGCCGCATCCATGACAAAATTCAGGAAAGGTAATTACGCTATCCTCGGTGCACAGCAGGGCACCAAAGGCACATAAATCAGCGCACTTGCCACAATAAGTGCATTTTTCATTGTCGATCTGGGGCACTTCAATATAAATTTCCCTGGCATCTTGCATTTCGGGATTAAGAAAAATATGTCCATTGGGCTCTTCAACATCACAATCAATATAGGCAATCCCTTGGTTATTTGCTGACAGAGCCAAGGCAATATTTGTGGCTATAGTGGTTTTACCGGTACCGCCCTTACCACTGGCCACCGAAATTATCATTTTACCACCCGCCCTGATCCTTTAATTCCTGAGTGCTGGCGTGCATTGGGCACAGCCAGCGGCTCCATGAGCCCGTTTTTATATTTTTCCAATGTCTGAGCAACGGTACCTGAAACACCTGTATATACTGACACACCGCTGCTGGATAGAGCTGTCATGGCTTTGGGGCCAACCCGGCCGGTCAAAACAACATCCACATGATGGCGCAACAAAACCTGGGTGGTTTTGATACCGGCACCCTCGGCGCTGGCAGCCCCTTCATTATTTATTACTTCCTGCAGGTTGCCCTGCTTATCAAACACCAAAAAATAGGCGCAGCGCCCAAAACGCTCTTCCGCTGGTGCACTGACCTCCGAACCGGCGGCGCTAACCGCTATTTTCATATTCATCATCCTCCGGTATTATTATATATTTTGTTCATATGTCTATTTACATTTTAATATTAATTGTTTTATGAACCTATGTCAATAATAAATATTAAAAACCCCTTCTATGAACTGTTTGACGCCTAACGGCTATGTTGATATACTTAATTAGACAGGCTTTCAAATAATATTTGATAAAACGATTTGAGGGGAAGGTAATTATGCCTATCTTTGAATTTCGATGTTTAAAATGCGGCAATATTTTTGAGAAACTTTTTATTACCAGACAGGAAGAATTTGTGGTGCATTGCCCGGAGTGCAATGCGGATTCCTTGGAGCGCGTAATCAGCAAAACCAATTATGTTATGGGGCCCGGCAAAGACGGAGGCAAAGCCAAGATGACTACAAAATCATGCGGTTCCGGCAACAGCTGCACGTCTTTTGAGATACCCGGTCCCGAGTGATATATGTTGTTTAATGTCAAGCAATTTACTAGTAAAGGGGCGCGTTTAAGTTTCTCATGAATGAACACAAACGTAACCTGATGGAGGAGTACACGGGCCGGGATCCGCGGGTAATAACAACGTGCCCTTTTTGCGGTTTACCCATTGAAAGGCCCACGGAGCAAATCCTACGCCGGCCGATGGAAATGCCGGTAGGATCATGTTCCTGCGGCGCAGTATACGCTTACGATGCCACCGGGCACAACCTGGGGACTGCTTTTTCAGAAGCGCTTGTCTTTGCTTGTAACATGGATTGGGATTTGGCCTGGAATTTATTACCTGAAGATGACTATCTGGAAGAGCTGGTGGAACATTACGATATTGAAAGCAACTATATAATTCCGGTGGGAGCATACGAGGGCAGACGCGTTTCGGGTGCCCTTTATTTCATTAGGATGCACAATGATATTCAAGAGGTGACCCGCCAGGGCGTACAAAAAAAATTGGATCGTACCAGGTCCGCTACTGTTACACACCCACCTTCCGCCAGAACAGGTATAAGGAAAAATATTGATAAACGGGAAATCGAGGCCTTGGTGAATAGTTATCAATTGGAGCCATTGCTAGATATTGCCGAGCATGACAAAAGAATTATTAGATACCTGCAGCGCATGCTTTATACCGGTGACGAGTTACTTCGTTTAAAAACAACAGATGCTTTGGGGCAAGTCTGCGCCGTTATTGCTCAATATGAGCCCGGCACTGTATCCAGGCTTTTGCAGAGGTTATTTACATCCATCTCCGATGCCGGTTATGGTGCATCGAACTGGGGGGCTATTGATGCCATAGGCAAGATCATCGCAGCCTCTCCAGATATATTTGGTGGCTATGTACCCACCTTATTTCAATTTCTGGAAGAAGAGGATGACAAATTAAGGCCAACAGTGTTAAGAGCACTGGGGGTCATCGCCCGGGCCAGGCCCGACTTGATAAACAAAAGTTACTCATATTTTATAAAATTTATCGAGATGGATGAACCCCTAACCCGGGGCTATGCGATATGGCTTATAGGGCACCTGGCCTCGTCTAAAACTCCCAGGCACGGCACGTCCGAGGTCAGGATGAAATTGCCCGATGTTACTGGTGACCATCGGCAAATAAGGATTTATGCTCATAGCGTTTTAGAGGAGAAAAGCATATCTCAATTGGCCACAAAGGCTCTGGAAAAACTAGGGGACACGAACTAGTTACAAATAACAACCAACAAGAACATAAAAGCGTAAAAGCGCTACCCGGTAACACGGGAAGTGCTTTTACGCTTTTATGGGACACATGCATTAAATTTTCGCCGCAGGTATTTCATTGTTTTGTTTCTAATTTGAGCAATTGTTCCAAAGGAGTTTTAATCGATTTAGATACCGATAGCAGCAATGCAGCACGCTCCGGATCACCGACTCCGGCCCTTTCCAAAAATTTGGCGGACAAACGGTAAAGTTCCTTGTATACACTGTCAAGATCAAATGCAGGATAAGACTGACCCTTTTCAAAACCTGTTTTAAAGCAGGCATGCACTTTACCGTTAATCAGCGTGGGAATGCCATAAACCCGGCAGGTAATCGGCCTTGCCGAATATAGCCGGCATCTTTGATCATCATTTAAAAGCGGGCACCTGACTCTCTCTTTGCCAATGGCTTCAGTAAGTTTTTGGGGGTCCCCTCCGCATTCCTGCAATCTTTTCTCCATAGCCAGCAGGGCTTCGTCTGCCTCATCCGCACAGGTCATGATGCTTTGCCGGCTGTTTTCATCCAAAGCACTGATTTGCTTATTAAGGTAAGCTGATTCAATTAAAAAAAGTCCAAATACTGCGCTGCAGCAATCGGAACATTGCTCCGCACACTTGATGCATGCTGCGTAATCTTTCTCCATCCCTTGGAAAGCGGCATCTGCCTTGGCTACCAGCTGTTCATACTCTTTGAATATATCATCATATTGTTTCATTTTTTACGATACGGCTCCAATTCTTTTAGAAAATCGGGGTGCACCCCAAAACCAAGTTTTATGGCTTTATCAACATGCTTAATAGCTTTTTCATAATTATCTTTCAGATAGTAGGCAAATGCGAGATTGTTTTGTCCCAGGGCAAATTCCGGGGCAAATTCAACCAACTTTTCTCCAGTGGCAATGGCTTTATCAAGGTCATCTTTTTGGATATAAGCGTTGATTAGATTGCTCCAGGCCTGAACAATTTCAGGATTCAATTCAATGGCCTCATTTAGCGCTTCAATGGCTTCATCCGTTTTGCTCATCTGCAAATAAGCAAACCCCTGGTTGGCATAGCCCCGAGCATACCTGGGCTCTATTTCCACCGCTTTTTTATTGGCCTCGACGACCTTTTCCAGGTCGCCCAGCTTAAAATAGATATAACCCAGGTTAACACAGGCTTCAAACATTCGGCCACTGTTAGCAATGGCCTCCTCGAAAAAATTAATGGCCTCGTTTAATTTACCCTGCTGCATAAGCGAAACACCCAGATTGTATTGGGCATTGGCACATTCCGGGTTTTCATTAAGCATATTAATTTGCTCTTCAATAAACTCTCTGGAATCCTGTGGCGTGGTCATAATTATCGGCCTTTCTAATTCAAAAATTTAAGGAGTAATTATTAAACAGCATGCCCCTATAAGCTGCTGAATATCTGTTAATCCAAAAATGATTATAGCAACCGTCACATGAAGGCAAAAAGCACTTACTCTTTCAACGTATTTCTCGTTTAAAAAATTTGTATTCAAAGCAAGCTTCGGTGCCGACCAGCTTTGGTGCCGGGTGTTGAAAGGTTGAAAATCATAGATTTTCAACCTTTCAACACCCGGCACCCGTCTCCCGTGCGGAATTTTTGAACTGGCTCTTTAAAAAGAGAGACCGCTGTCCAAATGGGCTAGCAGCCTCTCCCCAAAATAAAACAGTCTATTCCGGATCTTCAGTCATACCCCTGCCTTTAAGACCATACATAGTGCTGCTGCCGGTGGAGAAATAAATCATGGTGCCGTCATTAATCAGCGCTGTGCAGGCTTTTTTAATTTCCCTTGCTTTGGCATCGGGGTTAACTTTTTGTACGGCTTTTTCAATATCTTTAAAATAAAACTTGGTTTTCTTACTGGTTTCGGCGAATTCAACAATAATTTTTTTCATTTCGTCCATATTAACAACCTCTCTCCTTTAAGCAAAAGGTTATAGTGTAAATAAAGGGTTAGCCCTGCTGCTGCAACATAAATTGCAACAGCAGGTCTAAACCCTGTATTAATTCCGCTAAAATTATTCTATCCCACCAGCAGCTTTTGATACATTCCAGGCAGCATCAGTGAATTTGAACTGAGTACTAGTCCGCCAGGTATCATAAGCTAAGCGGTAGTCATCAATGAGGTGCTCGGTGAATTCCAGGCCGGTCTTCTCGAAGAATTTTTCCCAGCCAATCCGTTCAGCCCAATCACCCAGACGCTCGTACTTGTTAGCGTCGACAGCATAGGCTTCCAGGATCTTCTTGACGTTTTCCACCACTTCCGGGAACCTCGGGAAGGTGTTCGGCAGCCAGGGCACGACAACCTTGGAGAATTTGGGCTTGCTGATCCGGTTGGAGATCTTGCCGCCGGCCAGAATGGTCACGCCGTCGCCTTCTTTGTCGGAAAGGGGCAGAGCCTGGCACATGGTATAGCAGTTACCACAGAACATGCAGCGCTCTTGCTTAATTTTGACGGTTTTGCCGCCTTCCGGAGTCTTGTCCGGAGAAATGGCACCCAGTGGGCAGGCCGCAATGGCCAGCGGAATTTCGCAAACCTTGTCGATAACTTCGTGGTCGATAATGGGAGGCTTGCGGTGGTAACCCAACAGAGCGATATCCGAGCAGTGCACGGCACCGCACATATTCAGGCAGCAAGCCATGGATACGCGCACTTTAGCCGGCAGGGTCATGCCCTGGAAGTATTCAAACAATTCGTCCGACACAGCCTTAACCATGGAGGAAGCGTCAGTGGCCGGGGTATGGCAGTGCACATAACCCTGGGTATGCACGATGTTGGTTACGCCGGCGCCTGTGCCACCGATGGGGAACTTGTAGCTGCCGGACACAAATTTACGGCTTTCCAGGTCTTTCTTCAGAGCTTCCAGCTTCTCAATGCTATCCACCAGGAACTCAATGTTGTTACGGGTGGTAAAGCGCACAGAACCTTCACAGTATTTATCGGCTATATCGCAGATTTCCCTGACGTGCTGCACGGTCATAAACCGGGCTGCACCGCATCTTACGGTGTATACCTTGTCACCGGTTTCAGATACGTGCACTAAAATACCGGGTTCCAACACTTCGTGGTAAGCCCATTTGCCATAGTTGTTCTGAATGACAGGAGGGAAGTACTGCCAGAAGTGTCTGGGACCCAGGTCTGTCAGCCTGTCCTTCAGGGGATCCTTGGGGTCATATAATCCGAGTCTATCTAAAGATAAAGCCATCAAACAAACCTCCTATCTCTTATGTCTGGCCCGATATTCTTTGATATCCCTAGTCCAGCCGCCGGGTACGTCCTCTTCCTTCCAAAGGATGTACGGGTTTTCACGCGGAGTTTTAACCATCTGCGGCGCCGGTGGCAATCCAATTGCTTCAAGGAATTTCGGCAGACCAAAGCGCTGCATCACTTCACCCAGACGCTCGCGGTTTTTACCTTCTTCCATCCAGAATTCCCATACTTTCTCGATGAGCTCTTTAATGTTATCATAAGGCGGTTCGGCCTTCATGAAAGGAACGACGAGAGTAGCCATTTGAGCGCCCTCGAGAATCGGTGCCTTAGCTCCAAAAAGGATACTGATACCGGTATCTTTACCGGGTTTTAGCGCCTTGGGCATAACGTTGATGCAGTGCATGCAGCGGGTGCATTCTTTGTTGTCAATCACAAGCTCGCCGTCAACCATGGACATGCACTTGGTGGGGCACAGATCTATAACTTCTTTTTGAATATCAAATTTACCCCAATCTCTTCCCCTGTGCGCACCGCCGTTGGGTATTACATCACCGGCGATGTAAGCTTTAACCGCATCCTGGTCAATGCGGATATCATCTCTCCAGGTACCGATAAAGGACATATCGGAACGGGCAATGGAAGCCACGCAGCCGTTCGGGCAGCCGTCAAACTTAAACTTAAATTTGTACGGGAAAGCCGGGCGGTGCAGCTCGTCTTGATAGTATTGGGTCAGTTCATAGCACAGATCCTGTGTATCATAGCAGGCAAACTCGCAGCGGGCTTTACCTATGCAGCAGGAAGGTGTGCGCAGGTTGGAGCCGGAACCACCGATATCCTGGCCCATTACATGGGTCAGCTCAAAGAAAATGGGTTCCAACTGCTCAGTGGTTGTCCCCAGCAGAACCATGTCACCGGTGGAGCCATGCAGGTTCATCAAACCGCTGCCCCGGTATTCCCACATGTCACAGACAGTCCGCAAAAAGTCCGAATTATAGAACTTACTGGCGGGCTGGTTGACCCGGATAGTGTGGAAATGGGCGATAGAAGGATATTTTTCCGGCAGGTCGGAATATCTGCCGATAACACCGCCACCGTAACCAAACACGCCGACGATACCGCCGTGTTTCCAGTGGGTTTCACCCTCGTCAAAGGATACTTGAAGCTGGCCAAGCATGTCCTCGACAACATCCCGGTCGATGAGCATTTTGTCATCAGCCAGTTTCCTTCTACGCAGGGCTTCCTGCTTGGCATCGGCCACAAAGCTGGGCCACGGGCCTTTTTCCAGCTCTTCCAGGTCGGGAATTTCATGTTTAATCTTAAAATTCTTGAGTTCTTCCTCTGTATAATTGTTTAGTTCTGCATCAGTATAAATCCTTGTCTCTTGGTACTTAATTTCCTTTTGCGGTTCTTTTGGCTCAAAAGGCACTGCAATACCTCCTTTTGTTAATAAGCTAAATAGCTAGAAAATTTATGATTAATGGCCGATTCTCAGTAGCCTGGTGACACCCCCTTCCAAAATATAAATAACAAGCCGGAAAGACGCGAAAACTCAGCCTCACCAAACCCATTTTCAACGTTTGAGGCTAAGAAATAATATACCGCTATAACAATACAGGGAACAGCATATTAAGAAATTCGTTATTTTTTGCATTATTCCTCCCTGCAAATGTTATTTTTTTAGAAACTAGTCCAAAACTTGTCCATAACAATAATTTTGTTGTGTCTATTTATTGTAAACTAATTAACCAGTCACAGTCTATAGGTGGTACATGGCAATTTACCACGGATTCGGTAGTTGGTACTTATCGGCATTATACTTCCGCCAATTTTTACCCAATATACAAACGACTCAACACCGGGCATGTTCAATTAGTCACAATGACAGGCATACATTTAAGTTATGTTTTTAATTATTTAACCGGTGAATTAGTTCCCGGCAAATAAAACGGGACTAAATAATTGAACTTGCTGCCAGAAGCGTGTTAAGAATCTATTCACCATGTAATGCTATTCGTTATATTTCTATAATATTCCTTCCATAAAAACGTTACTTTTCACTCAAGTCCCACGATTATATTTTAACTGACTGCTCGGCCATAGTCCACAGGTGGTAGATGGCAAAACTTCAGTAAGACACGGGGACGTTTCCGCTGTCTTACGCCTTCACTAAGTCACTAAAATAAGCCACGGAGACGTTTTTACTGCCTTACGCCCTTCGCTATGCTCCGGGGATACTAGAATCGTCCCCGCGACTCCGCTAATCTTTAAATTACGCTTTAGTGATAGTCACAGTTATTGCCCCAATTATGTCTATGTTATAATTATTCTCGGATGAAAAATGTCCTTCAGGGATGTGATAATTTGACCAAAACAGTTTACGGTAACACCCGGGGTCTCAAAAAGGTTGACCTGGATTTATTGCAAGGAATTTACGAACTGGCAATTGATAAAAACATGATTATATCGCTGGAAATAGCCCAAATTATGGCGGTTATATCCAGCAGTAACCAGCGGGAATTGGTCGTGTTTATGGACCGGCAGGGGAGGGTGGCATCCGTTGGTGTGGGCGATGCTGCCACGGTGCAGCTTAAAGCCCAAAGCAGGCGGCGAGGTGAACACCGTCTGGCAGGCTTGCGATGCATCCATACCCACCCATCGGGCAGCGGGCAGTTAAGCGCGGTTGACTACGCGGCTCTTTACGATATGCGCCTTGATGTGATGGTAGCCCTGGGAGTGCAGGACGGTAAAATAAAGGAAGCCTGTTTGGCCTGCCTGGAACCCCGGGACGGACAACTTACTCAAAACTTTCAAAATTTTGGTCCAATGTCTTTTGCGCAATTGGCCGCATTCCCTTTAACGGCGTTAATCCAAGACATTGAAGATAGCATCAAACCTCCTGCGGCGGTATCGACAAGCAAAACCCGGCAAATCGAGAAAGCTATCCTGGTTACCATAGCCGGTGAGGACACCCTTGACGAACTGGCCTTGCTGGCCGACACTGCGGGAGCAACACCCGTGGCCAGAGTGACCCAGCACAGGAAAAAGCCTGATACAGCGTTTTTTATCGGGCGGGGCAAGGTGGAAGAATTGGCTTTGCACAGGCAGAGCCTGGGAGCCGAGTTGGTTATATTTGACGACGAATTAACCCCCACCCAGGCCCGCAATTTGGAACACGCCATTGGCTGCCGCATTGTAGACCGTACAACGTTAATACTGGACATTTTTGCCCAGCGTGCCCGCACTAAAGAGGGAAAGCTGCAGGTTGAACTGGCCCAGCTGCGTTATTTATTACCCCGCCTAACCGGGCTGGGCACCGCCCTGTCCCGCCTGGGCGGCGGCATAGGCACCCGCGGCCCGGGTGAAACCAAGCTGGAAACAGACCGCCGCCATATCAGGCGGCGTATTGATGAGCTTACCAACGCCCTGGAACAAGTGCGCCGGCACCGTCAACAGCAAAGGCAAAACCGGCGTGAATCGGCCTCGCCTGTGGTGGCCCTGGTTGGGTATACCAATGCCGGTAAAAGCACTTTATTAAACGCCCTTACCCAAGCGCAGGTGTATACGGCAAACCAGCTATTTGCCACCCTGGATACCACCACCCGGCGATTGCAACTGCCCGGCAACCGGGAAGTGCTTTTAACCGATACAGTGGGCTTCATCCGCAAACTACCCCACCATTTGGTAAAGGCCTTTCGCGCCACATTGGAGGAAGTCATTGAAGCAGATCTTTTGCTGCACGTGGTGGATGCATCTCATGCCGGTTTAGCCGAACAAATTGCTGCAGTGGAAGCTGTTTTGAAAGAGCTGGGGGTGCAGGATAAACATACCATACTGGTTTTTAACAAAATAGATCAGCCGGTCAACCATCAACTGCTGGAGCAAGTTAAACTATCATACCACTGCCAGTTTGTTGAAGTATCCGCCCACACCGGCACAGGCCTTGAGCAGCTAAAAGAATTAATCGCCCAAAATACACTTCACCAGCAACGACTGCTTAAAGGCCGGCTGCCGTATGATAGAACGGACCTGGTGGCCCTGTTGCACCAGCACGGGAAAGTTTATAGCGAAAAATACGGCCCGGAAGGCATCCAGGTGGAAGCGGCAGTGGATGAATGTTACTGGGCGGCACTGGCCCCGTATCTTAAGACATAGGGACGTTTCCATTGTCTTACCCCGGCACTTCCAAGCCACGAGAGGCATAAAGACGTTTCCGTGTCTTCCTTCGGTCCTTTGCAGCACATAAAGTGAGTAAGCCAGGGAACGCTACCTTCATCTTCTAATGGTCTTTTGGCCCTTCGTTGCTTCTGAAACGCTTGAAAAATCCGCACGAGATTCACTTCGGAATTCTACGTTGGCTCGGCTTCTGCGGTACTCACTCATTTCCGTATAGACTCCGTACCTCAATGCTTTTGTCGCCTTGATAGGTGCCAGATGTTGAAAGGTTGAAAATCAAAGATTTTCAACCTTTCAACATCTGGCACCTAAACCAAAGAAAGACCTCTCCTTTGTTAGTTGCATGGAGAGGTCCTTTTAAGTATTTTAATCTATTTATTACCCTGTGCCTTTTGTATCTTAGCCCAGGAATCCTTTAATGAAACGATCCGGTTAAACACCGGTTGACCGGCAGTTGTTTCCGTATCAACGCAAAAATACCCCTGTCTTAAAAATTGGTACCGGTTCCCCGGGTGCACGTCCGCCAGGCTGGGTTCCACCAGGCAAGAGGTCAATATCTCCAGCGAGCCGGGATTTATATTGGACCTGAAATCTTCATCCTCTTCCGGGTTTTCTTTTATGAAAAGGTGGTCATACAAACGCACTTCGGCTTTAACCGCGTGGGCGGCTGAAACCCAGTGCAGTGTGCCCTTTACCTTGCGCACCTCATTAGACATGCCGCTGCGGGTATCGGGATCATAGGTGCAATGCAGCTCTAATACCTGACCGGTTTGCTCGTCTTTGACCACCCGCTCGCATTTAATAATATAAGCATGTTTAAGCCTTACCTCACGGCCCGGAGCCAGGCGGAAAAATTTCCTTGGGGGGTCTTCCCGAAAATCATCTTGTTCAATATACAGTTCCCGTGTAAAAGGCACCTGCCGGAATCCCATATCGGGATGCTCGGGGTTATTCTCGGCATCCATCATTTCCACACGGTCTTCCGGGTAGTTATCGATGATAACTTTGAGCGGATGCAACACTGCCATCGCACGCAGCGCCCGGTCATTTAAATCTTCTCGGATGCAGTGTTCCAGCATGGCTATATCAACAAAACTATTGCTTTTAGCCACGCCGATCCGATCACAAAAGTCCCGAACGGCTTCCGGAGTATAGCCGCGCCTGCGCAAACCAGATATAGTGGGCATGCGCGGGTCATCCCAACCACTGACAAACCCCTGCTCCACCAGCGCCCGCAGCTTACGCTTGCTCATCACAGTATGGCTGAGATTGAGCCGGGCAAATTCAATTTGCTGCGGGCGACAAGGAACGTCCAAGTTATCCAGCACCCAATCGTACAGCGGGCGGTGATCTTCAAACTCCAATGTGCATATGGAATGGGTAACTTCCTCAATGGCATCCGAAATTGGGTGGGCAAAGTCATACATGGGATAAATGCACCATTTATCGCCCGTACGGTGATGATTGGCCCGCTGAATGCGGTACAGCACCGGGTCACGCATGTTTAAATTAGGCGATTTCATATCTATTTTCGCCCGCAGCACCCGGGACCCGTCCGGGAATTCTCCAGCCCTCATTCGCTGGAATAAATCCAGGTTCTCCTCCACCGAGCGGGTACGGTAGAGACTGTCTTTTCCAGGCTCTGTAAGAGTGCCACGATACTCCCTGATTTGCTCCGCAGTTAGATCGCAGACATAGGCTTTGCCAGCTTTGATTAACGCAACGGCATACCCGTAGAGCTGTTCAAAATAATCTGAAGCATAAAACAGCCGGTCACCCCAATCAAAGCCCAGCCACTTAACATCTGCCTTAATGGAATCGACATATTCGACTTCCTCTTTAGTTGGGTTGGTATCGTCAAAACGCAGGTTACATAGACCATGATATGCTTCCGCCAGGCCGAAATTCAAACAAATGGACTTGGCATGTCCAATGTGCAGATACCCGTTTGGTTCAGGTGGAAACCTGGTGTGTACCCGACTATCGTTTTTATCTTGCTTTAAATCCTCATTGATAATATTCTGAATAAAATTTGTACCGCCGGATAATTCATTTTGTGGGGCCTTCATACTTTATCTATTCTCCTCCTTGAGCAGGCATTGTATGGCACGTTTAAATTTGGTTCATATTTCCATATATTACCCAAAAATACTGCCAATTATGTGGCTAATACATTTTCTCTCGTTTTCTACATTTATGTCAACAGGCAAGTGAGGACGTTTTGCCTACCCCTAAAGGACAAGCAAAAGCGTCCCCACTTACCTGCTCAAACTTACCGTCTTCCCAGGCGTGCATTAACTTCTTGCAGAAATTCCCGGGTATTGACTATCTTCTTTTCCCCTTCTGCCAGCAAGGCCAAGTCTTTGGTCATTATCCCTGCTTCTATGGTATCTACGGCTGCTTGTTCCAGATCGGCGGCAAATTGAACTAAACTGGAGATGCCGTCCAATTCACCTCTTTTTCTCAATGCGCCTGTCCAGGCAAATAAAGTGGCCACCGGATTGGTTGACGTTTTTTCACCCTTTAAATACTGATAATAATGCCTGGTCACTGTACCATGGGCAGCCTCGTACTCAAAACAACCATCAGGCGAAACCAAAACCGAAGTCATCATGGCCAGGCTGCCAAAGGCGGTGGCCACCATATCCGACATTACATCACCGTCATAATTTTTACAGGCCCAGATAAAGCCACCGGAACTGCGGATTACCCTGGCCACGGCATCATCAATGAGTGTATAGAAGTATTCAATTCCCGCCGCTGAAAACTTGTCCTGGTACTCCCTGGTATAGATGTCTTGGAAAATATCTTTAAAGTTATGGTCGTATTTTTTAGAAATGGTGTCCTTTGTGGCAAACCACAGGTCCTGCTTCTGGTCCAGCGCGAAATTAAAGCAGGCCCTGGCAAAGCTCTCAATGGATTTATCCAGGTTGTGCATAGCCATAATAATGCCGGGCCCGGCAAAATCGTGGATAACCTCTCTGGATACATGCCCATCTTGCCCCGTGAAGACAATCTCCGCCTGACCTTTTCCTTCAATCTTCATTTCCACACCTTTGTAAACATCGCCGTAAGCGTGCCTGGCAATAGTAATAGGCTTTTCCCATGTTTTTATAAAGGGTTTTATATTGTTGACAATTATCGGCGTGCGGAAAACCGTGCCGTCCAGAATCGCCCGAATCGTGCCATTAGGGCTTTTCCACATCTGCTTCAAGTTATATTCTTTAACCCGCTGAGCATTGGGGGTAATGGTGGCGCATTTGACCGCCACACCATATTCCTTGGCAGCCCGGGCAGCTTCCACCGTAATCCGGTCCTCTGTTTCATCCCTCTTCTCAAGTCCCAGGTCAAAGTATACTGTTTTTAAATCTATGTAAGGAGTCAATAAAATCTCTTTAATATCCCGCCAGATAACTCTGGTCATTTCGTCGCCGTCAATTTCCACTATTGGAACTTTCATTTGAATTTTATCTTCCATATATACCAAACTCCCCTTTCATATCAGTACATTATACAACATCTCCGTTTACCAAGAAAGAGCAAGTAGGGCGGGTTCCCAACAGGAGCAATCGAAAGTTTTACACGAAAAAGGCTCAACTGCTGCATATTAGTAAGCAATTAAGCCTTGCTAAAACCTGCGCCTCCACATAGACAAATATAGCTTTGGTGTATTTTTGCCAACATTACAGAAACAAAGCCCAGGAACTTTCCTTCCCGGGCTTGGCTTTTATGAATTTTAGTGCACGAGGCTTCATATTCTTTCCCTTTCTTCAAAATGGGTATGGAGAAGTTCATGTGCCCGTTTGCCAAAGGGCTCTCCCAGATAATTCTTATAAAGCTCCAGGATCTCCTTATTCTCGTGGGATTTTCTCACTTTTTTATTTCTATCCTCTGCATAAATGGCTTCTCTGCGCTTCTTGATGACCTCATCATTTCCATGGTGATAAGGTTGCCCCCCTCCAGCAATACAACCACCGGGGCAAGCCATGATTTCAATTGCATGATAATTGGCTTTACCATCCCTAATATCCTCTAAAATATGCCGTGCATTACCCAGACCGCTGGCAATTCCGATTTTAAGCTCCTGATCACCTATTTTTACAGTAGCTCTACGAACACCTTCCATTCCTCTTAACTCCTCAAACTCAACCTTATCAAGCGGTTTACCTGTCATCCATTCAGAAGCGGTACGGAGTGCCGCTTCAATGACTCCTCCGGCTGTACCGAATATAACAGATGCACCTGTTGCTTCCCCCAGAGGACTGTCAAATTTGCTATCCGGCAGTTTGACAAATTCAATTCCCGCTTCCTTAATCATTGCCCCCAGTTCGCGGGTTGTAATAACAATATCCACATTGTTATGTTCATCCTTCGTAAGTTCCGGACGTTTGGCCTCCGCCTTTTTGGCTATGCAAGGCATGACCGATACTACCACAATATTATCAGGATCCAAACCTTTTTTCTCTGCATAATAAGTTTTGGCAATGGTTCCAAGCATAATATGTGGTGACTTGCAGGTAGAAGGAACATGGATCAACTCCGGAAATTGGTGCTCAATAAACTTGACCCAGGCGGGGCAGCAGTTTGTTAATATCGGTAGTGTTTTATTGTTTTTAAGGCGATAAATAAGCTCCGAAGCTTCCTCCATGATAGTAAGGTCCGCTCCAAAATTCGTATCGAATACTGCATCAAATCCCATGCGTTTTAAAGCAGTTACCATTTTGCCGGTAACAATGGTCCCGGGTTCCATGCCAAAAAGTTCCCCCAGTGCAACACGGATGGCGGGGGCGGTTTGGACTACCACATACTTATCAGGATCATTGATGGCCTCCCAAACCTTATCGCAGTGAAAGGCTTCGGTAAGGGCTGCTGTGGGACAAACCATCACGCATTGTCCACAATACGTACAAGAAGACTCCACCATGGGGATATTGGCAAAGGGGCCAACAAAAGCATTAAAGCCACGACCAATGCCTGAAAGAATCCCACAGGTTTGCACCTCATTGCATGCAGTCTCGCAGCGCCTGCAATAAATACACTTGTTGGCATCCTTAACAATAGCATCGCTGGACATATCCTTGGGATAGTCCATCCTCTCCCCTTCCCAACGAATCTCCCTTACATTCAGCTCCTCTGCAAGGGATTGAAGCTCACATTCCAGATTTTTGGGACATGTGAAACATTCATTAGGGTGGTTTGATAATAGTAATTCCACTGCCATTCTTCTAGCTGTGATAGCCCGAATGGTATCGGTCCGTACCACCATTCCCTCCTGTGCTTTGGTAACGCAGGAGGGTACCAGTTTATTTCGATTATTCCTTGCATCAACCAGCTCTACCATACATACTCTACAGGAAGCTGTTTTATTGTATAATTGGAAATCGTGCAAGTCCAGATGGCACAGGGTAGGGATTTTGACACCCGCTTCATGAGCCGCCTCCAGAATCGTTATTCCTTCGGGGACAGTCAACTCCTGGTCATTGATACGGATATGTATGTTTTTTTTATCTGCATGATTATGCTGCTCAGCTAAAATTTTTCACACCCCCTTTATGATTTCAAACCAATTTTATTCTTTGGCACATACCTTCCCTCTCCCTGGGGATGATCTACATCCTTGATAAAGGCCAAATATTCATGCCAGAAGTGTTTCATAGTACTAATAACTGGATTGGGGGCTGTTTGACATAGTCCACACAGAGAACTGTCCTTTATCATGTATGCCAACTGCTTCAAGGCATCCAGGTCCGCCATGGTAGCCTTTCCTGATGTTATTTTGTGGAGCATTTCAAAAAGTCTTTTGGTGCCTATGCGTCCCGGTACGCACCTTCCGCAAGCCTCATCCATAGTAAACTCTAAATAAAACTTTGCTATATTGACCATATTGTCATCTTCATCCATGATAATCATGCCGCCTGAACCCATCATGGAGCCTGTCTCCAAAAGGTTGTCATAGTCAATAGGTGTATCCAGTCCCTTTTCCGTAATTACCCCGCCGGAGGGGCCTCCCGTCTGCACGGCTTTAAACTTTTTACCATTAGGAATACCACCTCCGATGTCAAAAATTATTTCACGCAAGGTAATGCCCATTGGTACCTCTACCAATCCAACATTATTTATCTTACCTGCCAGGGCAAAGACCTTGGTACCCTTACTTTTTTCCGTCCCCATGGTCGCAAACCACTCTGCTCCCCTGGATATAATCACCGGAATATTGGCAAATGTCTCCACATTGTTTACACAAGTAGGATGTCCCCAATAGCCCTCTTCAGCTGGATATGGCGGCTTATAATTAGGTTCGCCCCGCTTACCTTCGCAGGAGTTGATAAGCGCGGTTTCTTCTCCACAAACAAAGGCACCCGCCCCATATTTGAGCCTAATATCAAAGTTGAAGTCTACTCCAAAAATTCTTTTCCCCAAAAAACCCAGTTCTCTAGCTTGCTGCATGGCAGTGGTCAGCCGGGAGATTGCCAGGGGGTATTCTGCACGAATATAGACTATCCCCTTGTCTGCACCGATTGCATATGCACCGATGGCCATAGCCTCTATTACACTATGGGGATCACCTTCTAAAATGCTTCGATCCATGAAAGCCCCCGGATCCCCTTCATCCGCATTGCAGATGATGAACTTTTCTTCATCTTCTTGCTGTCTGGTAATCTCCCATTTAAGCCCCGTAGAGAAACCTCCGCCTCCTCGCCCGCGAAGACCTGATTTTTTTACGGTCTCAATAACTTCATCCCGGGACATTTGTGTTAGCGCCTTTCCTAATGCTTCATAGCCGCCTAACGCAATATATTCATAAATATTCTCCGGATTAATCAACCCGCAGTTGCGAAGCGCAACACGGAGCTGTTTTTTATAAAAAGTCATCTCTTCCTGTGTATGAACTTTTTCCTTTTTCCGGGGATCTTCATACAGGAGTCTCTCTACCCTTCTGCCTTTGATAATATGCTCTTCAACAATTTCCTTGACATCCTTCAATCCTACACGGACATAGAATACATTATCGGGCTCGATTTTTACGATTGGCCCTTGTTCACAAAATCCAAAGCAGCCTGTACGAATTACCTTAACTTGCTCGACCATGCCCCGGGTTTTTAAAAGGGCTGTTAATATTTGTATGATTTTATCACTATTGTTTGCCAGGCACCCTGTGCCTCCACAGACTAAAATATTTTTCTCTGTTGCTGTAGTATCCCGGTGAAGTCTCGGCTTGATTTTGCCTTTAGATTCCTGTTTTATTTTAGATAACTCCTCCAGGGATTTTATCTGCATACTGCTTCTCCTTTCCGCCGATACGTATTTATAATATCGTCGACATCCTCTACCTTAACCCTTCCATACACTTTGTCATCCACCATGACGACAGGGGCAAGGCCACAAGCGCCGATACAGCGGACATCCTTGATGGTAAATAGCCCATCCTCGGTGGTTTCATTCGACTCAATACCAAGCTTTTCTTTAAATTTTTCAGCGATTTTATCTGCTCCCCGAACAAAACAGGCCGTTCCCATGCAAATACTAATGGTATGTATCCCACTGGGCTTTGTAGTGAAGTAGGAATAAAAGCTTACTACTCCATAAACCTCTGCACCGGGAATACCCAGCTTGCGTGCAACAAAAAGCTGCACATCTCTCGGAAGGTATCCAAAAATGTCCTGAGCTTTATGAAGGATTTCAATTAAAGCCCCTTTGGTAGTCTCCAGGCTGTTTATAAAAGATTCAAGTTCATCATATTTCTTCTTCGGGAATTCTCGTTCCAAAGGTTTGGTAACACCTATTTCCTGAGGTTGCGTCATGATAATCACCACCTTTTCCAAAAATATAAATATGTTCTCCTATATAATTCCAAGAAAGTAAAATTTGATACAGGCCTTTTTTAAAACACATCTTTTTACATGATTCTATTCATTTGAGTTGCTTCATAAAAAAAACTCCATAATTTAATTATTGAAAAGGAAATATGATATTGTTGTCGAAAAATACAGTAAATTTTAATTAACACTTTGAGGAGTGCCCGACTTGACAGAACAAAAAGATATTCAAATGTTAAAACAGAAATTGCTTAACAACGGTGTCTTGGATGTGCTAATTGATAACCCCTATGAAGGCATTGTTGTTGTAGATAAGCAGGGATATATTAGATTAATAAACAATACCTATCTTGAGATGTTGGGATTAAATATAGAAGATGCTATGGGAAAACATATTGCAGATGTTACAAGTCATACGAAATTACCACAAGTTATAGAGTCGGGGAGAACAATTCTATATGACTTTTGGGAAGTAAACGGAAGAAAGTTTATTGTTTTAAGAATTCCAATAATTAATGACGATGGTGAAATTATTGGGGCAATCGGAAAATCCCTCTATGCTGATATGACTTCGGGAAAGTTATTGGCAAAAAAACTCCGACAGTTAGAGAAAGAATTAGAATTCTATAAGGCGGAATTTAAAAAATTTCATAAGGCCAAGTACACTTTTGACAATATAATTGGAGAGAGTGAAAAAATAAAGGAGATAAAAAAATTAGCTTGTCAAATAGCTTCCTCAATATCGACTGTGCTTATTACCGGTGAAAGTGGAACAGGTAAGGAACTGGTTGCTCAGGCTATTCATAATGCCAGTTTCCGAGCTGACAAACCTTTTGTTCGGGTTAATTGTGCGGCTGTACCGGAGAATTTATTAGAGTCTGAGCTTTTCGGCTACGACGAAGGTGCTTTCACCGGAGCTAAAAAAGGAGGCAAACCCGGTAAATTTGAATTGGCTCAAGGTAGCACCATTTTCTTGGATGAAATAGGTGAAATGCCGTTAACAATGCAATCCAAGCTTTTAACTATTTTGCAAGAGCGTGAGCTAGAGAGACTTGGAAGTATTGGTTCGTTAGACCTTGATGTTCGAGTTATTGCTGCAACTAATAGGGATTTGGAAAAAATGATTAAGGATGGTACTTTCCGACAGGACCTTTATTATCGTTTAAACGTAATTAATTTTAAAATGCCCTCGCTAAGAGAAAGGTTAGATGATATACCTTTACTGATAAGTTATTTAACAAAAAAACTCAATAAAAAATTAAATTGTAATGTTCATGGTTTTACAGAAGATGCTGTTCAACTTCTTATGAAGTATCATTGGCCGGGAAATGTGAGGGAGTTGGAAAACAGTCTGGAAAGAGTTTTTGTTTTCGCAAATGAAAAGTTAATTACGCCTGAACAATTTCCTATGTTGTTAAAAATAGTTGACGTCAGTCCCGCACTTTATGAGCCAAAGACATTGACTGAAGCTGTGAGTCAGACAGAAATAAACATGATTACCAGTGTTTTAAAACAGGTAAATGGTAACCGGAGAAAAGCAGCTCGCATACTGGATTTACATCCATCGGTTCTTTATAGAAAAATAAAAAAATACAATATTAAATAAAAAATCACTCCAATTGGAGTGATTTTTTTATTTAATCTCAGGTATCGCAAATTGCGAATATTGATGCAAAAAGAGAAAGGTTATTTAGTTTAGAGATTCTGCAATTTGTCATATTATGGGTTGCAAAAATGAGATTATTTTTATAATAATGCAATATTTCTAAGTTATATAAAATTTTAATTATATTCTTAATACTTTCTGATACTTTAAATATCTCATTATTTTACAACAACCTGTTTTTGTGGCATGGTTTGTGCTCAATTGATAACTATAGTTATTAGAGGAGGAAGTATATATGAATATTGCAAAAATAGCAGTTCTTGGTAGTGGGACTATGGGTTCCGGTATTGCACAAGTAGCAGCTCAATCAGGGTATGAAATTGTTCTTATTGATGTAGAAAAGAGTTTAGTGGACCGGGCTATAACCGGAATTGGTAAGGCTCTCCAGAAAGCCGTTGATAAGGGTAAAATGACGGCTGAAGATAAAGAGCAAGTATTAGCTCGTATGAAGGGCAGTATTACTTATGATGATTGTAAAGAAGTGGATTTAGTAATTGAGGCTATTATTGAGAATATGGACATTAAAAAAGATGTTTATAAGAAACTGGATGAATTATGCCCTGTACATACAATTTTAGCCAGTAACACTTCATCACTTTCAATTACTGAAATGGCGGCTGCAACCAAAAGAGCGGATAAAATTGTTGGTATGCACTTCTTCAATCCCGCCCAGGTAATGAAGTTGGTAGAAGTTATTCCAGGTTTGGATACCTCTCAGGAAACGTTAACTGTTGTTACCGAGTTATCAAAAAAAATGGGTAAAGTGCCGGTTAACGCCAAGGAATCCCCTGGATTTATTGTTAACCGCATCTTGGTTCCGATGATTAATGAGGCTGTTATTGCCCTCGGTGAAGGGATAGGTACCAAAGAGGAAATAGATACTGCCATGAAATTGGGAGCAGGCATGCCTATGGGGCCGTTAGCACTGGCTGATTTGGTCGGTATAGATGTTGTATTGGCAGTTGCCGAGGTATTTCATAAGGAGTTTGCCGACAGTAAATATCGTCCCGCACTACTTTTAAAACAGATGGTTCGGGCCGGGCATTTGGGGCTGAAAACCGGGCGTGGATTTTACAATTATAAGAAGTAAGGTAGGTGAAGAATGAATGGATTACAAAAATCTGCTTTACAGTAAAGAAGGAAACATTGCCGTAATTCAGCTGAACAGGCCCAAGGTGATGAATACTTTAAATCTGGAGCTTGTAACCGAGCTGTATAAGCTTCTTGATGAGGTGGCTCTGGACAAGGAAGTGTAAAGAAAGCAATTAATTGTGGTTTAGCATAAGAAGGGGGTATTTTGATGGAAATTAAAGATGTGGTTATAGTAAGTGCTTGTCGAACCGCTATTGCAAAATTTTTAGGTGGTTTAAAAGATGTATCTGCAAGAGAACTGGCTATCGCTGTCGGTAAAGAAGCTATCGCAAGGGCCGGAATTTCTGCAGATATGGTTGATGAAATTTGTATGGGACAGTGTTTTCCCGGTATGCAGGGTTCCTTACCGGCACGGCAGGTTGGAATGAGAATCGGGCTTCCTCACAGAAGCGGTGCTGTTACTGTTAACCAGAACTGTGCTTCAGGTATGCGGGCGCTGGAGGTTGCTTGTCATAATATTATGTTGGGTAAAACTGAAATTGGCCTGGCAGTGGGTGTTGAAAGTATGACAAATGCTCCCTATTTGATTCCCAAGGCTCGTATGGGTTACAGAATGAATGCAGGAACCATCGAAGACAGTATGATTCATGATGGATTGTTTGATGAACTGGTTCCCGGTCATATGGGAGTAACTGCTGAAAATATTGCGGAAAAGTATGGTATTACCCGTGAGGAATGCGATGAACTGGCACTTATAAGCCATACACGGGTTACAAAAGCAGTTGATGAGGGTATATTCATGCGGGAGATTGTACCGGTAGAAATTACATCCAAAAAAGGTGTTAAGATATTTGATACTGATGAGCATTTTATAAGAGGTGCCAATCTTGAAGCAATGAGCAAACTGCCGCCTGCATTTAAAAAGGGTGGTGTTGTTACTGCTGCCAATGCTTCCGGTATTAATGACGCAGCAGCCGCTGTAGTTATCATGTCCAAGGATAAAGCAGCTGAATTGGGAATCAAGCCCTTAATGAAACTGGTCAATATCTGTTGTGAGGGTGTGGATCCCAAGGTAATGGGACTTGGTCCGGCTGTTGCTATTCCTAAATGTCTTAAGCAGGCCAACATGAAATTTGAGGATGTGGAATACTGGGAAATTAACGAGGCCTTTGCTGCCCAGTGGCTGGGAGTAGGTAGAATACTTAAAGAGGACTTTGATATGGATTTGAGTTTGGATAAAGTGAATCATAACGGTTCCGGAATCGGTCTTGGCCATCCGGTTGGATGTACCGCTCTTCGGATCATAGTATCCCTGTATTATGAATTAGAAAGATTAAATTTGACTGTGGGTGGAGCTTCCTTATGTGTTGGTGGTGGACCGGCTATGGCTTCACTGTGGACCAGAGATATATAAATTTGAAAAATTGCATCTATTCTAATGATAACATTTTTTAAGGGGGAACAATAATGGATTTCTTACTAACTGAAGAACAAGAAACTATGAGACGCATGGCCCGTAAATTTGCGGAGCAGGAAATTATGCCGGTAGCTCAAGAGTATGACGAAAAAAATCAGTTTCCTTATGACTTAATTCCCAAATTGCATGAAACCGGGCTTTTAACCGTTGGGGTTCCTGAAGAGTACGACGGACCCGGCTTGGACACAGTTGGACAGGCAGTAGTTATGGAAGAGCTGTCCAGGGGTTGTGCCGGTGTAGCTACAACTGTTGCAGCATCTTGTCTGTTGGCAGCTGACCCGGTAGTGATTGCCGGAAATCACAAGCAAAAAGAACGTTTCTTTAATGTACTCAATGAAGGAAAATTGGCTGCTTTTTGTCTTACCGAACCCGGTGCCGGGTCCGATGTTGCTGCTTTAAAAACCACAGCTAAACTTGAAGGCGACGAGTATGTAATTAACGGTTCCAAATGCTTTATAACTAACGGTGGCGTAGCTGATATCTTTACTGTTTGTGCTTCGGTGGACCGGAGTAAAGGTCATAAGGGTTTATGCTTTTTCATCGTTGAAAAAGATCGCCCCGGTGTATCTGTTGGTAAGAAGGAAAATAAACTGGGTATTCGCTCTTCCAGTACCACTGATGTAATTTTTGAAGATGTACGTATTCCGAAGGAAAACCTGCTGGGTAAAGAGGGCGACGGTTTTAAAATTGCCATGAAAGCACTCGATATGTCTCGTCCCATGGTTGCCGCCCTGGCCGTAGGTGTGGCCCAAGCAGCTTTTGAATATGCTTCAAACTATGCCAAGGAGAGAGTAGCGTTTGGAAAACCAATAGCAGCTCTACAGGGTATCCAGTTTATGCTGGCAGAAATGGCGATGGAAATTGAAGCAGCCCGCCTGTTAATATACAAAGCTTGTTGGTTAAGAGATGCCGGTATGCCTTATAGCGCTGCTTCCTCACTTGCTAAAGGTTATGCCGGTGATATGGCCATGAAAGTTACCACGGATGCTGTACAGATTCTGGGCGGTTATGGGTACATTAAAGAATATCCGGTAGAAAAATACATGCGTGACGCTAAGATAATGCAGATTTATGAAGGTACCAGCCAGGTGCAAAGGGTAGTTATAGCAGCTAATGTATTGAAATAGTTAAAGTTATACACTAAATATCATGGCTGGCATATTGTCGGCCATGACACAACTAAATTGTTTTCCTAAAGGTGGGAATAGTAGTGGTATCCTTTACCGAAATATATAAAAGTAAACTTGTTTCATCCCGGGAAGCAGTTAGTGTTATCAAGTCCGGCGATTGGGTAGATTACAATTCATTTAATGGGAGACCCATTAGTTTGGACAAAGCTTTGGCGCAAAGAAAAGAAGAGTTAAGGGATGTGAAGATACGTGCTACCTGTACAACTTACGGAATGCCCGAGGTTGTCAAGGTGGATCCGGAAGCACAACACTTTACTTATAATAACTGGCATTTCGGTGCTCTGGATCGAAAACTGCAGGACCATGGTGTATGCTGGTTTATACCTGTTCTGTATAGGGAAGTACCGGCTTATTATGAAATATACCTCCCGGTTGATGTGGCTATGCTGCAGGTAGCACCGATGGATGAACACGGGTTTTTTAACTTTGGGATCCAGGTATCTCATGCCCGGGCCATTGTAGATAAGGCTAAGATTGTTATTGTGGAAGTAAATGAAAATATGCCCCGGGCTCTGGGTGGGTATAATGAAGCTATTCACATTTCTGAGGTTAATTATATAGTAGAAGGCGATAATCCTCCTATGCCGCAAATTCCCTCGCCTGCCGCTACTGAAGAGGACCGGAAAATAGCTTCGTATGTAATGGAAGAAATAGAGGATGGGGCTTGCATTCAGTTGGGTATCGGTGCTATGCCCAATGTAGTTGGTAAAATGCTGGCCGAATCAGACTTGAAAGACTTGGGTGCACATACAGAAATGTTGGTAGATGCATATGTGGATATGTATGAGGCAGGTGTGTTAACCGGGCGGAATAAAAATATCGACCCTTATAAAATAGTATATACTTTTGCCTTGGGTACACAGAAATTATATGACTTTATTAATAATAATTCCAGGTGTGCTACTTACTCGGTAGATTATACTAATCATCCCAATATAATTGCCAAGAATGATAAAGTAATGTCTATTAATAACGCTGTAGAAGTAGATTTATTTGGTCAAGTTAATGCAGAAACATCAGGTATCAGGCAGATTAGTGGTACAGGCGGGCAGCTTGATTTTGTAACCGGTGCCTTTGATTCCAGAGGGGGGAAGAGTTTTATCGCCCTTACCTCTACCTATAAAGATGAAAATGGTAAAAAGTATTCTCGAATTAAACCTCTTTTAACTACAGGCTCTATTGTTACTGATCCAAGAACATCAGTTGAATATATGGTTACTGAATACGGTAAAGCTATTCTAAAAGCCAAATCCACCTGGGAACGGGCCGAAGCGCTAATTAATATAGCGCATCCGGATTTTCGGGATGAATTAATTAAGCAGGCGGGGGAAATGAAGATTTGGCGTAGAAGCAACAAAATTAGTTAAAAAGGTTGTAGTAGGTGCTGAACAAAAAGGAGATTTCAAGGAAATTGAGTGAGTGAATCAGTAAACGTATTCTGAAGTTAATAATAAAGGGCTATGTAAGTAGGGTGGGGGCATTAAATTACTAACAAGTCTTTGCAAATTATTTATCAACAGGTTACATGACAGATACTACGAAAATATTAAAAAAAGCTGCCTAAAGTCTTATGAACTTCTAGGTAGCTTTTTCGCCGTTACTTATGGTACGGTTCACCGTATACTACCTAACAGCTAATTTTACTAGCTTCTTTAAAACAATCTCCTGTCGTTGTGGATTTGGACATAATCGGGCGCCAGCCGCAGTGCTTTGTCGTAAGCTGCTATCGCCTACCAATAGCAAGGAGCTAGCCGCAGCACCTCGTCGAAGGTCTTTATCGCCAGTTGGTAGCTCTCTGCTGCCTCCCCGCCGCGACAGCTCTACATACAGTTTGCCCAGATTATCCAGGACAAGGCCTCTCATGTTGTAGTAAAACGAATTATTTTGGTCAGTCTGCAGTTCAAATTAACAATAAAACAAGTAAAGGAGATCATCCAATCCCCGCTGTGTCTGGGTTTTTGCGTAAAATAGTTGATTAACTAGCTATTGATGCAGGGTATTTTCTAGCTAATAACGAATTTGCAGTCTATGGTGAAGGCTCTGATATTATTCCAGAATCACTTCAATCATTACCACTTTACATTCGAAATGGATATCATACATTGAGAAAAATTTCTTAGTTTCGATTTGCTTTTAGACAAAGAGTATGTGCACATTCTCTTGAACAGGTTTTTCCATTACCGAAATAGAGTTGGCAAGTAATACTGATAGGGCAAGCTGGGTTCGTCGAACGAAGAATATGGTTTTCAGGAGAATACGACATGAATTTATATCCATTTTTAAATTATGCTAGAACGGTTATAAATGAGAGCAATGTGGTTTTATAAAATTAAGCTATTTGTAAATGCCAGCTAATTTTATGCAGGAAAGCTGGTGTAAATAAGCGAATAACACAAGGTTTAGTAAACAGGCTTTTTCGGAGGAAAAGTAATGATTGAAAAAGACTTTGATATTCCATTTATTTCTGATTTAGCCCTTCATGAAAAGCGGATTCAACAAAACTACCGTCCAATCATAGCTGTACATAAATGGTTTGCCAGACGTCCCGGTACTTTATTCAGGGGGCTTTTGTTGTCTGAGTTTGCTAATGGTAATTTAAAGGATAATTTCTATAAGGCACATAACCTAAATAAGCTTAAAATAGCTGACCCATTTATGGGTGGGGGGTCACCGCTTATTGAAGCCAATCGTCTTGGGTGCGACATTACTGGCTACGATATTAATCCAATGGCGTATTGGATCGTTCGCCAGGAGATTGCGCATCTCGACTTGGAGGCATATCGTAAGGCGGCAGTTGCTCTTCAAGAACGCCTGGAGAAGGAAGTTGGCTCCTTTTATAGGACTATTTGCACAGAGTGCGGTTCTCCAAATGCCCACGTCAAGTATTTCATCTGGGTAAAAACACTAAAATGTGATGAGTGTGGGATGACTTATGATTTATTTCCCGGGTATTTGCTTGCTGGAAACCAGCGCCATCCGAAAAATGTAATCATTTGTTCTGCTTGCGGCGAATTGAATGAGGTGGAGGATAGAAAGAAACTTAGTTGTTGTCACGCTTGCGGTGAGGTATTAAAAATTAGCGGGCCAGACACTCGCAACCATTCTGAGTGTCCTCACTGTGGGGAAATAAATACCTACCCTAAGCCTTCAAATGGCGCCCCTCAACACCGCATGATAGCAATAGAGTATCACTGTCCTTCATGTAAGCCCAACCATAAGGGCAGGTTCTTCAAAAAACCGGACCGGGAAGATCTGGAGAAATATGAGATAGCTTCTGAAGCTTGGAGACGATTATTGCCAAGTTTTGTACCTGATGATGAAATCCCACCTGGTGATGAAACTGACCGACTTCATAGATGGGGGTACCTGCGATACCGCGAGATGTTTAATGATCGACAGCTATTGGGATTGGAATTAAGCTGCCGGACAATTGCTGGGTTTAAAGACGAAAAGATTCGAAATGCATTAGCAACAAACCTTTCTGATTTGCTTCGTTACCAGAATATGCTTTGTCGTTATGATACGATGGCACTAAAATCACTGGACATATTTTCAATACACGGCTTTCCAGTCGGACTAATGCAGTGTGAGTCCAATCTACTGGGTATCTCAAATGGTGGAAAATACTCAAATATTGGAAGTGGCGGTTGGTCTAATATTATTCTCAAGTATGATCGCGCTAAAGCCTACTGTGATAAACCCTTCGAAATTCGGCATCAAGGCGGAAAAAAAGTACAAGTGGAGATTAGGGGCGAATGGATTGGAGAACACCGCAACACTTCCATTCCACCGGAAGATAGAAATGTTACACTTCATTGCTGCAGCTCAACCTTCGCCGACTTACCTCCAGGCTCCCTTGATGCTGTAATAACCGATCCGCCTTATTTCGCCAATGTGCAATATGCTGAATTGATGGATTTTTGCTATGTTTGGCTGCGCCGTTTGGCTATTGACGACGCAAGTGGAGTTTTTGATAAACATTCCACAAGGGACGAGAATGAGCTAACCGGTAATATTACGATGGAGAGAGGACTTTCACATTTCACTGAAGGACTGGCTGCTGCCTTTGTGAAAATGGCGCATGCATTAAAAGAGGGTGCGCCTTTAGCCTTCACCTATCATCATAATAAAATTGAAGCATATTTACCTGTGGCAGTTGCAGTCCTTGATGCTGGACTAACCTGCTCTGCCTCAATCCCTTGTCCGGCGGAGATGGGAGCTTCCATCCATATTAACGGGACGGGTTCATCAATAATTGATACGGTTTTTGTCTGTCGCTCAACCGGTTCAGTCCCACGGCGTACCATAGTATCCAAGCCTGAAGAAATAGCTGGACTGGTTAAAGAAGATTTGTATAGTATCCGAAAAGGAAACGTCAATTTAACGCATGGTGATATACGCTGTATTGCTTACGGACATCTCGTCCGTTTAGCTGTCTGGAACTTGCGCAAAAACTGGAATGTAGGCTTGTTAGCATCGGAGAAGATGAAGGTAGTTACACAGGCCATTGATAAACTCGGCGGTTGGCCTATTGTTGAAAGACTTCTATCAGATGTTTTGTCAAACATTCCCCGTTATCAAAGTTCAATAGCTCGCGAAGAACAAGAGCATTATGGAGGAAAAGAAGATGAAATATCCTTTTGAAGTGTCTTTCCCCTTAATTGAAGCCAATCCGGATGTATACATTTCCGCTGTCTTCTCCTGCCTTGAATCAGAGTTCCTGGTACTGCCTAAGGGCAATGGGTTTATTGACTACGCCGTATTTGAGAGGGGTTATGAGTCTTTAAAGCGGGTAACAAGCGGGTTCCAAAACATTGATCCGGTTTCTATAATAAAAGCTGCTTTTCAAAACCCAATGATTATTATTGTATTAAGGACAATGCTTGGATTTACTCCTCCGGAGTGGGCTTACGTAACTACACAACGCACAGGTATTGAAGTGAATCAGGGGTTCGTTCGAACCTTGGACCGCAATATTCGCATGTCACCTTTAACGCCATTAAGCAGTAGCCTCATTACAAAGGAACGAGTGGAAGCGCTGATAGAAACAGCTTGCCAGTTACTCAACTCACCGGTTCCTGAAGTGGGCGCCGATAAAATTCATCGCTTGGATAAGGCAGACACAAGTGCTGGTCCATCTGCTATAAGAGCGATGTCAGGTATAGGAGTACCTTATGCCATGCTTTTATATGAGCGATTCTTGGGACGACCCTTTGCCGGTCACAGGGACTCAGTTTCCGAATTAATTGGTGATAGTCTTGAGTCTGCTATTGAAGAAATACTGGCCAATGCGGGAGTTAGTTACAGGAAAACAAAGAGGGCTGAACGTATTGCAGGATTTGACCAGGCGCCGGATTTTATAATTCCCAGTGAGTTTAATCCCCAGGTTGTCATCGAGGCTAAAATTACTGAAGATGACGGTACCGCTCGTGATAAAGTAACACGTATACAGCACCTGGCTTCTATTAGTTTAACGGGAGATACAAAAAGCATGCCCAAATTTGAAGTTATTGCTTGTATTGGCGGGCGCGGGTTCGGTGTCCGTCGTGAGGATATGAAAAAGTTATTGTTTGCTACAAAAGGTAAGGTTTTTACACTTAAAACGCTCGACTCTCTTGTGGAATTCACACATTTAAAAGAATATAAAACAAAATAACTTTTTTTATCGTTATTTTTCATAAAGAATGGCAATTTGTCAATTTGTGTATAAAATAATAACATTCCAGCTACCAGGCTTGAACAAAGCCTGGTCTTCTTTATATGGACGAATATGGAGTTGATTAATGTTTGAAACCATCCCTAAACAAGCGAATATTACTAATATTCGATACAGGTTCCCCAAAAAAGTAACAGATGAAAGAAGCATAAAATAGGGCATATTTTATGCCCTATATCTTCCCTATTCCATGTGCACTTTTATAGGTTTCTACCGATGCTTTTAGCACTTCGAGTTCTTGAGTTAAATCATCGTGAGTTGGTCCGTATTCAAGTGTATCAATATTATAACTAGACTTCCAATCTTTTTCAATTGAAGGATGAACTCCCTCAAGGGTTACATTATAATGAGATTTTGTTGAACTTGTCCTGATGTAAACATTCTCTAGTAATAAGTTGATATCAGGATCATTTAATCCGTAACCAATAAATAAAATAGTATTTGTCATAAAAAGTGCTTGCAATATGCTATAAAATTCAGGATAATCCCTTTTGGCGCGAAAATACTGTCCTTTGGTAAACACAATAGTTCCTATATTATCAATATAACCGTGTGCATATACTAAAACCCTTTTATTAGATTTTATGGCATCAGAAAAGTTACTAGGATTATCATATATTACTTTTGTAATTGCTTGCACAGGAACAGCCTTTTCATATATTTTATCAAAGTTTGTTGTAATTATAATTTTGGGATCGATTTCGCTTATTAACTCATGCACTTGACTAGGCTGATAATCAGGGTTTGAAAATTCCTCCGCAATTATATGCTGATATGTTCCACTATCAATTAGATTATTAATACATTGTAATGCCAACAAGAATCTTTTTTCTTCAATTAGCCTGGCAATAAACCCCTTATCTGATGGATCAGTTATAAAAGAATCATTTATTGAGGTTAAGAAATTATCCCACGTTTTAGGCCTCTTGGGTACTGGATCTAAAGTTTTAGCGCCTGCAGAAACCCCTGCACCTAGGAAGAATATACACCTACTCCTAGCTATGTCTTCAATGAGTGACGGAGGCCAGTTAATTCTACTCATATAACTCACCCATATTGCGGAGTAATTTGATACACATATCTTCCATCAGTTCAGAATATTGCCTAACCATTTTAAAATGATTCCCAACAATTCCATCAGGTGTTTTTAAATCATGTATTGGGCAGTGATTTGATTGAGCTAGTGGAACTAAACTGTAAAGATGAGGTATATTTCCAAGCACTAAGTCATCAATTTGTAAGCCTTTTGGGAAAAGCCAACTTAAATTACGATTGATTATACTCGGTATTTCAACCATTATTTCCTCATATGCCCTGATCCCCCGGCGCTCTCCGCCTATAACTTTTGTGATATACTGTTGCACAGAAAAACCCAAAAATCTAAATTTGTTACTTATGTCAAGTGTTATAGGGTACATATCTTTTTCTTTTGGGTAACTTTCTTCAAGAAACTTTACGGACCTTACATATGATGCTTGCCACGAGTAAATCCACGTAGCAATATTTTCAATTCCCATCAGACTAAAGATATCACAACCCATAGGTGATATAAAATAATCGGAATTCAACAAAATACTTCTGTTTAAGGCTCCTAGGGAGGGTCCTAAATCAATAAATAATAAGTCATATTCTTTATCAAAAATACTTTTTAGTGATGTTAGCCAATTGGTTATTCTGAAACCCCCAATTTTGCCACCGTTACAATTTGTCCATGCTTCACTCAAAATATCCTCAATCAGTGAAACCCGGGGGTGACCCGGAATCAGTTCAAAGTTAAACCTATTTGTTTCTTTAAGTAGTGGTCGGTTGTTTTTATTAATCTCAGGTTCACCCATTAATAATGGTTGCAAGTATGAAAGTAAAGTAGTTTTATCTGAATCTTTTTTATAAACATCATCACGATAATCGTCGTTTAAAATATTTTGAGTTGAATTTGATTGAGGATCTGCATCAATAAAAAGCACTTTTTTTTGGTACTTAAAAGCTATAAATGATGCAATGTTTATTGATAAAGTTGTCTTTCCTACTCCACCTTTGTTGTTAAAGAAAGAAACAACTATCATTGGAACCACCTTTTTTAACAACTTAATTTCCATCAGATAATAATTCATATAGTTTTTTCTTTTATTATAGTCTTAATTATCTAATTTGGATAGCACATAAAAACCGCCGTTACTTATGGTACGGTTCACCGCGGGATATTTTAAAAGCGCGGTAAATTTGTTCCAGCAACACCACCCGCATGAGCTGGTGCGGGAAGGTCATGCGGGAAAAGGACAGCCGCCAGTGGGCTTGTTTGAGGGCCTGGGCCGGCAAACCCAGGCTGCCGCCAATCAAAAAGGTAATGTCACTGTGCCCGTCCAGGGCCAGCTTATCCAGGCGGGCGGATAGTTCCTCCGAGGATACCTGTTCACCTTGCACGTCCAGGGCTACCAGATAGGTATCTGCTCTGAGGTGCCGGGCGATCTTTTGCCATTCCCGCTGTTTAATTTTTTCCTCTTCAGCGACCGGCAAACCCTCAGTATAGCCTTCGTCGGTCACCTCACCTATTTCCAGGCGGCAGTAGGCACTAAGCCGCTTACTATATTCGGCAATTGCTTCACGCCAGTATTTTTCCTTTAATTTACCCACCGCAGCTACAGTAATCCGCATCTTTGGCCCGCCTTCTTATATTTAACCGGAAATTACTAAGTTTATCAACATATCAGCTTTATGCAACCCTATCTTCATAAATAATTGTACCCCGCCGGAATGAGGGTTTAGGCGGTGACAACGCCATTATCCCGTAGATATTGTTTTAACTCCCCAATTAAAATCTCACCAAAATGGAAAACAGATGCGGCCAGCAGTATATCAGCCTGTCCTTCTTGAGCCGCTGCCAGGAAGTGCTCCATCTTACCAGCCCCGCCGGAGGCGATAACAGGTACTTGTACTACCTCTTTAATGCCCTTAATCAAAGGTATGTCATAGCCACTTTTAGCACCGTCACAGGCTTTGCTGGTGGGAAGAATTATTCCCGCCCCCCTGGCTTCGGCCTGCCTGGCCCATTCCACGGCGTCTGTTCCGGTGGCGGTTTTACCCCCGTCTATGTAAACCTCATAGCCGGAAGGCAAAGCTGGATTTCTATCTGCGTCAATAGCTACCACCACTTTTTCAGAACCGAATCTCGCTGCAGCCTGGTCCAATAAGTCGGGTTGACGATAAGCCGCGCTGCTGATGGACACACGGTCCGCCCCGGCCGCTAAAACAGCTTCAGCATCAGCCAGGGAAGCAATACCACCGCCTACTGTAAATGGGATGGTTGTTACCTCGGCCACCCGGCGCACTACATCCAAGGTGGTTTTTCTTTTTTCCAATGTAGCGGTAATATCTAAAAAAGCCAACTCGTCAGCACCGTTTTCACAATATGTACGGGCACATTCCACGGGATCACCGGCATCCCGCAAATTGACAAATTGAATTCCCTTTACCACTCTGCCTTCCTTGATATCAAGGCAGGGCATTATAAGAACTTTTTTCATACTTGACACTATCATCCTTTCATTTTAATTATGTACACCAACAGCCATTATTTTTCTATCATAACTCACCCATTCACCTCCCGCATCTACAGGCGGGAGAGGCTTCACAGCAGTTCCGAAAATCCTTTTATTATAGCCAAAGTAACAGACGAACAGTCACGTATACAATTAGCCGGTTATTGTTTTACAAACTGCTTTGTTTTTAGTTCAATAAACAGCAAAAAAGGCGCAAATTGACGCCTTTTGCAAACAAGTTATACAAAGTTTAAGCCTGACCCCTTTTGATCTCTACGCCTAGTTTGGTGAGTTTTTCCTCCAACAGGTGATAACCCCGGTCGATAAAATGGGTGTTATATATCTCGGTTTGCCCCTGGGCCATCAGAGCGGCAATTACCAGGGCTGCTCCGGCACGCAAATCAGTGGCTTTTATATTGGTGCCGCATAAACAGGGTACTCCCTCCACCACAGCCATACGTCCTTCAACTTTGATATGGGCCCCCATTCTTTTCAACTCATCGGCAATCTGAAACCGGTTCTCAAAAATATTCTCTATGATAATACTGGTACCTTTTATCGTGGATAAAAGGGCCATCATTTGCGACTGCATATCGGTAGGAAAACCTGGATAAGGCATCGTTTTTATATCTACAGGGTGCAATTCTCCGGTTGCATTAACGGTAAGCCTATCGTCGTCCTCATAGACTTGGACACCGGCTTCCCGCAGTTTGGCACAAATAGGTTCCACGTGTAAAGGGATGACATGCTCAAGCACTAAATGCCCCCTGGTGGCCGCTGCTGCCACCATAAAAGTGCCTGACTCAATACGATCCGGGATAACGGCATAACGCACACACCCACCGAGTTCGGATACCCCTTCAACTTTAATAACATCGGTACCGGCACCCCGCACTTTAGCGCCCAGGCAGTTAAGGAAGTTTGCCAGGTCAACTATTTCCGGTTCTTTAGCTACATTTTCCAGCACAGTTTGTCCCTCGGCAAGGCAGGCGGCCATCATAATATTTTCGGTGGCGCCTACACTGGGAAAGTCCAGATAAATACGGGCACCCTTCAACCGGTTGGTGCATTTGCCCACGGCAAACCCACCGTCAAGGTTAATTTGTGCACCCATACCAGCCAGTCCCTTAAAATGAAGATCCATAGGCCTGACGCCGATATTGCAGCCTCCGGGTAGAGAGACCCTGGCATAGCCAAACCTGGCCAGCATTGGTCCCAACAGTAAATTTGATGCACGAAGCTTTTTGACCAGATCGCATGGTGGATCCGCCGATATAACAGCAGGTGCCATAATCCTGAGCGATGAGCTGCTTAGCCAGGTCACCTCAGAGCCGATATGTTTAATAATCTCTATCACTACTCTGACATCGCTAATATCAGGAATGTTCTCCAGCACTACTTCATCGCCGGCCATAATAGTAGCGCATAAAATTGCCAAAGACGCATTTTTAGCGCCGCTGATACGCACCTTTCCCTGCAGCGGCCGCCCCCCGTTAATAATTAGTTTGTCCATTTTAAGCTTGATCCTCCCGCTTAATATACAAAGGCTGGTGCAGCTCCCTGGACAACCAGACATGCCACTGACTTTCAAACTGTTCCGGAGCCGTTCCCAGGGCCTGTATCATCGAGTCATGAAAGTTTAGACCCTTTGACAAATTTTTAATAATTCTATGCAGCCCGTCCTCACCATAGACCGCTACAATGTATTCCACCGCTGATAGCGACTGCCTGTAAGCAAGGGATTGATTTGGTAAAGAGTCAAAGTTACGGTCCATTACCTTTAGTGGATACAATCCCTGATCCCAAATTCCTGTCTGTTGTTCAAACATAAACCCAGTAATTTTATATTCTTCATATTGGGCCAAGCCTTCTGTAAACCAGCGAGGGTAATTGCCCCGGGCCACGTAATCCAAAACCAGGTGAGTCATTTCATGAGCCATGGGACCGGCCTGCTGGAAAACATGCCGCACAGCTGCAGGGTCACTTTCATTTATCCAGGCCTGCGGTGCCAGTACCCTAATTACACCACCCCAATATACACCCATGGCATTTTCACTGGCCGGCCAACCGAAACTGGCATTTAATTCTTCCCGTGAATTATAAACTACGATGGGCACTTTTTGTTTCGGTGAAAAATTAAAATCGTCGCAAATGCGCTGGAAAACTAGTTGGGTGGTTTCCTGTACCAGTTCCGATCCTTCATGGTCGCCTATGTAACGGATAATTAAATACTCGTCCTCAACATGCTGCCACCCGTGGGTACGCAATAGCATTTGGGCCCGGGCAATTTCCCGGAAAACACCATACATATATCCCTTAACACTTTCCGGTACCCTGATCAATATAAGTGTACTGACCATGAACAGCACCGCTAAAATAAGAGACAGCAGCTTTGCTGTATGGCAAACAGGGGTCTGGGGTACCTGTAAATTGTCAAGCTGCTTCACGGTCATGCATTATTCCCCTTATAATCAATTGATGGTTTTATTATATAATTAGTTGACTGCAATGCCCACGGTAAATTATAACAGAAAGGGCCAGGTTGCCCTGGCCCTGTTTAGCTTGTTTGGCCATCCTGCAATTCCTTAATATACTGCTTGGCCTTTTCCACATCAGGTCCTTCTTTGCGTAGACGTACAAATTCCTCTAATTCTTTTATACCTTTAGCCACATCGCGGCCTTCATCACTGCGAAAAGCATAAAACTGGCCTGCATAATAATGCGCGTAGGCATCGTCCGGCTTTAATTTTAGCGCTTGCTGCACCTGATCCTCGGCATTATCATAATCGCCGATTAGAAAATACGTTACGCTCAGTTCTTTATGCATATCTACGTCGTCGGGCTTAATTTTAAGTGCCTTGACATAGGTTTCCACCGCTTTCTGAGCATTGCCGCTATCCCTGTACAGCCCGGCCAGCTGGCCCATCAATGCTGTGTTTTGCTGGTCTTCCTTTAATTGTGCCTCTAGATCAGCTATTTTTTGATCAATGGTATCACCTTGTTGCACATCGGCCACTTTAGACTTGGACGGTATATTGTTATCACCAAAAGCCCAAAACATGGAGGAGCCGACCAAACCCACTCCCAGCACAACAGCAAGAATACCAAATATAATTTTTTGTTGCTTTTTCTTCCTCGATAAATTTGTAAAGGAGCCAAAATTATTAGATTGCTGATTATCCTTTTTAACCAAGGTTGCTGCCCTCCCTAACAATTTCCACATATTTTTACACAAAAACATTATACCTTAAACAAAAGGGATAGAAAACAGCATTACCTGGTAATTGTCTTGTAATTTAAATAAATAAGGCGGGGTTTTTATGTGTACCGTTAACTATTACCTCGAAATGCAGGTGCGGACCAGTGGAATTTCCCGAAGAACCGGCCCGGCCGATAAATTGTCCCCTTTCCACACGCTGTCCCGGTTTTACTGCCGCGGCGGAAAGGTGAGCATAACGGGTTACTACACCACTACCGTGACTAATATCAATACAAAGTCCATAGCCACCCCGGTAACCGGCCTGCTGTACCGTACCGGCCTCCGCTGCCACCACCGGACTACCATAGTTGACCGCTATATCAACTCCCTCATGGGCCCTACCCCAGCGTTCCCCAAAGGGTGACACTATAGCGCCTGCGGTGGGGTAAGCCAGACGCCCATTACCGCCACGAAAAGCAAGTAATTTTTTATTACCTTTGGCAACTATCTGCGGCACCGGCTCCTTAATGGTTTTTTGCTGTAAAACCTTGCGGTCTGCTTCCAGGCCGTTTTCCAAAGTTATTTCATAAACCACTTCCCGCTGGCCGGGGCTGCCCTTTTGCACAAGTTTTTGTTCACCCCAGTAAAGGTTTTGGTCAACCTTTTCCTGTACCCGGTAGGCTATTTCTTCTTTTTGCATATCTTTATAGGTGGTCAACACATCAACAAGCGGCGCAGGCCGGGATATTTTTATTTCCTGCCCGATTTGCAAGGTCTGGGGTGTTAAGTCCGGGTTTGCTTCTATTAATTCCTCCACGGGCAATTTTGCCGCCGTGGCAACATCCCAAAGAGTATCTCCTTCCTGCACCTGGTACTTCCTCACTTCTATGCCGCCAAACTGGATATATTCCACCGCCTGATCAGTATCCATCAGCTCATACCCATCAACGGTTACCCTTTTAATGTCGACTTTTTGTTTAAAGTCAACTTTCCACTGGCCATTATCGCTATACGTAGATAAGAGCTTATCCAGCACCTCCTGGCCAACTGTCTCATCCTTAACCGCCGCCACCTGTTTACCATCTATGAAAATACCGCAGGCCTCATATTGACAGTCCAATTTACCGGCCAGGCAGCGCTGTATCTCCTTCTTATCTTCCAACGCCCCCAGTTGCCAGGTAGGTCGATACTTAATTGCATCCTCTTTTATTTTTACAGGCATCCCCGCTGTTCTTTCCAATTGTCGAAAATAATCATTTACCGCAGCTTCAGCAACTTCACGGTTTTGGGCCACTGCCACAACATTCCCGTTCCAAACCACTGCACAGCGGGCCAGGCTAAAGAATGTACATACAACAAGCACGGTAATACCCAGTATCAGCACTGTTTTAGCACCAATGTGGTAATTAAATATTTCCTTTATGGTTGTCGCTAGCTTACTAGTTAATTGACTTAAAATATTCCGGATACCAAACACTCCCTTGCGTAATTATGCATAAACTGACAAAATACTTCATATTGAACAGTGTTTATTATAACATTGAAAACACATATCGTAAACTTAAGTGTTTATCAACAAAAAAAGGAAAGCATAGCGCTTCCCTTTTTGTTAGTATTGTGCAGTTATTCCACATGGGTCTTAATTTTAAGATACAGCGCACACTCCAGCCGTTTACGTGCCAGTATACAACCCAACCGGTAAGGTTTTAGCAAATCACCGTTAAAAGAATAAGCATTGGCATGACAGCCACCGCTGCAGTGAAATTTGGCCCAGCACTCCCGACAAGCGTTTTTATTATATATATGCGCAGTTCGAAATATATTCCCTATGCTTTTATTGATCACACCGTCAAACACTGTGCCCACCTGAAAATCATCCCGACCTACAAACTGGTGACAGGGGTACAATGCTCCCCCGGGCACCACCGCCAAATACTCAGAACCAGCGCTACAACCGGTGAGGCGCTTGGGCAGGCAAGGACCATCCTCCAAATCGATATTGAAATGAAAGAAATCCAGGGGTCGTCCTTGATGGTGCCTTTCCAATAAGTACCTGGTTAATTTATCATATTCCTCCAGTAATACAGGCACATCCTCATCCCTGAAGGCATAGTCAGTTTCGGCCCCCGCCACCACCGGCTCCACAGAAATATGGTTTAAACCGGCCTCCGCCAGATGCCTGACATCTGCACAAAAATCAAGGTTATAACGAGTATAAGTGCCTCTGATGATATACTCCCGGCAATATGGTGAACCGGTGAAAGCAATGATATTATCCATAACCCGCCGGTAGCTGCCCCCGCCCGAGGCGGTAACCCGCATGCGGTCATGCACCTGGGAACGTCCGTCAATTGATAGAACCACCGCCAGGTCATGGTCGCCGATAAATTGCTGCATATCCCGGTCCAGCAGGGTAACGTTCGTAGTCAAGGTAAACTTGATTTCCTTACCTGCCTGCCGGGCCCGGTTCCGGCCATACTCCACCAGTTCCACCAACACCGCACGGTTCATAAGAGGCTCGCCGCCAAAAAAATCCACCTCTACATGCCGGCGGCTGCCCGAAGCACGCATTAAAAAATCAAGAGCCGCACGGCCCACTTCCGCCGTCATAAGCTCCCTCCGGCCGCCAAAATCACCCTGGCTGGCAAAACAGTAACGGCAGCGCAAATTGCAGTCGTGAGCCAGGTTCAGACAAAGCGCTTTGACCGTTTCGCCCTCCGGAGGCTGGTATCCGCCCGGCAGCGGATCCGGGGAAAAAAGCAGCCCGCTATCCTTTAAATCCCTGATTTCCATGATAATTTCCTTAACAGTGGCGGCACCGTAAACAGGCCCGTATTTATTTATCAAACCTGTTTCAGGTATAGCTTGGTAATCTTTAATAATTTGAAAAGTCGGCTCATCCACCTCGTGCACGACATTACTGTTGACATCCAGCACTATATTGGTGTCATCAAAGGTAAAAACATGGATCAATTTATATCATTCCCTTCAAAAAAAAGACCTCATCCCGTAAAGGGATCAGGTGCAGTTAGTTTTTCTTTTTATTGGCGCAAGCCTGGTTGCCGACCGTGCAAGAGGTCTTACAAGCCGACTGGCAGGAAGTCTGGCACTCGCCGCAACCTCCGCTGCGCATGGTGCTTTGCAGCGTCCGGCCGGTAATGGTTTTAATATGTTTGCCCAATATAATTGCCCCCTTTTAGCTAACTAATCAAATTATATGACAACTAAGGAATATTAGGCAAGAAATTTTATCGAGGCTGTTCTTAAATTAATAGCAATTATACCCGGTCACGCCGGATTAATCCCAAAATTGCTTTCAGGCCAGCTTATTCAGGTATTTTATTTGCTCTATTTGTGCCTGCCTCAGCCGGCGTTTCAGCCTGCGTTTTTCCTGGGGATCGGTAGCTTCATCCACCTGCTGTTTAAGTCGATAGATCCGTTCTTTATTTTGTTCAACAATAAATTTATGGTCAGCAGTGGTCATCCATGTCACCTCAATAAAAAATTTCAACAAAGTCGGCAAATTTCCTGCTAATAAGCTGCAGAACATCTTTGGGGTAACAGTTCACCAAAGTATATTAATGGCTTTACAAATAACAAAACCGCCGGCCATATTATTCCAGAAGTATTGTCCCATCGAACAAAACCTATCATGCAAAAGCTTACCCCTTGCCCAGGTTTCAGCGCCCACACATACCTTGACTTTTATGAGCATAGTACGTATAATGATATATGCTATATATATGCGGGTGTAGCTCAATGGTAGAGCATCAGCTTCCCAAGCTGAGGGTTGCGAGTTCGATCCTCGTCACCCGCTCCAATTTTAGCCGCAAAAATCAAGGCCTCTCCGATATGGAGGGGCCTTTTTGCTAACGGATTGCTAACGAGCCTTATTTTAGGTAATTTTCCATGATGGCTGCAGCTTCCTTTTGCATGGTAGGCAGCACATGTGAATATGTGTCTAAAGTCATTCCAATATTGGCATGTCCAAGTCTTTCTGATACAATTTTAGGGTGAACACCTGCTTTAAGTAACATTGTGGCATGGGTATGTCTCAGGTCGTGGAAACCTATATCAAGTTCTAATTTTTTTGCTATACGGCTAAACCGGCTACTTAAAGCGTTAGGATTAATTGGCCGGCCATCATCCTGGTGAGTGCACACCAGGTTATTTTTTTGCTTTTTACCAAGCACGATTTCTATTTCTTTTTGCCATTTTCCGGGCTCTGCTGCAACTTCCCATTCTTTCTGCCTTGTCTGATGCTGCTTTAATTTGTTTATGGTATCTTCACCGATCTCTACGGCCCTGCGACTTTTTACTGTTTTAGTATTAGTAAGCCTTAGTGATCCATCTTTTTTGCGCTCCATTGTGTGTTTTATGTGGATAACACCTTTTTTTAAATCTATATCACTCCACTGCAGGCCGATTATTTCCCCAAGCCTTGCTCCGGTGCTTAGAGCAATAAAAACTGGAATTTCAAAGTGTGTATCCTTTACTGCATTTACTATTACCGGTATTTTACTCTCACCTAACACCCTACACTCTTTTTTAGTTCTTTTTGGTGGGGTTGTCGCAATTGCCGGGTTGGTTTGTATCATCTACCACTTTACGGCATGGTGAGTAGACTAGGTAAGTATTTCATGTGAAATATTTTTACTTGGTTTGCGGGTGGTACTCAAATAAGTTTATAAAATACAACATAAGGGTGCAGGAACAACCTACACCCTTGAAATTAAAGTAATCCGTGTTTTTTAGCAATCTCCAAACCCTTTTTTATTGCTTCATCGTTATCGTTAGCACTGAAATATTCTATGGGTTTTCCGTTATCTAATAAATCAACTGGCCTTTCCATAACAACATATTCAAGGTATTTTTCTTCATCCTTCATAATCCAGAATTTTTCAGCTGTGTAGATAATTAAGTTAAAACGGTAAGTCATATAATCACTTCCTTTCCAAAAATAGGGGGTTGCTATATTATATTCAAGGTATGTGATAAGTGGTGATTTGGGAGTGTTATTTTAAAGTTGCGATCAAAGCTATACGCCCAGGGAAAGGCGTCTTTTTTATGCCCGGGCAAGAGGGTGATTGGCCCGGGTTATTTCATAAGAAATAATTTGAGTTCCGGAGGTGGGGGTGGTGAACCACGAAGAGGAGATTATTTACCTTCGTGAGGAGGTGGCAACTTTGAAGGCTAACGTTGAGAACCTGGTTGGCTGGCAACATACTCAAAATGGCACGATAAAAAACGTGGATGATAAGGTTACAGGCATATATAAGATTATGATTGGGACCGCGGGGACAGCGGCCCTTTCGTTTTTAGGGACTATCATAACGTTATTGGTGGTGCTAAGTGGAAAATGAAAAACTTTTTTTCCCGTCCTTTTGAATTTAGTTTCAAGGATGTGCTGGCCATAGCTTTTTCCGGCAGTTTTTTTTATATTTTTGCGGAAAGGCGATTGGTAACAAAGATGCCCTGGCCGTTGTTCAGGCCCTTGTGCCACTGATTGGCGTTATCTTGGGTGGGTATTTTGTGCAAGAGTCTGCCGCTTTATGGTTGCAGCGTAGCCAGGGAATTACTCCTTATCAGTCATATCAACAGCCGTATTATGGACAGTGTTCGCAGCCGGTAACACCAACTGCGATACCTCCGGACATAGCTCCGGAGCCTTAATATTTTATGGGGGGATTTAAAATGAAAGCTTGTGGAGATCCGGGACATGGTGGCTATGACCCGGGGGCAATTGGTCCAACAGGAATACATGAGGCTGATGTTAACTTAGCTGTAACATTAAAGATAGGCAAAATACTTCAAGCTAATGATGTAATGATGAGCTACACCAGGGAAAGCAATGACGTACCCTGGCCATCAAACCTTAATGCGGACCTGGCGCAAAGGTGCAAGATTGCTAATGACTCAGGAGCAGATATTTTCTTTTCTATTCACTGCAATAGCGTAAATTCAACCGCGAAAGGCAGCGAGATATATACTACACCAGGTACAACTCAAGCAGACCGGTTAGCTACGGCAATTAATAAGCGCATGAAAGAGGCTTTCCCGAATGTAATGTATCGTGAGGATTGGAGCGACAGTGACCCTGACAAAGAAGCTAATTTCTATGTAATTAAAAATACCAGGATGCCTGCGGTGCTGATTGAATTATTGTTTATTTCTAACCCTGCTGAAGAAGCCATGCTGATCAGTGGAGAGTATCAGGATAAAGTGGCCTTGGCTATTGCAAAAGGTATTGGAGATTACTTAGGTATTAATATAATTGGGTCAGCAATGCACCTGCTAGTTCAACCGGTAGACCCACAACGTCCTAAAATCTGCGTGGGTGGGGTTATTTTTGACGGAATTATTGTGGATGGTAGCACCTATGCCCCGGTTCGGGCTATGGCTGAGACGCTGGGACGTAAGGTTACCTGGGACGAAAAAACTAAAACGGTGGTGATAATATAATGGAAGATAAAGTTATACAAATTAGCTATGACGTACTGGCAGTTTTGATTCCGGCGTTGGTAGCGTTGCTGTTTGAGCTAATCCGGCGCAAACTCGGTACCGAGAACCTGAACAAAATTGCAGTGCAGCTTGAAACCAAACAGGATCTAGCTCTTTTGGCTGTTCGATTTGTTGAGCAGGTTTATAAAGATGCCGGCGGCCAGGCTAAATTCAATGAGGCACTGGAGTGGTTATCTGCCCGGGCAAATGAGCACGGTATAAAAATAACAGCTGATGAAGCCAGGGGATTGATTGAGGCTGCGCTGCGTGAGCTAAAGGATTCATTTGGCGAGGAATGGGCAAACCTGGGAAAGCCGGCAGCGTAGAGCAGCAGCTGTTTAAGCGGGTTATTAGGCTTGCCCATCTGGGCCTGCAGCAGGATGATCTCAGGCACTGCCGGCAGCTGCTGTCGGAGATTTGTTTGAGCACAAGTGAATATGTTGCAAAATGATTACAGCCTCGGTCATGTGCCGGGGCTTTTTTATTTTTTGCAGATTTTGCATATTAAATTGACAAGTCGTTATGTAATGATAGAATACTTAAGACAATTGGGAGGAGGTGGAATATGGTCAAGTTTATAGCAGTGCTTCAAGATGTTTTAACTATAATGCTTTGCATTCTAAACATCAAAAAGGCACTTGAAAGCGGCGCAGTAGCCTAAATCAAACTTTCAAGTATTTCACTAATTAATTCTTCGGTCAAATGAATTCCTCCTTTCATGGAACGACCTTTTCATTTTACACTTCAAAAGAGTAACTGTCAATAAATGGCATGTCCATTTAAACCTCAAACCCCACCCAGCTACAATCCCGCATAATCCCCCGGGGCGTTAGAGTCGTAAACTTCACCCGACCCCGGATCCCAGGCGGCAGCCAAATGGTGCCCCCTTTTTATTCGCCATAATAGTCCAGCAGTTCCGATAATATTACCCTGTCCGCCGGCCGTATCCCGATAGCGTATCTCTGGAACCTATCCCCGGGTACCCACCAAAACTGCGCCATCCTTTTTCTTATCTCTAAACATAATAACTTCGCCTCCTGGTAGTTTTTCATCTTAACCAGGTTAGTAATCATCAACGAAACATTCATACTAAAACATTATTTTTAACCATTCTTGCATAATCCCTCTTATCAAAAAAGAAACTATAAATGCATTTAACATAACACTTAGGGGTGATATACAATGGCGTTCATTCAAGCACCTCCGGTTCTTCAAGGAACTGGCGATTTCCATTGGGAATGGGACTATGGCGACAGAGACAACTACTGGGGTTACAGCGTGCGGCCGTTCCAAGCCAATGAAGCAGTCGAAACCATTAGGACGTGGGTTACCTCTGACAATAACCTGAGCCAGACAACGCACTTTATCGTCCGCAAGTTGGATGCGGATCCCGGACTTCTCAGATTCACTGCGGTCAGACTACCGTGAGCTCTCTGGAGGTGTAGCCTTATGAAACTTATCATCTTGTACGGCGCCGAGGGGCAGATTCTTGCCGCGGCCCCTTTGGAATTGCCCGAGCAGCAAAACCTTGCTAGCTACCCACGTCCCGTACCGATGGATGGACAGAAGATCGCAGAGATTGAAGTGGGAGATGAGTTCTCCGATTTGGCATATCTAGCTGAAAGGTCTCGAACTTTGCGTGTGGACACGGCCGGGCCAGAACCTTTCCTGAGAGTCATCTCGGAGTCTGACACTACAACCTAACGACCAGGAGCTCGTACCAGCGAGTAAGCGAAACAAACCGCTTCTCCCGTCTGATAATGCCCGTCCCCGTCAAGTGAGCCGCCTCGGAGACGCACGCCGAGTAGGAGCATGCCTGTACATGGCCACCTAGTATGTCCTTCGTAAGTGGAAGGCCGTATCCAAAACTAGGGACAGATTCTGTTGCAGTGATCGATCTTCTTCCCGGATAAAGTAAAATCCCACCTGAAATAGCGGTTGGACTTAAAAGTGTAAAAACACAAAAGTATTACACTACCTTCACTGCGTAATCCAAAGTTTTGGATTACGCAGTGAGCGCTCGATTAAACCGTTTGTGATCGGTCGTAAAAATTGGTTGTTCGCCAACACCCCGCGTGGCGCCAATGCCAGTGCAACGATTTACAGCATTGTTGAATCAGCTAAGGAAAATGGCTTAAATCCATTTAGCTACCTTCAGTATCTTTTTGAAAGGCTTCCTAACATAGATATCCAAGATCAAAACACTTTGGATGAGCTACTTCCCTGGTCGGTCGCTTTGCCGCCGACTTGTCGGGTGAATAATAAATAGCTTAATCTTGCCTCACCCTGTTTACAAGGTGGGGCTTATTTTACGCTTACTAATATAATATCCTCCCACAGCGTTACCTCCATATTTGAAAAAAGTTTCTTTAGAAACAAGTTATTCAATTGGAAATAAATAGGTTCTAATTCCATTATATTATCAACAAAATAAATGCCCCTGGCCGCATCAGGATGTGGCACAGGGGCTATGTTAAAGAGGTGGATAATATTATCCCAACTCTGTACTAGTTTATTAAAAAAGGCCCCGATTGGGGCTACGGCGCTTGCCGGTAAATACTTGTTCCCAGAAATGTAAATTTAAGTAGTGACATTTTGTTAAGAATGTGAAATTATTCAGAAATAAAGTTCTGCATTAATTGTTTTTCAGTTATCTTTGACAGTTTCATGTCGGTAGCAATCTCTTTCCCGCTCTTTCCAAAAGTAGCAGATAATTAGATATTAAAGGTTGCAATTCCTCTGGTGGAGAAGTTAGAAACTTTCCTCGTGTAGCGTAAATCTCCCCGATTAATTCCATATGCATCTTTTGGGCTACTCTTTTAATCCAAAGCGAAATCACTTGAAATTCGTCTCTATCATTAAAACCACAGTTTGAAATCATCATTAATTTTGGAGCTTGCGATTCTTTTGGCTTTAATTCTTGACTGTTTTCTTTTGTGTCGTTTTGAGAATGAGGACTTCCTATCATTGTCATCCTGTCCATAAAAACTTTTAACATACCTGAAATATTTCCGAAATATACAGGAGTAGCAAAAATAATAATATTTGCTCCTGCCATAAGTGAAAGAATTCCTAACATATCATCATTAGTTACACATTGCCCAGGTCCTCTTGTCCAACAAGAATGGCAACCTTTACAGTGTTTTATTTCTTTTTCAGTTAAATATATATTTATGGTTTCTGCTCCTGCTTCTTGTGCTCCCTTCAAAAAGGCACTCACCATTACATTCGTGTTACTGGATTTGCCTTTTGGACTACCATTAATTACTACAATTTTCATTACATACTTTCTTCCTTTCCAGTGCAGTGTCTAAAGTAACTCTAAGTACATATTTGCAAACATTTATTATTTTATTTGCCTCATTTATAGACATTATATTTATTTGTTTATATTTTGTCAATATAAGTCCTATAAACCTATTTTGTGTCCAAATGGTTATAATTCTTTCCTACCACTGCAACAAATATGGGCATGAATCACCGAAACACCGTGAGAAGCCCCTGTCTTTAGCCATGGGGTCTATGACAGTATCTGTAAATGCGACATATGGAATTAATGAGAACCTATCATTAGTTTAACTTAATGTAATAATATAAGAATAACAGAAGCTGCAGGCAATGTAATAAAGATGTACGCGTCCCTGGTTACAATGTAACATACATTTCCGAGCATTATATTATCTGCCTATGGTTTTTTATTATTTATTTGTATATAGTTTTAGACTGTTTACAAAATTTTCTTCCATTGAAAAAGACTTCTGTAAATAATCCTGAAAGTGGTCAGTCCAATCAATCTAGATCCCCTTTGGAAGGTGTATTATTAATAATTCGTTCCGGCTTTAAAATGTTGCCAGCACTTTTAACCGCGTTTATACTATTGGTTTTTGCATCCATATTACATATGTTATTTTGATATTATGGTTAAAAAATAATTCTCAGTTATCCAGGACGGCAACTAACCATCGCCGCCTTTTTCTGTGCCTACCCAGCAGGAAACCAATAATTAGCTGTGGAAAGGTTAACCAAGAAAGGTGTTGTTTGCTGAATGGATTTAGCAATTGGTGGTGCCAGCATGTACATGGGGTTCTTACATCCAAGAGTTTTATTCGCTGTTTTCAGTTTAATAATCTTAGCCGTACTTTTTGCGCTTGTCTTTTCTCTTCTATGTAAAATGGCTCTGGAACATAACCATTCCCCAGGTTTTTGGTTTAAAGGAAATTACATATTGGCAGGCTTTTCGGCTGCTTATAATAGCTGGGTTACTATTTGGCGGGCCAACGTTTGTGAGGTGATCTCATGCCAACGCCAACCCGCCAACAGCTCATGGAAGATATCTAACAAACCAAGCATAAAATCATCCACCTACAAACCCTCGTTGAAAACAGCACCGACCCTGCAGAGAAGCGCAGGTTGCAACGCCAACTAAAAGAGCTCCAGTACCGGCAACTCTGGCGTATGGACAATTGCAAAACGTAGATGCCGGTGACATAAAGAAAGCCTTTGAACAACTCCCGGATGCCATCGCCGCAATAAAAAACCACCAGAGGCTGCCCAGCGAATGGCGCTACCTGTTTGCAAGCACGGCGCTGGACGAAGACCCTTACTGCGTTATAGTCGGATCGGAGTTCAGACCGATGATTCGGATTGATTTGCCGCTGCAGAAAGACAAGGATGGTTGTTATGTCATACGGCATCGGGTGTAGTTGTTCTGCGGTCAAAATAAACGCCCCTGGCCGCGCACCAACGGCCCAATGAAGGGACATTAAAAAATATTTTTACTTTTTAAGGTGGTGCTAATTTATTGTAATGGGCAAGAAAAAACATAAGAAAAATTATATTGTTGCGTGTTTAATTTTTTTTGGTGGAATGTCCGTTATGTTGGGTAATTTATTGAAATCCACAGTTAATTATGCTCCAGTTGTAGGATGGTTATTAGGTTTCTTACTTTTTATCACAGCTACTTTTATTTTTTTCCTTGATTTAAATTTTCTGAGAGGTTAGTAATGAACTAAGATTTGTGCAATCCATTTGATATACCCCTGTATTGGTGGCGGCCAAGGCAATATTATCTTTAATTGCTAAATCCAAAACATCATCTGTATAGATATCTGCAGTGGTGCTTAACTTCGCCTGACCTAATAACTCTTGGATACTTTTACGTTTTGTTCTTTACATTTATTGGTTGCAATTTATTGCCAATGTATAAAGTATAAGATAAAATACAAAAAAGAATTAAAAATGAAATGTCCATGAAAATCAAATTGGCAAAGGCTTTTCCCAGTCAGCAACACACTAAAACAGGTTTGGCCTGAAAGGTGATTTAATATGAATAACGGTAATGCAATACTTGCTAAAATAGAAACCAATATGATAAAAATTAAAGGTTTTGGTGTAAAAAAAATTGGGCTCTTTGGGTCTTTTGCCCGGGGAGAACAAAACGATACCAGTGATATAGACATTCTGGTTGAATTTTATCAAAACCACAAAACGTTCGATAACTACATGGATTTAAAATTCTATCTTGAAGATTTACTGAACCGTAAAGTGGATTTGGTTATAGCTGAAGCGATAAAGCCGGATTTAAAACCCAACATTACAGGGAGTGTACGATATGCCCAGGGAATATAAGGCATATCTTAGTGATTTTATTAACTCAGTTAATAAAATTGAACGTTACAATATAACATGTCGTTTCAGGACTTTTTGCATAATGAACTGGTTCAGGATGGTGGGGGGTCACTTCAACCCCCACCCCCCCAAGCCCCCCGCCCCCATTCATGGGGGCCGGGGGGCTTTAATGACTACCCCAGCCGGTCAGTGCTTTCAGACCCCATTGTCATTGACGTCGCAATTAAATACTTTGGCCAGGGTCACGGCCACCTGGATGGCGGAGTACGCGTTATTGCACTGCCCCATATCCAACAGACGCGGGATGCCGTCAAATAATAATTTGCTTTTTATAACCATTTTCTTATCTTTTTATTATGTTATTACAAAATTAAGATTAATCATTCAACAGATTTTTAGGGCCAACTTTACTGCTAACTGCATGTTTTATTATTATCCTTTACAAACTAAGTACAAATTTGGCTTTTCAAATAACCAATAGAAAGGGGCGTAAAGAAAATGCTTGAGATTAAGAACAAAATTTTTTGGGTCGGGGTGAAGGACTGGGAAATAAAAAGGTTTCACGGGGAGGAGTATTCCACCCACAGGGGGTCCACCTATAATTCGTATTTAATTAAAGATAAAAAAATAGCCCTAGTGGACACGGTATGGACACCATTTCATGAAGGTTTCGTGGAACAGTTGGACCACGAAATCGGCCTTAATAATATTGACCTGATAGTTATTAACCACACGGAACAGGACCATGCGGGCAGCCTATTGTATTTGATGGAGAAAATACCCGACACCCCGATTTACTGCACCAAAAACGGCGCCGCCATGATTAAGGGCCACTTTCACAAGGATTGGAATTTTAACGTGGTAAAAACCGGCGACAGTGTGGAATTGGGAGATTATAAACTGGTTTTTGTGGAGATGCCCATGCTGCACTGGCCCGACTCAATGGCCACCTACGTGGCCGGCGCCAATGTTTTATTGTCCAATGATGCTTTCGGCCAACACTACGCCTCACCTTATTTGTATAATGACCAGGTGGACCAGGGCGAACTATTCCAGGAAGCCTTGAAGTATTACGCCAACATACTGACACCCTTTAGCGACCTGGTTAAAAAGAAGATTAAAGAGATTAAGGAGCTTAATGTTCCTATTGATATGATTGCTCCCAGCCACGGGATTATTTGGCGGGACAACCCCCTGCAAATTGTAGAGAAATACGAACTGTGGGCCAGCGGTTATCATGAAGGAACAGTAACCATATTGTATGACACCATGTGGGGCGCCACCAGGAAAATGGCCTTGTCCATTGCCAGGGGTTTGGAAAACAAAGGCATCGGCGCAAAGGTGTTTAATATCGGTAGGATTGATAAAAACGATGTCATTACCGAGGTGTTTAAAGCCAAAGGCCTTATAGTAGGTAGTTCAACCATTAATAACGGTATCTTAAGCGCCACAGCTTCTATTTTGGAAATCATCAAAGGGCTCAGATTTAAGGACAAACTCGGGAGTGCTTTCGGTTCCTATGGCTGGAGCGGCGAATCGCCCAAAATTATCGACCAAAGATTAGCCGATGCCGGATTTGATATGATTATGGAGCCTATTAAAATGAAATACGACCCAACACCGGAGAATCTAAAAGAATGCGAAGTGTTTGGAGAACAATTTGCCCTAAAAATGAAGGAGCTAATGAAAGCATAAAAAAGACCACCATCTGCCAAAGGTGGTACTGACATATTTGTGAAGCATTAAAAGAAATTAAGATTAATTCCTTATTAAATTGGTATTCATTAAGAATATTACTAATACCCGTTAACCATGTGATTTTTCCGGCTCCAGCCCATCCGGCATAATTACCGGGGTACGCCGCAGGCCAAGGGCCTCCCCGATTAGCGCCACCACGTAAAGCGGGTTAAGCAGCAGATAAAGCCGTCTTAAACACCTCGGTTCCTGAGTCAGCCGGTAAATCCATTCCAAGCCTTTTTTTGCATCCAGGGCGGCGCCTGTGGTTTTAAGCCCGCCAAAAAGCGCGGCTCAGCTGCACTTTACAACATTTACTTTTTACTAATAGGGTTGGCAACAATATAGCAGCCTACAAAGGCTGCTTATTTTGATGGGTTTTTTATTTTGCTCTTTCCACAAACTCTACTTTTTTAACACCTCCCGCATCAGCAGCTTTAGTATAAACCACGGTTCCAGTAAATACCGCCGCCACAGGCGCCTCGGTTCAGAAAAAAGCCGGAACAGCCACTCCAACCCCAGCTGCCCCATCCAGCGCGGCGGAGTGGGCAAGGCATTGGCCACATAATCCATACAAGCTCCGGCCGTAAGGATTACATTGGCGTTAATAGCATGTGCATTATTTAAAACCCAGCGCTCCTGCCTGGGCATACCCATGCCTATCATGAGGATATGTGGATTATACGTATTAATGTACTGCAAAACTTCCCTGTTTGCTGAACTTTGCACGTCAGCGTCAAAGTAACCATGCATGGTCTTTAGTTGTAGACCTGGCGTTTCTTCCCTAAGAATGAGGGCCGCATTGGCAGCCACCCCCGGCCTTGAGCCCAGAAAAAATATCCGCCACCCCTGCCGGGCCGCTTCATTCATTAAGGGGCGCACCCAGTCCACATAAGTAACCCGGTGTTTTCTTTGCAGGGGTAGGCCCAAAAGTTGTGCAAGTAAAACCAAGGACATTCCGTCTACGTGTATATAATCGGCTTCGCGGTAAAAATCACGCATTTCCGGTTCATGGTGATAGATGTACAGACTATGTAAATTATGGTGTCCAATAATATATTGCCTTTGATTATCCACCGCATTTTTAATCAGTGCATGCAATTCCGTCATCGTCAGCCCATGTACTTTAATACCCAACAATGAGCATACGGGCGGTTCTTCAACCTGCTTCATTGGTCATCTCCAAAAAACACTGCTCGTAGCTGTCCACCATTTGCGCCAAGCTAAACATCCCGGCTCTCGCCCTTGAGCTCTCAGCTAATGAATTGGCCAGCAAGTCGTCTTCCAGCACACTTTTTACCGCCTGCACAAAACCACATTCATTCCCCGGGTGAACCAATATACCGACTGGTTTACCTTCGTTTTCCACCAACACATCCCTTAGTGCTTTAATATCACTGGCTATTACGGGCAGGCCAACTGCCATGGCCTCCACCATGGCAAAGCCAAAGGCTTCATAGTGAGAAGGAAATACAAATACATCTCCCGCCAATAAAAAGTTCCCTATCTCCTGCGGTGATACCTCGCCCAACATAAAAACCCGATCCTTCACCCCTAGGGTATGGGCTTCATAAATCAAAGTATTTTTCAACTCACCATCCCCGGCAATAGCCAATTGTACATCAGACAGGTGTTTCAGTAATTTTATCAATAATTGCTGATTTTTTTGTGCCGCCAGGCGACCGACATTAACAATTATAGGTCCTTTAAGCGGCAGTCCAAAACGGTGGCGGGCATTTTCCCGATCCAAGGTCAAACAGGGCGCGGGTATGCCGTTATATATAACCTTTAATCGCTCCCTGTACCGAGCCGGGTAATTATCAAAAGAATGATAAGCCGCACCGGAAACAGCTATATTGGATGTATAAAAAAACATGCTGCCCAACAATAAATCCAGCCACCGGGCCAGCCGGGGATAGGTTGGTGCCGGGTTGTGCTGCACCGCCAGCCTGACCCGCACCCCGGCCAAGCGGGCCGCTGTTTGCCCCAACACATTAGCATAGTAGGTATGGGTAATTACCACTGCTGGTTTTTGTTTAAGTAATAATACTAATAACCCCCATAAAATGCGCACGTAATCCATTACCCAAACGGGTCTGTGATTAAGTATAACCCTTACCCCCCGGCAGCCTTGATAAGTTGGTCTTTTCATATATAAAAACCAGATCTCGGCTTCATAACCTCTCTTCTGCAACACATCAGCAATATTCATGGCCGCTTGCTGGGCACCACCCGCTTCCATTTGGGTTACTATGTTCACAACCTTCATATAATTTCCGCCTTCCCATTTACTTACTATAATACCAAAACCTTCTTTAATACAAAGATACTTACATAGTAACTTCTTTATTCTCCAAAATCTTTCTCAACTCCCATACCAATAAACCGGTGGGCGTGATAAATGATATTTTAGCGTTTGACCGGGTAGTACTAACCATGTGATTTTTCCGGCTCCAGCCCATCCGGCATAATTACCGGGGTACGCCGCAGGCCGAGGGCCTCCCCGATTAGCGCCACCACGTAAAGCGGGTTAAGTAGCAGATAACGCCGCCATAAACGCCTCGGTTCCCGGGTTAGCCGGTAAATCCATTCCAAGCCTTTTTTTTGCATCCAGGGCGGCGCCTGTGGTTTTAAGCCTGCCAAAAAATCAAATGCCGCCCCCACGGCAAGGAGGGGCATATTCAACAAATTGCGATATTCATACACCCAAGCTTCCTGCCTGGGGCAGCCCAGCCCCACCAGTACAATGCGGGCACCGCTATGGGTGATTCTATCCGCCAATTCCTTTTTTTCCCGGGGGTTAAGCCTTCGAAATTTGGATGGTTCCCGGCCGGCAATAACCAGGTCCGGAAAACGGCGTTCCAGGCAGGCAACCAGTGAGGCCAGCGTCTTTTCAGTACTTCCATAAAGGTAAAGGGGCAATCCCCTATCAGCCGCGGCCTTGATAACTTTTAGGGTTAATTCCGGGCCGTATACACGGTCCGGTAAACTAATTTTATGGATTAAGCGCAGGCCCCAGCGAACTGGCTGCCCGTCCGGGACCACCAGGTCAATTCCATTCAACCGCCGACGGTGAACCGGGTCAAGGTACCCCGTCATCACGCCGTGGACAGCCAAGGCCGACACAGCCAAAGGCCGCCCTTCCAAAGCGGCCGCCAAGATTTGCTGCACAGCGCCCGCGTAATCTACAGCGGAGATTAGTACACCCAACAGTGAATGCCTACCTAAATCGATCATCTCAGGTCTCTCCAGCGCACCTTATTTTTTTCATAAATATCTTCCATAATCATGCGAATGCTACTATATTTCATTTGCCACTCCGGAAAATGAGTTGTAAATTTACTCAAATCAGTAATATACCAAACATGGTCTCCGGCACGGTTTTGATCGGTATATGTATGAGCCAGCCTTTTCCCCATGATTTCTTCCACCAACGTAATTGCTTCCAGCACAGATACATTGGATGCCCGCCCCCCGCCAAGGTTATACACTTCCCCACCCCGCCGGGGCTTGGTAAAAAAGGCATGAAAGGCCGTTACAACATCTTCGGCATGGATTACATCCCGTACTTTTTTACCCTTGTATCCCAAGATGGTGTAAGGGGTACCCGTCATGGCGCATTTCATCAAATAGTTGATAAACCCGTGCAGCCGGACCCCGGACTGCCGGGAGCCGCTAAGCACGCCTCCCCTGAAACAAACCGTTTTGAAATTGAAGTACCGGCCATATTCCTGAACCAACACATCTGCGGCCAGCTTTGAGGCTCCGAAGAGGGAATGCATACACTGGTCCACGCTCATACTTTCAGCAATACCGTTATGGTAGCGGTGGGCGGGGTCGATTTCCCAGCGGGTGTTCAGCTCCACCAGGGGTAAATTATTGGGTTGGTCACCATAGACCTTGTTGGTGGACGTAAATATAAACACCGCCTCCGGGCAATAGTGACGCATAGCCTCAAGCAAATTAAGAGTACCTCCGGCATTGACACCAAAATCCGTCAAAGGTTCCCGAGCGGCCCAGTCGTGGGATGGTTGGGCGGCAGCATGGATAATGAGCGCAATGTCTTCCATGTACTCGGAGAAGATCCGGTTTAGCTGCCGGCCATCCCGAATGTCGACAGAGTAATGTGTATATTTGGTACCCAGGGTCTCGGTTAGACGCCGGCGGTTCCAATCCGTAGAGCCCTCGGGCCCGAAAAAAATTTGCCGCATATTGTTATCAATTCCAACTACCCGGTAACCCAGGCCAGCATAAAATTCAGCCGCCTCCGTACCAATTAGACCCGTAGAACCTGTGATCACCACAACAGACATTGATATCCTCCTTTGAAGCAAGTTCTTAATTCAGGGGGAGATTCAACTCCCCCTGAATTTTAGAACTGCAAATGCATGACTTAGTTGGCGTTGTACTCCCACTTATAGAAGTGGGAGACTTACGCCAAGTTAGTCAGGTTAAATCTGGCCGGGGCACCCGGGTCAGCCTCTGGCCCGCCTGACCCGGGCCCTCTCCATGGCCATCTGGTAAACTTCCATTAACGCCTGATAGTTTCGCTCAGCGGTATACCTGGCCTCAAACTCGGCCCGGGCTTCCCGCCTCATCAATTCAAGTTCCATGGGATGAGCAAAGGCCCACTCTACCCGGGCGGCCAGTTCCTCTACCTTTCCGGGGTTAAAGTGTAACCCGGTGCGACCATGCTCGATAACGCTTTCCATGGCCCCCAGGCGAGAGGCGATCACGGGCGTACCACTGGCCAGGGATTCAATGATCGTCCTGGGCAGGCCTTCGTACCATTCCGAGGGGAATACCAGTACCTTGGCCTCCCTCATCAAAGCCAGCACCTCTTCCACCGACTGGTGGCCCAGATAGGCCAAGCCAGGGTGCCTGCCCATAAAATCCTGCACTTCCCGCTCCAAGGGCCCCGCCCCCACAATTTTTAACGGAATGGACTGGTCCAGCCTGGACCAGGCAGCCAGCATGGTTTTGATACCTTTTTCCTCAGACAGCCGGCCTACAAATAATGCAAACCCGCCCTTCCCGTCACCGGGTACGGGATCCGTATAAATAAAATTAGGTTTAACCACAATCCGCTCCCCGGGCAGACCTCCCTCGATAAATTTTTGGCGGGCAAAAGCGGTGGGAGCAATATATACATCCACCACCTCTCGCCAGGTCTTTAAAACACGGTGGACCGCCAGCATGGTCGCCACCGCGGCAGTTGCCGCACGGCTCTGCCGGTAGCAGCGGCGGGCCAGCGCCGGCCAGGGTACCAGTCTGCCGAGGCATGACTCGCAAACCCGACCGTCCCGCAAAAAGAAAGCGCCGGGACAAAGTAAACGGTAATTCTGCAGTGCCTGCACCACCGGCACGTGCATGGCCCGGGCCGCATAGTAAGCGGCAGGGGAAATAAGAGGAAAGGTATTATAAAAATGGGCCACCTGGGGCTGCCATTCCAGCAGCCTTTTTACGGCTTGATAAGAGGCTTTGTTCCATATCGTGGCCACGGCTGTATTAAATCGCCCCTTGGCGCCAATCTCATGGTTATGCCTGGTCATACATTTTAGCTTATGGCCATTACCTACCAGCAATGCCTTTTCATCATCAAAAAGAATATCCTCTCCGCCCAGTTGCTGATAATAATTATGAAAAACTGCGATTTTCATCATGCTGTAGAACCCCTTTTAACTCATCGGCTATCATCTCAGCCACCTCCCGGCATGTTTTTAATTTTCTCCGCTCCGGGGGGGTAATTTTACCCGTTAACGCCCTGCGCAAGGCCGCGGCAAAGTCTGCCGGGTCCAGCGGGTCAAAAATATTGGCCGGTGGCAAAAGCTCCTCCGCGCAGCCCGCATACTTTGAACAAAGCACCGGCAGGCCGGACCAGAGGGCTTCATTAACTACCAGGCCCCAAACGTCATGCAGGGTCGGCAAAATAAAAAGGTCAGCACTCTGGTAAATCCCCGCCATGGCCGTTGATTTAACGGGAGGGTGAAAGTGCACGTTCTTTAAATATAAATCCGCCGCATATTGTTCCAGCCGCTCGCGCTCAGTGCCCTCGCCCACAATTAACAAAGAGAACAGGTAACCCTCCCCCTGCAATATTGCCGCGGCATCCATAAGATATCTGACGCCTTTGCCGCCAACTAACCGCCCGGCATATAAAAAAACCGGTTTGGGATCAATGTCATGAATAGGCACTGCCGCTGAATTAAGAAACCAACGTTCATCCACGCAGTTTTGCACCTGTAAAATATTCTCGGGCTTGATCCCCAGGCTTAAAAGATATTGTGTGGCCGCATCCCCGAAGCTGATCCACCGCTTGGCCCACCTAGCCATCAATCTGCGTAAACCCGTTTTAAAAAGGCCGATATCTTTTTCCGTATGCAAAGACCCTTCCCAGCAAACCCACACCGGTTTACTAAAAACTGATCCGTAAACCAGGGCCATCAGGGTTCGAAACCCCATTTCGTTGGTAATTACCGCATCGGGTTTTAACTTAATCAGGTCCGATAAATAACCGGGGTTTATATGCAGGTACCAGTAATCAAATAATTGACGATGTTTTTTTAGAGGTATCTTAATACTAAAACCCCAGGCTTTTTTAACGCCTATTTGGTTATCCTGCGGATGTTTTAACTGCCAGAAATCCCGGTTATCCTCCCAACCGGAATAAAGTACCGACAATTGAAAATGATCAGAAGCCAGCATCTGGTATAAGGGTAACCTGTATGGGGCGATCAGGTTGGTCAGTATGGCCACTTCAGGTTTTATTTGCATGGGCGGCTCCCCCCTGGTTTTCTATTCTTAGCTGGATGGAGGTCATCACATATAAAATCCAGAAAAAAAAGTTCTCCATGAAAGTGCTTTCCGAGATGTTATGCATCATCATAAAAACAAGCATTAACAGAGGAAACAGGCCAACCATATCGCTTTTCTTACGGGCCAGAGTGAAGGCTTTGATTAAATTAACCAGCAGAGAAATTAATAAAAGAACCAAACCCGCCAGGCCAAGCTGCAGCCAAATATCCAGGTAGCCGTTATGGGCGTGCGGAGGGGTCCAATTGAGCACCTGCCATACCTCACCGGAAGGCCCCTGCCAGCCCAACCAGAATGCATTATAACCATACCCCAGCCACGGCCGCTGCCGGATCTGATCCCAGATCAACTGCCACAGTTCAGTACGGCCGGAGAGGGTTTCATTGCGCCCCAGGACATCCAGAATAATCACTAATAAATTATCGCCCAACCACCAGGCCAGGCACCCACCCCCCAGGAGAAGTAGCATACCTGCGCCCCAAAATTTGCGCCTTCGCGCTTTCCGAAAAATCAATACCATCACCAACAGTGCCCCAAGGATTAATGTAGCGGTAACTGATTGGGACTGGAACAATAACACCACAGCCAGGGCAAAGAAGATGAAGTTCCATTTATTTTCTTTAAAATGATCAATGGAATACAGCAACCAAACTATGGCGGCCAGCACCATCATGCAGCCAAGGGTATTTTTATGTACGTAAACACCACGCCATGCAGCAAATTGGTAATGGGAATGGACACCTAATGACGGCATTAACAGGATAAATCCCATGCTTAAAATGGCGATTAAACCAAAGGTCCATACCAGCAATTCCACTATTTCCCGGCGCGTATAGCGAACAGCCAGATAAAAACCGAAAGCGGTGGCTCCCAAAAGAGCTATGCCGCGGCGCAGGGTTACCGCCGGAGCCTCGGACCAAAACACGGAAACCAGGGCCAACCCCACCAGCAACCATAGCAACTTATCCCGGCCAGCTATGCGGGCGGCATGCCGAAGACGCGTTAACAGCAAATATAGTGTTATTAGTGCTACCGCATAAATACCGGCCCATAAAACCTGCATAGCAACGTTGCCTTGCACAGGGCCATAAACCGCTCCGCTCACCGTTTGCAAAAGGGGAAGAACCGCACCAGTGGAGAAAAATATCACTATTAATACGAATATCTTTTCCCAGAGTACAGGTTTGTGGCGGCTAGTCTTATTCTGTTCCATATGTTCCATATGTTCCATGCATTTGCTCCTTGTGCATAAATATTCAATTGTTATCCGACCTGATATTACGATATGTACTGATGCTGCAGTTTGATAGCCGTTATTTATTATAAAACCCTGGCAATCATTAGCAGGGTTTTGGACATGCACACATTTTCTCCAATGCAGATATCCTGTCACTAGAGCAAAGGAGGTAGACAGAAATGATACATTTAGAAAAAGCTTCGATTTGAGCCTGATGGATAAGATGAGTTTTAAAAAAAAGGTTCTTAAAGGCGGAGCTTATCTCATTGCCAGGCAGGGGTTGGGGCTATTTATAAGTTTTGTAGGAATTTTGCTATTAACCCGGTCCATAGGCCCCGGTAATTACGGCCTTTTTATCTCCGCCCAAGAGATTGTTCTTTATCTCAGTCACCTGGTTAGTTTAGGTAATAAAGTTTACTTAATCAGGCGAGAGACCGAACCTTGCGAACATGAATATAACCAGGCCTTTACCCTGATGTTTATTACGAGCATGGTGGGACTTCTGCTTGGTATTGCAGTTATACCACTGTTACAGCAATGGTTAAAAAATCCGGCCTTTATCCCCCCGCTGCTCATCCTGTTGCTTACGCTGCCTCTAACCGCCCTCTCCACCCCCGCCATGGCTAAACTGGAACGAGATTTAAATTACCGGGCCGTTTCTATTATTGAACTTGCAGGACAATTAATTAATTACATTATTGCCCTGACCCTGGCGTATTATGGAAAAGGCGTATGGGCACCGGTTGCCGGTTATATGGCCTGGCAGGTATTGATATGTGCCGGATCGTGTATAATGGCAAGGCTGACTCCCCGCCCTTACTGGTCTAGGGACATAGTAGCAGATATGTTAAAGTATGGTATAAGCTATTCTACTTCCGTCTGGATCTGGCAGCTACGCCCACTGGTTAACCCGCTGATAGTCGGCCGTTATGCCGGACCGGAAGTGGTTGGCTGCGTAGCACTGGCTATCCGCTTTGTAGACGCCCTCAGCTTTGTCAAAAATGTGGTTCAGCGCATTTCCATCGCCGTTTTGGCCGAACTGCAGAAAGATCAACTTCGTTTAAAAGAGGCCATAGAAAAAGCTATGGTATTCCAGATTTTAGCTTTTGGCCCTTTGCTTATATCATTTTCATTTATCGCTCCCTTGGTCTTCCCTGGTTTATTTGGCGATCAATGGAATAAGGTTTTACTCATCTACCCCTTTATTGCCCTTAGTTACCTGTTTAACACGGTGTTTAATATGCATTCATCCGTTCTTTACGTTCTCCGCCGCAATTATGAGGTAACCATCTTCCACACGGTGTATATTTTACTGCTTACCGCGGGAGCGCTTTTATTACTGCCCCGGTTTGGATTGCTGGGTTACGGCATAGCTGAAGTATTAACCCTATTCAGCTACGTCATTATCCATTATTACGTAAGACGAATTTTCCCCGTATCTTATAAAAACGCGATTCCCTGGCTGACATCCTTTATTTTCCTACTTTTTTCCGCAATGGTTGACTTACCATTAAACCTGCTTTTTGGGGTGCCTTTATTAATTGTCCTGGCAAAGCCCGCATCCAGGCAAAAGATTTTAGATTATGTAAAATTTATTAAAGGTAGTAATAAATAACCATAATGCAATTACAGGAAGATAAAGCATTAATTGGAGGTATTACAGGAGGAGATTGAAATCATGGAGAACGGTGAATTAAAAAAACGAAAACCTATATGGGAATATTTATTTACAATATTCACATTAATTATTTACACAAACGCATTTTATCAATTGCTATTACGGGATTTATCAAACAAAGATTTAATCGTCCCGTTGCTATGGTTAGGAATTTATACTGTTACCGCTATTCTTTTACTTATACACTCACGGCAAGTTTTAAGAGTAGCTTTTCAAGATAAATTACTCTGGTTATTAGTGGGGTTGGCCTTTATTTCCATTGTATGGTCGGAAGTACCGTTTGCAACCTTAAAGAACAGCGTGGCTTTATTAGGTACTACTGCATTCGGAATTTACCTGGCCGCCCGTTATACTCACCGGGAATTGATGCAACTACTATTATTGGCGTTTGGATTTATTGCCGTCACAAGCCTTGGATTTGTATTATTTTTACCTTCGCTTGGGCTTGAATATAAAACCAATTTTATGATTTGGCGCGGTGTTTTCGACAACAAAAACGTACTAGGTGCCGTAATTTCATTAGTAGCCATAGCCTGGTTACTTTATTTAATTGATAGCATAAAGGCATGCAAAAACATTAAAGCAATCGTAATAGGATTTGTTTTTTTTATTTTATCTGTATCCACCTTATTTTTTTCCAATTCAATGACTTCCCTGGTAGCTTTTTCAATAGCATTAATAATCCTTTTGTTCTATCTGGTATGGCTACACTTTAAAAGTACCGGTCTTGTAATTTTAATTATTCTGGGAGTTTGTGGTTTTGCTTTCTGGGTGGTTAATTATCAGGATAATTTATTTGCTATCCTGGGGCGTACTTCAACTTTGACAGGACGTACCCCGCTTTGGCAAGCGGTTTGGGAAATGATTTTAAACCGCCCGTGGTTGGGATATGGGTATATATCCTACTGGCTAGGCTTGGAAGGACCTTTTAGCGGCATAATGTATAAATTATACTGGGATCCTGGAGCACATATTGTATATTGGTGCCCTCCACACGCCCACAATGGTTACTTGGATTTATGGTTGCAACTTGGTTTAACCGGCGTTGTGTTTTATGCTTTGTCACTGTTTAACAATCTATATAAAGCTTTCAATTTAGTGCGAGAAAAAAGCCACCTAATTAATATGTTTCCTTTGCTATTTTTAGTTTTTATGAGCATTCATAATCTTGGAGAAAGTACCATACTGTTTAGAAATTGGATTTTTTGGGTTCTCTATACTGCTTTTTCTATTCAGCTTAGTCATAAAACCCCAAAACCTCAATATTAATGACGAAGGAACATTATATCAGTGTAATTGATTCCAGTGATTATGCCGGATGGGCTGGAACCGAAGCAGTTATATGGCTAAAAAACTTATATTTAAAATAGTACTACAGCGTAAATTACTTTTTGAGCAAAGCTTTCGCCATCTTGATAGGTGCCAGGTGTTGAAAGGTTGAAAGATTAAAATCTTTCAACCTTTCAACACCTGGCACCAGCTAAACGGCACCGTTATTTGGGTAGTGTTCTCTACTACGCCAAGGAACGGCAAACCCATCTTGAAGTTCGATAAGCTATACTTTTCGCTGTAGTAATAGGAGAGATTGGTTAATGAAAATTGTACTTTCGGCTTATGCATGCTTGCCAAACCGTGGTTCAGAGGGAGGTGTGGGCTGGAATTGGGCTCGAGAATTAAGCAGAGAACATCAATTATGGGTACTCACTTCAGAATGGAACCGGGACGAAATTGAAAAATCAGGTGGTTTAGCCAATGTAAACTTTATTTATATTTCTGACCGGTGGGTGAAATTAGCCTGGTTAATACCGTGGGGGGTTGGTGGCTGGCTTTATAATTACTGGTGGCAATATAAGTCATTCTTAACTGCACGCGAATTACACAAGGTTATTGGCTTTGAACTTGCCCATCATCTTACCTATGCATCCTGGCGCATACCTTCATTTCTTAAGAAATTGGGTATTCCTTTTATTTGGGGTCCGGTTGGCGGTGGTGAGGAGGTACCTCCCGGTTTTTTTAAAGCCCTGGGTTGGCAAGGCTGGATAAAAGAGCAGGTACGATTTTTGGCTAATCGATTGTCCCGGTTTGATCCTTTTGTTCGTGCAACTATGAAAAATGCCAATCTTATCTTGTGTTCCAATAAAGACACTCATAAAATATTGCCCCGGGAGTTTCTACATAAGTCTCATGTAATGTTACAAGTGGGAATAGATATGGATGAACGTCGGCAGTTACCCACCGGCAAAAACCAGGGCCCATTTCAAATTCTCTGGGTGGGCAGGATATTGCCTTTAAAGGCATTACCGGTATTATTATGGGCTCTTAAACCTTTACGTTACCAATTTGATTTTCGACTGCGGGTTATTGGTGATGGACCGGACAGAAAAAGATGTGCCGGTATAGCACGAAATTGTGGCATTGCCGACCGTGTAGATTTTATTGGCTGGTTGCCTCATGAAAAAGTTAAAATTGAATATCAAAATGCCGATTTATTTGTGTTTACCAGCCTCCGTGATAGTGTCGGCACTGTTGTTTTCGAGGCTATGGCTTCAGGCCTTCCCTTAGTAGTAATGGACTGCGGCGGTCCAAAAGAAGTAATAGGTGAAGCTGGAATTTGTATCCCGGTGAATGAAGGTATGGAGAAAGCGATAACTGAACTATCTAATGCAATTGCCACTATTGCGGCTGATCCGGCGCTGCGGGAAAACTTATCCCAAAAAGCTTTGACGCACGTTGAAGCAGAACATACCTGGTGGCAAAAGCCTAAATTGTTATTTGATTTGGCTCAATCATTTATTCAAAATCACCACATTGGTAGGCATGCTTAGCTTCATTTAAAAAAATTTAGCCCAGCCCTGGCAGCTGCCATTACCAGGGGACACCAGCACCCGGGTAATGGCCCTGGCGATAATCCCGCGGGCCGGGTTCATCTTTTCAAATTATATATTTTATTATTCATTATTAACTGATATTGATGGCTGCCTGTTTTCTATAACTTGTTCTACTATATAAAGCGGTCTTTGTTTTACTTCAATATATATGCGGCCCATGTACTCGCCAAGGACCCCCATAAAAAGCAATATTATACCACCTAAAAAAAAGCCGCCTACTGCCAATGTTGTAAAACCGGGAACATCTTGAACATGAGTTCCAAAGATAGGAAAGTTAAAAAATCTGGCCATAAGGAAAACCAGCCCAATTATCAGAGATGAAACAGCAACAAACAAACCGGAATATGTAGCCATTTTCAGTGGCAGCAAAGTAAACCCAAAAATTCCATCCAGCGCCAGTTTAATAAGTTTTTTATAGGTATACTTCGCCTCACCGGCCGCCCTGCCATGTCTTTCATATCGTATGCCAATTTGTTTAAAACCGGCATACGATCGCAGTCCCCTTACAAATCTGATGTTTTCCGGTAATTCATTGTTTAATACATTAACCACCTTACGGTCTAGCACACAAAAATCTCCTGAGTCCAGAGGTATTTTAATATCGCTTACCAAGTCAAGTATTCTATAAAAATTATGGTAGGCCATACGTTTAAGAACGCCTTCTTTACGTTTCTCACGAATTGCATATACAACATCAAAACCTTCACGCCATTTTTCAATAAATTGCGGCAGTTCCTCGGGAGGGTCCTGAAGGTCTCCATCCATTATGATCACCGCATCCCCGGCAGCATTTTTAAGCCCCGCGGTTATTGCAGCTTGATGCCCAAAGTTCCTAGAGAGTTTCAAAACCCGGATAGACTCATTTTCTCTGACATAACCGCTCATAATAGATAGTGATTGGTCACTGGAACCATCATCCACAAAAATAACTTCACATTTATCTTGAAGCGCCGGAAGAACTGTCATTAAACGACTATATAGCAGAGGAAGCGTTTCAGCTTCGTTGTAAATAGGTATAACAATTGATATCATTTATTTTCATCCTTTAAGCCATAGATTTCAAAATAATATCCATGATATTCAACAATTTTGGTTTCCATTATTCGATAGTACCTGAGCAAATGGTTTAACTCTAATTCCTTGTCACCAACCCAAAACATGTAGATATAGTAAGCATTTGCTGGTTTATTAGATTCATTTATATCCCAAACACAAAATGTTTCAGGTTGAAAAGCATTATCTTTTTTCAATGTCCTTTTTAAAGTGGTCCTATCGATATATACAGAAGTGTAGGGGCCTGCGCCATTAAAGTGCGTAAACCAGTCAACTTCACTCAGTATAATTTTTGTATCCTCTGTTATGTTTATGGCCAGGTTAAACTTATCTAATAATTTATCTATCACCAGGTATTCAGCATTGTAGGTTAGACCATCTCCGGGGCCTATATTAAGCAATTGTTGTTTGCCGATGGTGGTAGTTCCGAAAAATGCTTTAGATAATGGATCAATAGTCTTAAATGTCTGCAGGAACGATAAAATTAACAGGACAGATAGTATTACTATACGTATTTTTTTACTTTGAAAGATACTTAACAGAGCGTGGTAGCTAAAAATCAGTAAAAAAAACACTGACGGAAGCACGTATCTTGGGTTGGTATGGGTTATATATAGTAAATTAAAGATAACAAAACTCAAGTATGTAATGACAAATGCCTTGAGCATGGCATTACGTTCTGAGTTCGGGTTTATGACAGACAAACCAACTCCGGCTGGCCAAAGGAATGACTTAATTATATATAATACAACTAACAGGGTTTGTATCCAGCTGAAGTTCAATATAAACATTTGCCCAAAGCGTTCTTTCATTAACCAATAATCAAAGCCAAAGGAATTAAATTCACTACCGCTCCATTGAACGGAACCGTCCCCCCACAGCAATCCCCCGGTAAAGAACAGGTATATTGAAAAAAACATTACAGGTAAGAATAAACAAATAAATTGTTTTATACTGTTGTCGCCAATTCGCTCGCCCGGTGCATTATTATTGTTATAGACCAACTGATTAATATATTTAAAAAATAAATACACCAAAACAAATAAAAGGTATAGCAATACTCCGGGTTCTTTAGAAAACACCAGTATCGTAGCTAAAAAAACAAATAAAGTCATACGCTTATATAGTAATGCATAAATGGATGCCGTCCAAAAGACCAGTAGGGGAAAGTCTATACTAAAGGTAAGGGAAACACCAAAAAATAACGGGTTAAAGGCAAATAAAGCTGTTAATATCGTATTTTCAATTCTATTATCCTTGTAAAAAAAGATTAAAATTTTATAAAATGATCCTATGGCTAAAAGAGCTAATATTAAATTTTCCAAATTTAATATATAGTGATTTCCCCAGTCTATAAATTGCCCAAGCGACATTAAGATTGCATACCCCATTGAGGGATGTCCGAACCAGTTAAAATTATTTATAAAACTGCTCCAGCTAAAATCAAAATATTGCACGCATTTTAATAGTTGGCTAAAATAAAATGCTCCATCCCAGCGCAGTATGCAATAAAGAAAGCATAACTTTATAACAGCATATATGGCGATTATTATTAGAACAGGGTGGTTTTTAATAAGCCTAATAATTATTGATATAATTTCCCTTGGATTGCAATTTTTTCTAAATTCATTGGCAATTTTTAAAGTTAGCACCATGCAAACAGCATTAAGCAAGAAAGTTAAAATAATAACAAGTAACGACAGGTCTTGCCTACTGGTAAATGGCGAATAAAGAGCCAAATCAAAAAACAAAGCACCAACAAGAGTTATTAACCATAAGTCACTTATCAATACATACTGCATTTTTGGTTTCCTCAATTCCAAAACTCCAATATTTATGGGCTGTAAAACTAACAACACTAACAAAAGAAAGCGAAAAAACCTGCGACATCAAAACACCAAACCCGCCGATATCTATCAATATAAACATCATAAGTAAATTTATAATAAATGTTGTTATATATACAAAGATGAATTTAATAAAATTTTTAAGATTGGTTTTTTTGTTTTCAAACGTCCACAATCTATTCCAAAAGTAGCTATTTAAAACACCAACAACATATGAAACCACCATTGAAATAAAATAGTTACATTGCAACAGGGCATAACATATAAAAAAAATAAAAAAACTAATCAAGGTATTCATTGATCCCACAACAATAAATTTTACATACTGCCTTAAACTCACAAGTTCTCCTTATGAACAATCATTCGTTTGAGCTAACCCACCTATTTCCCTGCTTAAGCATTAAAGCCATTGATATGGTGCCTGATACCACCAAAATATGATAAAAAAATATAATGTGTCACCGCACCAAGCTAGCATATATATCCAAAATGAAGGTTACTTGCATAACCGACCATGCCCGGGGCGGTGGAATAAAGGCCGTAATTACCCGGACCTATGGCCCGGGTAATTAAAAGCACTCCTACCAAACCGATCACCATGCCCAATAATTGCCGGGCAGCTAAATAAAAGCCGTCTTTCAAGATAACGCTACGCAAATTCATAATATGCCTAACCCGTTAGATAACCCGGACAGGCCATCTAATTATTTTGTCGCCATTGGGCTGCCGATATTAACGTAAGCAACCAATCATTATTACAGTTGCAAATAATCTGCTTCAACTGAAGGGATACGTAGATCTTTATTTTTATTTATTGTTGGAAGCACCGTATTTTGGGTAGCAAAATAATCTATGGTCATGGCTATACCACGCTCCAGTGGCACTACCGGATGCCAGCCCAATAGTTTCCTGGCTTTACTGATATCCGGGCAGCGTCTTGTTGGGTCGTCGGGCGGCAGGGGCCTGTATATAATATTTAACTCTACCCCACACAGGCGGGCGATAATTCCGGCAAATTCCAGAACTGTATACTCGTCCGGATTGCCTATATTAATAATTTCACCGTCCGTCTTATCGCTCATCATAGCCCGCCAAAAACCCTCTATTTCATCGGTTACAAAGACAAAACTGCGTGTCTGGGCGCCGCTGCCATATACCGTCAGGGGTTTCCCCTGCAAAGCCTGACAGATAAAGTTGGGCACCACCCGGCCATCATTTACCTGCATGCGGGGGCCATAGGTGTTAAAAATTCTTATGATTCTGGCATCCAGACCATAGCGCCGGTGGTATTCCAAAGTCAGCGCTTCCCCAAAACGCTTGCTTTCATCATAACAGGCCCGCTCACCGACGGGATTTACATTGCCCCAGTAGTTTTCCGGCTGGGGGTGTACCAGGGGGTTACCATACGCTTCCGATGTACTGGCGAGTAAAAATTTGGCACCGTGTTCTAACGCAATATCCAACATTTTTTGGGTGCCGGCACTATTCACCAGCATAGTTTCAAGACTTAACCGACGGTATTCCACCGGGCTGGCCGGACTGGCCAAATGCCATACATAATCGTAATTTAAACTTGGTAGTTTAAACTCCCCTAATATATCGCCCTCAATAAATATAAAATTTTCCCGGCCCACTGTGCGAGCGTTATATAAATTTTCCCAGCTGCCGGTGCAAAAATTATCAATACCAACTACACAATGTCCCTCTAAAAGTAGCCGGTCAACCAAATGACTGCCTAAAAAACCCGCTGCTCCCGTCACCATTGATACAGGCCGATTATTCGGGCACGACCATTGTTCTATGCTCGACAAATCCAATCTCCTCCATATCACGATTTTTCATCAATATATTAAGTATGGGCATACATAATATACAAATTGCTGATAAATATAATTGCTTAGATTTATAAATAACAGCATTAATATGCCCCCGTTTGCTTTAAAACAACTTTGATTGTTTTAAATAGTAATAAAAAATCCAATTTTAAAGACCAGTTTTGCACATACATGGCGTCTAATAATATGCGTTGTTTAAAGTCCAAATCATTGCGCCCGGAGACTTGCCATAGTCCGGTTATACCAGGGCGTACTGTTAAACCAACATAAAACATATCGTTGCCTTTTTGGCCCTCCAGCTCATAAAGAGGACGCGGCCTGGGACCGACCAGGCTCATTTCTCCCCGTAGTACATTTATTATTTGTGGCAACTCGTCCAGACTGGTTTTCCTTAAAAAACTGCCCACACGGGTTACCCGCGGGTCGTTTTTTAGTTTAAAGTTAATTTCCCATTCTTCTCTTAAAGCCTGGTCTTTTTCCAGTGCATGCCGTAAAACGTCCCCGGCATTACCTACCATAGTGCGAAATTTCAGGCAACTAAATTCCTTTCCGTTTTTGCCCAGCCTTTTTTGGGTAAATAATACAGGACCCCGGGAGTCCAATTTAGTTAGTAAAGCAATGATGATAAAAAAAGGAAGGCTGACAGTAAGCAGTAAGAAGCTCAAGGTTAGATCAAAAATACGCTTTAAAAATTGCTGACCATGAAAAATCAAAAGGTGCATCAAGCCTCCTTTAGCTTACATAATCCCAAAATATGTGTATTTAAAAATAATCGTTCCTGTCCCGCCGCTGTTATGTTAAGGCACTAATACCACGACTTAACACCCAACACTAAATTTACCAATTAGCAACTAATATGCCAGCTTGTACACCACAACACGCTAATCCAATAAAAGCCAGGGGATATCAATAAGCCTTTGGACATTAACATGGAATAAAGGCCTGTGATTATTCCGTTATGTCTACAGTTGAACAAATTAAGGGCCTAAAGGCCCTTAATTTGTTCAACTATCAATTCTCAGCTTTCAACTTTCAACAGCTGGAACCTTAGGGTCTCCAAACCCTCCTGGTCAGCAACCCAGTAACTAATGCCGTTAATGTAGTCCGGTTTACCCGGCAAAGTGTGCATAATTAAATTATCGGGTTTTAATTCCCTTGTAAAAAGTGCCAGTTTTAACATATCTACAAAGGACAGGGATATTTCCGAACCTTTCCTATATTCCAGATACATTTTGGCCAAATCCAGGCCCCCGGCCTGTTCACGCACTGTTTCCAGCAATGTGCGCAAAAAAAGCTGCTGCCTTTCAATGCGGGCAATATCTCCTTGGGGCTCATCCCGGCTGTGGATATATTCATAGGCCTGCCTTCCGTCCATTAGCTGCTTGCCGGGTTTAAAATGCATATGGTAAGTGATTGTTTCCCTGGGTACGTCAATTTCAATACCGCCCAGTATATCAACCATACGGGCAAAGGTTACATAATCAATGCTCATATAGTGATCAATCCGTACCCCCATCAATTCTTCCACCGCGGCAACGGTAAGCGGCATGGCACCGTAGGCATGGGCGTGAGCGATTTTTTCCATACCATGCCCGGGTATACTGGTTCTGGTGTCGCGGGGGATAGATAAAAGGCTGACCTGCTCGCGGTCCGGGTCCACTTGGACTAATATAATTACATCGGCTCGCCAGGGGCCCGGGCGGGGTGGGCCATTGATAGAAGATGCCTTATCAATACCCACTACCAGTATATTTAAAGGGTCTTTCAATTGGGCGATTTGTGACTTGGGCGTTTTCGACTGCTCCAAACTTGCTCCGGTGTCAACGGCGCTTTGACCGGCCTGTGAAACAATGAAAGATTGTAAACTGTTTTTCGCCCAACCGGTATTGTATACAAAACCGATCGCAACGATAATTAATAGCACGAGCAGCACCACATATAAAAACCTACTTTTTTTCACCAAACTCGCCTCACACTATATTAATCTTTCTATCCTTATCTGAAAAAGCTCTGCCGGTTATTGATAAAAACCGGGCTCCAGGAGCAGCCAATCCCTGGTTTTAGTCAATCCCTCCCTTATACTCACCGGCTGGCCCAAATGCAATGTTTGCCTGGCCAAAGTACCGTCTATAACCAGTTGTCTACCATCAGAAGGCATATTTTTTTCTAATATCACCGGGCTGCTGCTATTGGCAATTTGCTTGGCCAGCAGCGCCAAATCATACATGGAAACCACCTGATCCCCTGCAATATTGAACACCTGGCCTACTGCAGCCGGGGTTATTAAAACACCAAGCACCGCTTGCACGAAATCATCCACGTAGGTATACGTCCTTGACTGCCGGCCCGAGCCGAACACCCGCAAGGGCTGCCCCGCCAGGGCATTCATTAAAAACCTCACCGGTACGCTAACCCTGGTGTTTTTAGGCCCGTAGATATCCGCCACCCTGAGAATTACCGCCTTTAAGCCGTGACTGTGAGCCAATGTGCGGCACAGGTATTCCCCCGCAAGTTTCATGGCCCCATGCAACATAACTGGTTCCAGAGGGTGTTTTTCATCTACAGGCACATATTGCTGGTTACCGTATACCGCAATGGACGAAATATAAACAAACAATGCATTAACGGCGATGGTTTCCTTTAGCAAATTAAACAGCCCGGCCAGGTAATCCACCATTACATCTGTTTCCAGAGAACGCTCCCGCATGGCCATGGGAAAAGCGGTATGCACCACGGCATCCACACCGCAACAGGCCTGCCGCACTTTTTTCTCGTCGGCTACACTGCCATTAACCAGTTCCAGCCGATCCTTAATACCGGCCAGGTTACCCGGCCGGCCCGAGGCAAAATTATCTATCACCCTCACTTGGGCCCCGGAACACGCCAGCGCCTCACAGAGATGGGAGCCCATAAAGCCCCCACCCCCGGTAACCAGCACCGTCATATCTTTAAGATCCATCATTTTCCTCCTGTTGCCTTTTATAAAGTAGTCCCAGGGAACGGCGATTCCCGCTCTCCCTCACATTTTCATAAAAGGGTCAACGTCTTTACGATCCGGTTTAGCGGCGGTACTTTTTCTATCAAAAACAGTCCAGGCTGTTTTTAGTAAAATTTTATAATCCAACAACAGTGAATAATGGTCGATATACCACAAATCCAGTTCAATTCTCTGGGGCCAGTAAAGGGCCACCCGACCGTTCACCTGGGCCCACCCGGTGATACCGGGCCTGAACTGCAGCCTACGCCTCTGCTCGTCATCGTATTTGGGCAAGTGAAACACGGGGGCAGGCCGGGGGCCCACCATGCTCATCTCGCCTTTTAAAACGTTAATTAGTTGGGGTAATTCATCAAGGCTGGTTTTGCGCAAAAATTTACCCAGCGGGGTAATCCTGGTATCATTCTCCTCCAACAGCATGCCGGAGCCCATAGATTCAGCGTTTTTTACCATACTTCTAAATTTAAGCAAGTAAAAAATTTTACCGTATCTGCCCAGTCTCTGCTGCCGGTAAATCACTTCCCCGGGTGAGGTTATTTTAATTGCCAGGGTAATGATAACCATAATAGGACTGAAGATGATCAGTAAAACCAAAGATAAAATTATATCAAACCATCTTTTAATTACATCATGTGTGTTAATAATGCCATGCTCACCTCCGATAAGGGGGGAAGAAATCCACCCCGGTATCCGCCTGGGAAAGAGCGCCTGTTATTTCAGCCACAGCCTCCCGGTTGTGAATTTTTTTACCAATGAAGTACCCGGCTATATCCCCGGAGAAAGTGCTTTTATATTTAAAGATACCGTCATCATCACTTCTGCCGCCGCCCAGTATGAAATACCTGATACCCTGCTTTCGGGCCCACTTGATAACCTCATGTTTGAGTAAATTATTGGGGCGATATGGGAAGTACTCCGCCAGGGTACCTCCTAAAAAGGAATGTACATAATGCTGGTTGTAAATCAGCAACTCGGTGGATACAATTTTTCCATGTAGCCAAGCCTGGGCATAAACGTAACGGTTTTGCATACCCTGGTGTAACCGGTTAAAAAAGTCAAGGGAGAAATAATAAAACCGGTCGGCCTGATTTCTATCCATGGTTTGCCTGTAAATATTCATAAATTCTGCAAAATGTCGGGGTGATGATTCGATGGTCACCGACACACCCTCACGCAGTGCTTTTTTTACGTTTTTCCGGTTGCTGCGCTGGTAACCCGACCAGATTTCATCCGGTTTTTTAGATAGATCGATAAATACCACAGTGGAGTTTCTTTGCACATCAACCAGGTCACACATTGGTACATGGTTTTGAAGCAAAGGGTGAAAGCGAATAAATTCGGTAATAATTTTGTTCTCCCGGCAGTATTGTTTAAAGCAAGCGTAGAAATCATTGATTATATTTACATCCACTGCACGTGAATACAGGGGGCCGCCATAACCATAAGGGGATGTTATATCGTAATATGTTTGACCTATGCCCGGTGGGCTGTGTACCCTGCGCAAGATGTAGGGATAAACGACTACTTGGGTACCCTTTTCATAAACAAATAGCCTGGCATCACCTTCACGGCTGAAAGTTTGTGCATACCCGGGAGTAAAATATATATCCGGGGCCGGCGTTTTTTCTAAAAAGGCCAGCCAGGCAGCGCTCTCTTTAGCACTTAGTGTACGATACTTTGCCATCATGACAACGCTTTCGAGTCGGCTACAGCAGTGTGCCCTTTTACACGCACACGCCTGCCCACGCCATGGTACACAAAACCCAGCTCATCCATAACCCGGGGGTCAAATAGGTTCCTTCCATCAATGAATACATTTTTTTTCATTAATTGTCGCAGCGATTGCCAGTCAGCATTCTTAAACTGCTCCCATTCAGTAAGCAGCACCAGCGCATCACAACCCGCAGCCAAATCGGCCAAATCAGCAGCATACTCCACAGGTAAACCGGGATTTTGTTTTTGGTAATTTTCCATGGCCATGGGGTCATAAACTTTTATGAAGGCCCCCATATTAAGCAATTCCGAAATTAAATCCGTCGCGGGGGTTTCTCGACAATCATCCGTGCCAGGCTTAAATGCCAGCCCTATTATGCCGATGGTGCTGCCGGGGATAGTTTTTAAACTGGAACGAATTTTAGATGTCACTAATTTTTTCTGCCTGTCATTTACTTCAATGGCGGCTTGCACCAGGGGGAGGGAATAGCCATATTTTTGGGCGGTGTACAGTATAGCCCGGGCATCTTTACCAAAACAACTGCCTCCCCACCCCACCCCGGCCCTCAGGAATTTATCACCGATTCTGCTGTCCAGGCCCATACCGTAAGCTACATCAACAATATCCGCATTTAATAGCTCGGCCAGTCCGGCAAATTCATTGATAAAAGATATTTTCATAGCCAGGAAAGCATTGGAGGCATATTTAATTAATTCGGCATTTAGTGGATTAGTGGCAAACAATACTGGCCCGGCATATCCCTTTGGTCTGGGCAAACATGCCGGAGCAGTAAAACTTTGCTTTATGATGGGATTGTAAAGCTCAATAAGCACCTCCGTGGTGGATCGATCCTCAGCGCCTATAATAATCCGATCGGGATATAGCGCATCCAAAAATGCGGTCCCTTCCCGTAAAAATTCCGGATTAGAAGCTACTTTAACCCCTGAATATATCCCCTTGCCCAGCAGTATGTTATTGACTAACGTCTTTACCCTGCTGGCTGTTCCCGGGGGCACGGTGGATTTATTCACAATAACCGGATAATTGGTGCCGTCAAGATGGCCAGCTATTTGGGCCACCGCGTTTTCCACAAAACCAAGGTCCGCATCCCCGCTGCTTTTAGGCGGTGTACCCACCGCGATAAGGATTACCCTGGAGCTACCAATTCCGGCAAAGGAAGTAGTAAAAGAGATATTATGCCGGGCACTTTGCATTAGCTCATCCATGCCATATTCATATATGGTGCAGCTACCTTTTACTAAAGCGCTTACAACCGCCGGGTTTTTATCCAATAAAGTAACTTGATGCCCCAGGTAAGCAAGGGCTACCCCGGTGGTTAATCCCACATAACCTGACCCAATAATAGTCACCTGCATAATTCTTAGTATCCTCCATAGCAAATATCTTTTTGATAAAATATGATCTGGTAAAATGTTGTGTTACAATTCACAGGCGAATTAGTATAGGCAGCGGGCACATGGATACCTGTACCACCATATGAGACACATAATATTTAAGTTATGCTACTTATAAAAGTTAGAATAAATAAACATAAGCAGAGGTGGTAAGTTGCTATTATTGGCATTCCTAATAACACTTGGTGGCCATGTTTTCACAGAATACACTTTGCAAAAAACAAAACTGGGTATATACAAAAGAAAAAATTTTTTGGGGCTGCTCATCCATGCTTCTTTATGGACCCTGGCCATGTGTCCCGGACTTGCTCTGCTGGGCCTTTTCGCCCCATGGAAGGCATTATTTCTTTTGGTCACACACGCCATAATAGATTTTATAAAAATGCGCATAACCATTGATAAAAAGAATTTTTTTCATCCCGTCAACATCATTGACCAGCTAATGCACTTTTTAACGGTGATTATTGTCTATATAACATAAAAGGGATTGCTGAAAACCACGTGATGGTTTTAGCAATCCCTTGTGCACGCTTTTCTGTTATTTATTCACATTTCCTTATTCGAATCTTCAATCAACTGCAGATATACCTGCCGGTAATTTTGGGCGGTTTGCTTCCATCCAGCCCAGCCGCTTTTAATTAAATTTCGCCCACAGCTGCCCATACGTATGACCAAATCAGGGTCATCAAGCAATTTACCCAAAGCTTCCGCCGCTTCATCGCTATTGCGAGGTTCTACTAAAATACCATTTTCACCATTGATGACCAGTTCCGAGATACCTACCGCCTTAGTGGCTACGATAGGTCTGCTGCAACTCATGGCTTCCTTGATAACATTGGGCACGCCTTCATGGTAGCTTAGCAGAACGCTAACTTCACACGCCGCAAACCACCAAATAAGTTCATCATGGGGCACCTGACCTGCAAAGACAACCTTGGACTGTAGTCCCCTGGTTTCAACCAGCGAGGTTAAATATTCCCTTTCCTGACCGCTGCCCACCAAAACAAGGAATACGTATGGAAATTTATCATTTATCTTAGCGAAAGCATCAATAAGCTCATATACTCCTTTTTGACGTATCAGTCGCCCAACATAAAGAATAATACGGTCATTTGTTTTAAAGCCCAATTTATTTTTAGCCTGTTCTTTGCTGATACCAGTGGTATCAAACATATCATCATCTACGCCTTCGTAAATTACTTTAATTTCTCTGGCGGTTTCGCTTAGTTTTTCAGCCTGCCGGGCTAATTCTTGGCCAACCGCTACCACTTGATGGGCATTTTTCAATGTATACCTGGCTTTATCAAACACAGCGGTGGGCTTTTGGCCAACTAAATTAACATCAGAACCTATGGCGGTACATACCGAGTACATATCCAGCTTTTCTGCTATCAATTGACCAACATATCCAGTGGGTAACAAGCCATAGGAATGTATTATTTTATACTGTGCAACATCATTAAAAATACTGATTCGCGGCAAAAGAGACCAATACATAAATCGTATATTCCAGTCGTCATGCTTACCACCGGGCAGGCAAAGGAAGCGAGGGTGATATATTTCAACTCCATCAATGGTTTCCTTCCATGGAACCCTCCCCATGTTCCGCCATTTTTCCTTGAACCACAGTATCACAGGACTATAGGGCACCGGGGCAATTACTTTTACATTAACCCCGGTAGCTTGCAGATTTTGTATTATTTTAAAGGCAAAAATACCACTGTTCTTATAAAATTTATTCGGGAATATGGTCGATAAAAATAATGCTTTATCCGGACTGCCGGTGGGCTGATGGCCGTTTAATATGCTAAATTGGGCCATGATACCGGGAATTAACAGGCCCAGGTAAAAGAACTTGGCATGGTGGTCCAAACAGGTTAAGCCAGCCAGTGCCAGAAATACCGTAATAAGCCTGCAGGTAACCAAATCCGTCTTTCTTTCTGTTTGACCGCCCATCCGCCACATTGAAATAAATAGGGCTAATAAAAGAATCAATCCCGGTAAACCCAATTCAGCAAATGCCGCCAGGTAAATATTATGCGGGCCCTTGTTTAAACCAACCCCTTTAGTGACCCCTTCTGTTGCTGGAAGATACTGATTGTAAGCATAGGGGAAATTATCAAGTCCAACTCCATGCACCAAATTATTTTTACAAATTTCCAAACCGACCAACCAGATGTCAAACCGGCCTGCCGCTCTATTTTCTGAAATTTCGTTAATACTTTGAGCACGCTGGAAAATCACCGGCATTTCTTTGACAACGTAGGTACCCAACCACCCAGCGATGATAAATCCACTTATTAAACAAACTATAACCACCCGTTTGGTTAAAACTTTGATTATATATTTGCCCCCAATAAAGCCACCTGCCAACAAGGTCAAGAACAGAGCAAACCAGGCACCCCGTGAACCCGATAACAATATTGCTAAAAACAAGACAATACACATAGAAAAGCTGGCCAACCGAATTAGTTTGTCTCTGGCAGTAAAAGCAAAATAACCGCCAAACAACATTCCTAAAGATAATAGCCTGGCATATAAGTTGGGGTCTTGTAAGTTACACATCACCGCCCTGATTGTAAAATCATGTAGATAACTGTTATAGATTCCTAGGACTGCTGAGATAAACGCCCCCAATAAATAACTTCCCAAAATAAAATGCATATCTTTCCTTTTGTCCACCAGGTTATACCCCAGAATTACCATGGCCAGCAACTGTACCAGAGAAATCATTCGCCGCATACTCTGTTCGGGCTCAATAGCCCAGGTTACTGATAAAAGGCACCACAATAGGTACAAAACTAAAATAGCTATAAAGTTGTTAAGTTTGAAAAATTTTTTGGCCATGATTAAATGCATTAGCCAGCCCCAAAAAGTAACAATCCCGATTAACTTAATTAAGGTAAACGACGGGATAATTACTGTTAAATCTTCCAGGGGAATAAAAAAAATCATTATACAAAAACCGATTAAAGGGCGCCAAACAATTAATGCAATTAGTGGTAAAACCAAATATATATAAAGAGGTAGCCAGTTACCAAAGGCCAAACCATAAATCCCCAGCAACAAGGCAATTATAGAAAAGAAGATCCCCAGTGGCCAGTATTTCAAATAGCCTCCCTGCATAACCATCCTCACCTTTTTCCTTTACATTTAACCAAGTAATTTTTCGTATAAACCAAGTAATTTTTTTTCTTCAGTTAACCAATTAAATTTTTCCTCATACGCTTTGCGCCCCGCCTCACCCATGCCGATACGTATCTGGGGATGATCAATTAAATATTTGATTTTTGCTGCTATATCCGGCGGGTCAAGGGGGTTAGCCGTCACCCCTACCTTAACTTCCGTAAGGAGTTGCTTCCAATTGGGAAAATCCGAAACCACCATCGGCAAACCAATAGCCATATATTCAAATATTTTTGTGGCCAGGGACTTTAGGAAGTTATCTACCGGGTGGAGAAGGCCCAAACCAATATGGGCAAACCGGTAATACTCATAAACCCGGTCGTGCGAAACAAGGCCCGTCATGGTTATATGGTCATGTAAACCGTATTCATCGGCAAGTTTGCCTAACTTTACTTGCAAACTGGGTTGATTTATCGGCCCTACCAGGTACAGGTGCACATTGATTGCTTCACTGCGTAAAATGTGCAATGCCTCTACCATTTGTACGGCTCCCCTGATCTCACTAATGCTACCCGCATAAATCAAGTTAATTGGCCCCTGATTGTCCAAAGAACGCTCTACAGCGTTTACAGAGTAAACAGGGTAATTAAGAATATCCTGTTTAATTGTCTTAACGTTTTTAAAACTATCCTGGTAGCCTAATTCAGCCAACACTACAGCATTAAATTTTGAAGCACTTCTCTTTTCAACAAAATTAAATACTTTAGAAGTTAATTTTCTAGCCCAAACCGGTATCCAGGCTTTATGCATTATTGCATCGGGGTAATCTTCATGCACGTCATAGATTACCCTGCGACCCAGGATTCTTAAAACCAGCCCTACAGGGATCAATTCCGGGTCGTGAAAATGATATATACTCGCCTTGGCCTTTAAAGCCCGCACCAGAAGACGGCACCAATTAATCGGTCGCAAATAAATCTTTTGATATTTCGGTAAGCCGTATAATTTAACTCCATTTTTTTCTGTAAATTTAAAATTTCCCACTGCATGTAATTGAACATCATATTTTATAGCCAGTGATGCAGCCTGTTTGACCGATACCCGGACATCATCACAGGAGTGCAGGCAGCTCATGATAAAAACTTTTTTTTCATACTTTCACCTCTTAATTTCATTTGCATATTTAGACATAATACGCATACCTGTACCGGTGAGTTACAGTTTTAAACCCTGGATTAAAAAAAGAATCACATCCAGTAACAATCACAAAAATTTTGCGTAACCTATCAATAAATTAAAAAAATGGGGTTTATGTCCATGGAAATAGCAACCAAGTCGGGTGAGCACCCGCAACTTACTAAGGCTGAAATGGTATCGGGGGATATTGAGGCACATTGCTTGAGTAATTCAAAAAAACAAGAAAGAACGCAACAAGAAACAAGTAATACCCAAGATATCATTGTTCGGTTTATCAATCCTGGTGATTTTTACGCATGTAATAATTTTCACAATAATTTGTATAAGAAAGATAGGACAGATACCCAATGGCAATGGGAATTTTTGCATTCCGGTTTACCTGAGATACCTTTTGTTGTGGCAGCCAAAGATGAAGAAATTTTAGGCACGCTGGCCCAAATCCCCATCCGCATGATTGACCAAGAGGGGGAATTTTTAACCGGTAAATCTGAGGAGGCACTATTAGACCCGGCTATTCGAGGTAAAGGAATATACCCACAAATGTTTAAAAAAATTTTTGACTATATGGAAAGCCAGAATATTTTGGTTGTCTGGGGGTTTACACCTGCAATAAAAGCTAATGTAAAGGCGGGCTTTGAAGAACACACCGGAATTGCCCAATTGTTTTTTCCATTTCATGCAGACGCAATTAACGTGTTGTTGAAAAATAATCGCTCATCGAAAATAAAAGTTAAAGGAATAAAAATTTTATGCAGCCTGGCCGGTGTTTTTTCTTCCATCTCTTTATGCAGTACCGGGTTAAGAATAAATAATTCCTTGGCCCAAAATATTTGCTTAAAGACGTTATCTACCCCTCCCGAAGAAGGTGCGGATTTATGCCGTACGTTTGTTAGACAATGGGGAGGTACAACTATTCTAAGGAATGCCTCATTTCTGAAATGGCGAATTTTTGAAAACCCTCATATCCGGGCCACGGTACGTGCTGCATATCTGGATAACCAACTTTTGGGTTGGGTGGCTTATTCACTGGATGACAATTCTGTTGGGCACATTGTAGATATCATAGCTGCTTCAAACAAGATTAATTCATCAAGCATGGAAACGGTTGTGGCAGTTTTACTCAAAGACGCGGTGGTAGGCCTGCGTAAAACAGGTGCACTGGGTGTCAGGGCATGGAAAGTAAACAGTCATCCCTTTGATGATTTAGTCGCCCGGGCAGCACGCAAAGTAGGGTTTTATTTTATCCCCCGTGGCGAGTGGATGGTACTTCATTACCTGCAAGGCTCCGCTGCCCGGCCCTCACTTAAATCAATCGACAACTGGTACATTAATAGAATTTATACCGAAGGGGTGTTGGGGTGATGAAAACTGTCGAAGCTAATTATTTATGGCAACAAATCCTTCAGCATACGATGCGTTTTTTTACTCAAGAAGCTGTTGATATGCTGAAAAAAGTAAACATTCGTTTTCTCCCCTATGCAGAGGCTGTCCACATTAGAGAGCCGTTAATTGCCGTACCACTGGATATTGATACTTCGATTTACCCGGAAGCCCCATATAAAGTACTCTTTAATGGTACGGAATTAACCCTCTGGAACCCTTTGCCTCGGCCCCGGGGGGATGGTTGGAACTGCCTGCCCAATGCGGATGCCCCTGTTTGGTACCGGCATGATCAGGGGACACTTATTCCTGCCTGGAATATCTTTGCCAACCTGTTCGATTTGCTTACTTTGCGCGAGGAAAGGGAGAAACCCCTGCGGGACGTTCACGGCCGGTTTATTGGATCAATGAGTCCCAGACGTAAAGTCAATTTATTGGAGGTACCGGCTTTCAACGAAGGAGTCGCAATCCTGGTGGCTGCCTGCTCCGGATTGTATAAACAAAACCTTCCCAGGTTTGATTTAAATGGTTTGGTACAGCCGCCCGTGGTTATCTTATCCCACGACAATGACAACCTGCGCGGTAATGATATGTGGACTCAGTCGGTACGGTTTGTAAGAATTTTTCAACCTTTAATTAGTTTTAAAGTTCCCCGCCTGGTGAATTTATGGTGGATCTTGCGCAACACGGTTTATCCTAAAGCTTATTATTTGGAGAATATAACCGGCATGGTAGATGTGGAAAAAATGTTTGGCTACACTTCGTCTTTTTACTTCTTGAACGGTTCCGGCGGCCGTTTCGGAGCCAGAAGCGGGTCAGCCTTAATACCGGAAGCAATGAGACAAATCCCCCGGGATTGGGTAGTCGGCATTCACTACAACTACGATACCTTACTTAATGCTGAAAAGCTTACCAGTCAATTAACGGAACTAAGTTCTTATTTTGATAGGCCAATTGTGTCAGGCAGAGCACATTACCTGCGTTTTGATCCCGAAAAATCATTTTCTTTCCTTGCTTCCATGGGTATTTATTGCGATGAAAGCGTTGGTTATCCGGATTACATCGGGTACCGCTGTGGGATTGCCGGACCTTTTCAACCATACGATCACTTATCCGGTCAAGCCCTACCCCTTTGGGAGATGCCCCTGATCATCATTGAAAATACGCTGATCAATCAATATCCCCGGGAACCGGTTAAAGTTTTCCACCGCCTGCTGTACCATATCAGCCGCATTGGCGGGGCCATCAGCCTGCTTTTTCACCCCGGCCTTTTTTTTAACCCGGAGTTCCCTGAAACCAGAGGGATATACCGCCGCATCCTGCGGGTCGCCTGTCAATTGGAAGCCCGGGGTAAGCCGGCTGTTAGTTTATTACCATTGCAAATTCAAAACATGGACTTAACCCATAAATATAATCTTTAACTTTGGTGCCGGGTGTTGAAAGGTTGAAAATCCAAGATTTTCAACCTTTCAACACCCGGCACCTATCAAGGCAACGAAATAGCTATCATATTACAAAAGGGTTACAGCTCTGGAAGACTGTAACCCTTAATTGGGATAACATTTGTTCTGTTAAATGTCCAACCAAGTATTATAAAGAAAATCAAAAGGATCAACCGTTAATCCAAATTCTCAATAATTAATGCCGAATAAGCCCTTTTTCAATAATCCCTATATACTTTACCCCAAGTATGGCTGCAACAAGCTCCTGATATCTTCATCCGCATAAGAAAAGCTGGGGTTTTCCAATGTGGCAAGCAGCTCTTTCACCCTAGCAAAGTTTTTAGTGGAACTGTAAATAGCAAATATTATATTATGTTGAGTAGTTTTTACTTCCTCATCGTCCCCAACAAGCACTTCCGTAATTTTTTCCCCCGGCCTGATGCCGGTATACTGAATAGCAATTTCCTTTTCGGGTTCCAGACCATTTAGCTTGATTAATTTATAAGCCAAATCTTTGATGCATACGGGTTCCCCCATATCCAAAACAAATATTTCCCCTCCAACGGCAATGGCCCCCGCCTGAATTACCAGCAAAGCAGCTTCACCCACCGTCATAAAATAACGCATCATTTGCGGGTGAGTAATGGTAACCGGCCCGCCTCTGGCGATTTGCTTTTCAAACAAAGGTATGACACTACCTCTGCTGCCCAGTATATTACCAAAACGAACAGCAGCAAACTTAGTTTGGCTTTGCTCATTCATCATCACTACAATGGTTTCCGCTATCCTTTTAGTTACCCCCATGATACTGGTCGGCTTAACAGCCTTATCGGTGGATATTAATACAAATTTATCACAATTAAAGTCGTGGGCCACTTCACACATAACCTTAGTACCTAAAATGTTATTCTTTACTGCCTCCTCAGGTATCCTTTCCATATAGGGCACATGTTTGTGAGCAGCGGCATGAAAGACAACCCCCGGTTTGTATTTTTGAAAAAGCCTGGTTATTCTGCCACGATCTCTAATATCGGCTATCTCAGTAGCTATATCCACCTGCGGGTGACTGAGTTTTATCTTTCTTTCAACTTCATAAATACTGTTTTCCCCCCGCCCCATTAGTACTAATTTCCCCGGATTGCTGTTAGCTATATTAGCGCTCAGTTCCATGCCTACCGAACCACCAGCCCCGGTGACCAATACTACCTGGTCATTTAAATAATTATTTATACTGCCTAAATCAAGTGCTAATGATTTACGACCCAACAAGTCCTCCAACTGTACTTCCCTTATGGGGGTGGGGTTGATGCGACCGGTTTTTAAATCATATGCGCCTGGTAATATTTGAATTTTTACCTTGGCCAGCCTTTTACATATTTGGATAATATCGCTTACCTCAACGGGGGGCGCTGAAGGCAGGGCAATGATTATTTCGTTAACTTTGTGCCTGTCAGCTATACGCGGAATATCCAAACGATTGCCCAGAACAGGTAAACCACAGACTTCCAAGTTAAGTTTACTCTGATCATCATCAATAAAGCCAATAATTACCGGCCTTTCTTTTAAATTGCTGATGGATTGAACAACCAGGCTGCCGGCTAAACCCGCACCTACTATTAGTACCCTACTTCGCCTGTCCTCCACTGTATTACCTCTCTTTTTATACCGTGCAAGGTAAGTTTTATTTTCTATGATATGGAAGAACAGCAAATTAGGTGATTATCTTTGTCTTTTAAAAAAAAATTTACATAGTAATCTTAACGTCACTAAGACCGGCGATATAGGTGATCGCAAAAATATCCTGCCTATGCATTTTTGTAACCATATTATGCTTATTAGCGTATTATGTAGCGATATTCACGAAAGCAGCGACACCCGGAATTTAGATCCACAGGAAACTCATAATATGGCTAATGATTAGCTTTTGTACTTGATACCGCCGGTGTTAAAAACCGAGGAGAGTATGGTGTATGGGATCAGCTGTAAAAAAAAGCATATGGATATTTAATCATTACGCTGGAACACCATCTGTTACAACCGGGCTGCGTCATTATAATTTTGCAAAATATTTGATTAAGGCCGGTTACCCCACAACTGTTTTTGCCTCCAGTGCTATTCATAACTCAAATAACAATCTTATTAAAGGCAAAGAAACTTACATCACTGATGATAGTGAGGAAGTTCCGTTTGTATATGTAAAAACCCGTAATTATCAAGACAACGGGAAATCCCGAATTTTAAACATGATTGACTACTACCGAGGGCTATTTAAAGTAACCAAGTACTTTGAGAAGCCGGATTTACTAATAGCATCTTCGGTTCATCCATTAACTTTGGTTGCCGGGCTCAAAATTGCCAAGAAACTGGATGTAAAGTGTATTTGTGAAATCAGGGACTTATGGCCGGAAAGCTTTGTGGCCTATGGAATTGTTAAGAAAAGCAATCCAATACTTAAATTGCTTTATGCAGGTGAGAAATGGATTTATAAAAAAGCAGACAAACTTATTTTTACTATGGAAGGGGGTAAAGATTACATAATTGAGCATGGTTGGGATAAGGAGCATGGTGGTCCGATTGATATAAACAAAGTATACCATGTTAATAATGGAGTTGATTTGGAACAATTTAATTATAATAAGGAACACTATGCTCTAGATGATAAAAATTTAAACGATGAAACCACTTTCAAAGTTATATATACAGGTTCCGTAAGGCGTGTAAATAATTTAAATTCAATACTTGAGGCAGCTAAATTAATTAAAAACCCCAAAATTAAAATATTTATATGGGGCGATGGTGACGAAAGACTACCGCTTCAACAGCAGTGCCGGGATAATGGAATCGACAATGTAATTTTTAAGGGTCGAGTTGATAAGAAATATATCCCTTATATTTTATGCCATGCGGATGTGAATTTATTACACAACGACTATACCCCCATCACGCGTTATGGAATGAGTCAAAACAAGTTGTTTGATTATATGGCTGCTAATAAACCAATAGTATCAGATTTAATAACAAACCACGATTTGATATTAAGATATAAACTTGGTGTTGTTACAGAGAATCAAAGCCCTCAGAAAATCAAAGAAGCAATTGAAAAGTTCTATTACATGACCGCTGAAGAACGACTGGCTTTAAACGATAACCTGCATCGGGCGGCATGTGATTATGACTTTAAAAATTTAACCAACCAATTAATTAACATTATTGAGATATGAGCTTAATTAACTGGAGAGATTACAATGAGTAAACTAAAACAAAAAATCCAAAACAAAACAGCCACCCTTGGCGTGGTGGGTCTAGGTTATGTAGGACTCCCTTTGGCTGTTGAAAAAGCCAAGGCAGGTTATAAAACCATTGGATTCGACGTGCAAGAATCCAAAGTAAAGATGGTTAACTGTGGCAAAAACTACATCGGTGACGTAGTTAATGAGGATTTAGAGGCTATTGTTAAGTCCGGATTTCTTTCAGCCACAACAGATTTTGCAAAGGTAGCGCAGGCGGATTGCGTGTGTATATGCGTACCAACACCGCTGGACGCACATCAGCAGCCGGTTATCAGCTATGTCAAAGCTTCCGCACAAAGCATCCTGCTCTATATGCACAAGGACATGCTGATCGTTCTAGAATCCACAACATATCCCGGTACAACAAAAGAACTGTTAAAGCCTATTTTTGAGTCATCGGGTTTGAAATGTGGAAAAGACTTCTATCTGGCATTTTCACCGGAGCGCGTCGACCCGGGCAATCTTTTTTATAAGGTTAAGAACACACCAAAGGTCGTAGGTGGTATTACACCGGAGTGTACTGATATAGCTGCTACTTTGTACGAAAGCGTACTGGAAGCTCCTATACACCGTGTTTCCTCACCTACCATCGCCGAAATGGAAAAAATACTGGAGAACGCCTATCGAAATATCAACATTGGACTTATAAATGAGCTTGCCATTCTTTGTAACCGGATGGGTATCAGCATTTGGGAAGTAATCGATGCCGCTAAAACCAAACCCTACGGATTTCAAGCATTCTATCCGGGAGCAGGTGTGGGTGGCCATTGCATACCTCTCGATCCATATTATCTCTCATGGAAAGCCCGTGAATATGGTTTCCATACATCCATGATTGAGGCATCCATGATAATTAATGATCGCATGCCGGAATATTGTGTTGAGAGAGCAAGCAAGATTTTAAATAGAGATAAAAAAGCACATAATGGCTCAAAAATTCTTGTGCTTGGCGTAGCGTACAAACAGGATATAGATGATTACAGGGAAAGCCCTGCCCTTAAAGTTATAGATATTCTCAAAGAAACAGGTGCGTCGGTTGATTATTATGACCCGTATATCAGCGAGTATAGATACAAAGGCGAAATTTTTAAAGGTCTTGAGAGCATCGATGCTGATATGCTTAAAAGCTATGATTTGATTGTCATAACCGCGTCCCATAGTAATGTGGATTATGACTTTGTTGCAGCAAATTCTAAGTGGGTGTTCGATACCAAAAACGCTACTAAAAATGTACAAAATAGAAATAACATTATTTTACTATAGGGAACCGCATCGCAAAATAGTTTATAGGGAGTAACTGCAATGGACAAAAAAATATGTGTAATTGGAGGAGGTTTATGGGGACAAAACCACATCAGGACTCTCTTCCAAATGGGTAATTTAGCAGGCATTGTAGAAAGTACTCCGCAAAGGTTGGATGAACTGTTGAGGCAATACCCGGTTCACGGTTTTACGGATGTGGATGCCGCCATCAAGTGGGGATTTGACGGCTATGTTCTAGCAACACCGGCAGAGACCCATTATCCCCTGGGGAAAAAGTTGTTGGAAAGGGGCTTGAATGTACTCATAGAAAAACCAATGACCCTTTCCTCAAAACACTCCAAACAGCTTATTGAGATTGCTGATCGAACAAATGCCAGACTTATGGTAGGACATCTATTACTTTTCCATCCGGCTATTATAAAAATCAAAGAAGTAATCGACAGCGGCAAGATTGGCCAACTTTATTATGTTTACTCAAACAGGTTAAACTTTGGCACAGTTAGAACTGAGGAGAATATTTTCTGGTCATTTGCGCCCCATGATATTTCCATCCTGGATTATTTCATTGGCCGTCCTGCCACCAAGATAGCAGCCAAAGGAGCAAAATTCCTCCAAGATAAAATTTATGACGTAACTATGACCCAGTTTGCCTACCCGGGCAATGTACACGCTCATATCTTTGTATCCTGGCTTCATCCATTCAAAGAACAAAGATTGGTTGTGGTGGGCAGCCGGGGAATGATATCTTTTGATGATTCCTCTTTAGAGAAGAACATCCTTTATTATAAAAAACAAATCGGCTGGCTTAAGGGTCAACCAGTTAAAATAGAGCAGCCCGATGAAATCATTGATTATGAGAAAGGTATGCCTTTGACTGAAGAGCTAAAATATTTTGTTGAAAACCTGGATAAAACAATCGAGATTGCCAGTGGTAAAACCGGACACGAAGTGGTCAAGGTACTGGAGACCGTGCAAGAGTTAATAAGCAAGGATTGGTGAAAAAAATGATTGGAGTATTCACATATAACATAGCGCACAGAAAAACATACGATACCCTTTGCCTCTTAAAAACCAAAGGGTATCATGATGTGGCGGTATTTGCCGAGCCCTTGCATTATGCAAAGAAATATACGCCGCTTATAGAGCATCGACCAAAAAACTTCAATGATGTTCTTCCATCGGAAATATGCAAAAACTTTGGCTACGAATACCATATGCAAAATACAAGTGTGAAGGATATACTCCCTGTAAATTCAAAAATACTGATATGCGGAGCGGGCCTCATTCCACAGTCCATAGTGGAGCAATATAGAGTTATTAATGCTCATCCGGGATACATTCCTTATGTTAGAGGGCTGGATGCTCTCAAATGGGCAATTTACGATGAGCAGCCCATCGGTGTCACAACTCATCAAATAGGCTCTGAAGTGGATGCGGGATTAATAATCGAAAGAAGGATTGTTCCAGTCTACTTTAATGATACTTTCCATGCAGTGGCACAAAGACAGTACGACATGGAAATATCAATGCTGGTGGATGCTATTGCCAAAATTGATGTGGCGACGGAATATGTGGAACCTGGCAATTATAAACTACATAAGCGCATGCCCCATGAATTTGAAACGAGGCTTCTTTCCAAATTCGAAAAATTAAAAGATAAGGCCGTGATTAAATGCAATTCAGAGATTTAAAAAAGCAATATCAAAAATATAAGCATGAAATAGATACGGCAATACGGGAAGTACTGCTTAGTGCAGAATATATCGGCGGTAGACAGGTTAGTGAATTAGAAGAGCAGTTGGCCGAATATGTTGGCGTGAAACACTGCATCTCCTGCGCTAATGGAACCGAAGCCATGACGCTGGTGGCAATGGCTTGGGGAGTTAAAGAAGGAGATGCAGTGTTCGTACCCGATTTTACGTTCTTTTCAACTGGTGAAATTGTTTCTTTTCAAGGGGCCACCCCCATATTCGTGGATGTTGACAGAGACACTTTCAACTTAGATGCCACAAAACTAGAGAAAGCAATTCAAAAGACAGTAAAGGAAGGAAAGCTAACCCCCGGGGTTGTCATACCTGTTGATTTGTTTGGCCTGCCCGCAAATTATCCTGAGATAGAAAAAATAGCGCGTAAATATAATTTGTTAGTGCTGGAAGACGGAGCCCAAGGCTTCGGTGGCAATATTAACGGACAAAGAGCCTGCAGTTTCGGCGACGCAGCGACTACTTCATTCTTCCCCGCCAAACCACTGGGATGCTACGGAGATGGCGGAGCTGTGTTTACCAATGATGACGAATTGGCACAGCTTATCAAATCCCTTAAGGTTCACGGTAAGGGTGATAATAAATATGATAATGTTAGAATTGGCTTAAATTCAAGATTGGACACCATACAAGCAGCCGTGCTAAAAGTTAAGCTACAAGCGTTTATCAACCACGAACTGGAAGATGTTAATCGGGTGTCCCGGCTTTATAACGAAGGGCTTGAAGGTATTATTGAAATACCTCTTATTCCGGAGGGGTTTTATTCAAGTTTTGCACAGTATACTATTAAATTAAAAAGTAATGAACAACGCAATAACCTGAAAGATAAACTCAAGCAGAAGGGCATCCCCAGTATGGTTTATTACACCAAGCCAATGCATCAGCAGGGTGCCTTTGCAAATTTAGAGTTTGACGAAAATGATTTTAAAGTAACCAATGAGCTTTGCAATATTGTGCTGTCTCTACCAATGCATCCTTATTTAAGTGATCAAGACATAGAAACAATTATAAGGGAAGTTATGCTAAATACATGCTAAGGGAACACCTTTGGCGGGCACCTGGTAGATGATAACCTGCATGAACACCAAACAAACATACACCTGTTTAATTACAACAGTCTTTACAAAGACTCATTTAAACTAATAAAAGCCACTTTCCACTATTACTGGAAAGATGGCTTATAATTGGTGACCCCACCGGGATTCGAACCCGGGTTACCGCCGTGAAAGGGCGGTGTCTTAGGCCTCTTGACCATGGGGCCGTTTTGGTGAGCCATCCGCGACTCGAACGCGGGACACCCTGATTAAAAGTCAGGTGCTCTACCGACTGAGCTAATGGCTCACTGACGTCTTACAGTTGTATATATTACAGCAAATTAATCAATGTGTCAACAATTTTTATTATTACAAGTTTGCAACTATTTTACAAACCACGGGGGCGAAATACGTCCCCGTGGTTTATTAAAGATACTCCTTAAAAAATCTCCCTCAATACCAGAGTTTGGGCCCTTCCCGGACCAACACCCACAATAGCTACAGGCACACCGGACAATTCCTCCAGATTTTTTAGATAATCCTTAGCTGCTTGAGGCAGTTCACTAAATTCAGTTACAGATGAAATATCCTCTTGCCAGCCGGGGAATTCCTGGTATACTGGTTCACACTGGGCCAACAGCTTCAAACTAACGGGAAATTCATTGATAATTTCACCTTTATAGCGGTAGCCTGTGCATATCTTCAATGTTTCAATACCTGACAGTACATCCAGTTTGGTAATGGCCAGGTAAGTCAAACCATTAATTCTGGCCGCGTAACGTGCTATGACCGCATCATACCAACCACAGCGGCGCGGACGGCCGGTAGTAGTGCCAAATTCAAAGCCTCTCTGCCGGAGCGATTCACCTAATTGGTCATGTAGCTCCGTAGGGAATGGCCCTTCACCCACCCGGGTAATATAAGCTTTAGCCACCCCCACCACGGTTTTAATCTTGGTGGGTCCAAGACCTGCACCCAGGCAAGCCGCAGCCGCAATGGGATGACTGGAAGTAACGTAAGGGTAAGTACCGTGGTCAAGATCAAGTAAAGTACCCTGAGCACCCTCAAACAGCACCCTGGCACCACGATCGATGGCCTCGTTAACCAACACAGAAACATCCGCTACATAGTTTTTCAAACGATCGGCATATTCGGTATACTGATTCAGCATTTCTTGATAAGTAAAAGTTTCCTCTACCCCGTAAAGACGGGATAGTACTTTTATTTTAGACTCCAGTGTATCACGCAGCTTTTCAGCCAATTCCTCACGGTCAATCAACTCCGTCATACGTATACCCACCCGGGAGGCCTTATCAGTATAGGTTGGACCAATGCCACGGCATGTGGTACCGATTTTACGACTGCCTTTACTCTCCTCCTCTGCCATATCTATGCTCTTATGGTAAGGGAAAATTACATGTGCCCGGGGGCTAATTCGTAAATTAGCTGTACTGACACCCTGTTTTTCAAGTCCATCCAGTTCCTGCAGCAGCACACCGGGGTCAATAACTACCCCGTTACCAATCAGACATTGTTTATCTGCATATAAAATACCCGAAGGGATTAAATGCAATTTGTATGTCTGACCTTCCGCCACCACGGTATGCCCGGCATTATTACCACCCTGGTAACGTACTACCATTTCGGCCTGCCGGGCCAAGAAATCTGTTACCTTACCTTTACCCTCGTCTCCCCATTGCGCACCAACCAATACCACCGTAGACATTTGGTATCCCCCTTATATTCTGCTGAGAATTTCCCTGGCGGCCACAATGCCCGCTACTGAGGCCTGAGCCAGACCTCTGGTGACACCGGCACCGTCGCCTGCCGCAAATAAGTTTTTGATCCGTGTTTCCAGGCCATTGCTCAAGGCCAACCGGGAAGAGTAAAACTTTACTTCCACGCCGTACAGTAAAGTATAGCGGGAATAAACACCGGGAGCAATGACATCCAGTGCTTTAAGCATTTCTACAATGGCCACCAGGTGCCGGTAAGGAAATACCAGACTGAGGTCCCCCGGTGTAGCCTCTTTAAGGGTGGGCATTACCAGGCATTTCTTCATGCGATCCACTGTGGACCTGTGCCCTTCCAATAAATCACCCAACCGCTGTACAATTACGCCACCGCCCAACAAATTAGCCAGACTGGCTACATACTTACCATAGGCAATGGGTTCTCTAAATGGTTCAGTGAAAGTTTTGCTGACTAAAACAGCAAAGTTGGTGTTATCCGTCTTGTTAAAGGCATGGCTATGCCCGTTCACTGTAACCAATCCATCATTATTCTCCATCACAACTTCACCACGTGGATTCATACAAAATGTACGCACCCGGTCATCAAACGCCCGGGAATAATATATGAGTTTGGATTCATAAAACACCCTGGTTAATGGCTCCATTACGGCGGCCGGCACTTCCACACGTACCCCGATATCAACCGGATTAACTCCAGTTTGCAGTTCCAACCGGTAGGCCTCCTGGGCCAGCCATTCGGCCCCCTCCCGTCCCGGTGCCAGTATTACATGATCACCGGTAATTTCCTCACCATCAACAGTACGGACACCCTTTACCAAATGCCCGTCTGTAATGATTTGATCAACCGCTACCCTGGTTCGCACTTCAATGCCCTTTTTAATTAGGTGTTCATACATGTTTTGTAAAATTTCCTGACAGCGTCCCGTACCCAGATGACGAATCGCAACTGGAATTAATTTTAGATCAGCGACAGTAGCCTGGCGTTGAAATTCGTGTATTTCATCCTGGTGTTCCAATCCGTAAACATGCTCAGGTGCGCCAAACTGAAGATATACTTGATCGACTTCTTTAATCATCTCATTAAGCTTGTCTTCTCCCAAGTATTGCTCCAGGCTGCCACCTATTTCCGATGATAAGGTCAGTTTGCCGTCACTGAAGGCACCGGCACCACCCCAACCGCAAACCGTAGAACAAGGGTGGCAATTAAAACAACTCCCTCCCTTTTCCCGGGATGGACAGATACGCTGGTTGATATCGCGGCCTTTTTCCAATATTAATACCCGCAAATCCTTCCTTTTCCCGGACAGTTCTAGAGCAGCAAAAATTCCGGCAGGACCTGCACCCACAATAATTACGTCATAATGTTGCGCCATCGGGCAAACCCCCTGTTTTTCCTTTAAATATTTTGCACATTAAACATAAAAATAACCCAAACGGGTGCTGTGTTTGAGTCAATTAATTACAAGGCATTATATAATGAGTATTATTAAGATTTTCTAACGCACAACAATAAAATATTATCAAATCGTATTTTTTATGTCAAGGACGATAACCTTAATCATTCACCTTCATTGCGCCGCGTCATAGTTAAAAACTTGGTATATTCCTTTAAAAAGGCCAATTCCACCACCCCGGTGGGGCCATTCCTCTGCTTGGCCACAATTATATCTGCAATACCTATTTTTTCTGTATCAGGATTATAATATTCATCACGATAGATAAACATTACTACATCTGCATCCTGTTCAAGGCTGCCGCTTTCCCGCAAATCAGACATAATAGGCTTTTTGTCCTGGCGCTGTTCCACAGAACGGCTTAACTGGGCCAGCGCCAGTACCGGCACACCAAGTTCTTTAGCCAGCGCCTTTAAAGAACGGGATATGTTAGCAATCTCCTGCTGTCTGTTTTCAGTACGACCACTACCTTGCATTAGCTGCAGGTAATCGATTACGATCAAACCCAGTCCTTTTTCCATGTGCAATCTTCGGGCTTTAGCCCTTAGCTGGCGCACCGTAAGCACTCCCGAATCATCAATAAAAATAGGCAGCCTTGCTATTTCCCGGGCCTTTTGGGTAAGCTTACCCCAATCTTCATCACGGATAAAACCGGTTCGTATTTTATGCTGGTCTACCATGGCTTCAGCGCAAAGCATGCGTTGCACCAACTGTTCCTTGGACATTTCCATACTGAATACAGCCACCGGTTTATTATTTTTTTCGGCGGCATTATACGCAATACACATACCAAAACTGGTTTTACCCATCGAAGGGCGTCCAGCAACGATTACCAGGTCACCTGGTTGCAATCCCTGGCAAAGGCGATCCAAATCTGTAAAACCAGTGGGCACCCCGTTTATCTCACCTTTATGTTTATAAAGGTGTTCCAGGTGCTTGAAGGTGTCCATCAGTATATCCTTGATTTCTGTAAACAGTGCCGAAGTACGCCGTGAACCAAGTTCCATCAGCATTTTTTCGGCCTCTTCCATCAATCTTTCGGCATCTTCGCTGCCTTCATAACCCATGCCGGCAATTCGGGTGGCCAGGTTAATTAAATTACGCAGCAATGCCTTTTCCTCTACAATGTGAGCATAGTGCTCAGCATTGGCAGCAGTGGGGGAAATATTACTGAGGGTGGCCACATAAGTGGCGCCGCCAACCTTTTCCAACGCTCCGATGCGGCGCAGTTGATCGGTAACTGTTACCAGGTCGACGGCATGACCGTTTTCCTCCAAATCCAGGATAGTTTTAAAAATAACCCTGTGCGCCTCTACATAAAAATCATCCGGCTGGATAAATCGCGTTACAATAGCAATGGCACTGTTATCTAAAAACAGCGCACCTAATACCGATTGTTCGGCATCTATATTATGGGGAGGTACCTTTTCCCACATAGCCATCATCACCTATAATTGCTAATCAATTGGCCAGTTTATTATGAGCTGCAAATATTTGATTAATTATTTCTTCCAATGTTTGTACCGGTATAACTTTAACCCCCCTGGCATCTGTTGGTATATCCTTCTCATTTTCCGCAGGTATAAATACGGTATCAATACCACACTGCTTAGCACCGTAAATTTTTTCCGGCACGCCACCGACAGCCTTGATCATTCCCTGTATGGAAAGCTCTCCGGTAACAGCAATATTTTGAGGGACAGGTAGATTTTCCAGGGCGCTATAAATCGCCAGGGAAATAGCCACACCAGCCGAAGGACCGTCAATACGACCGCCGCCAACTACATTAACATGGACGTCATAGTCATATAAATCACGGCCGGTTAATTTGCGTAAAACAGAGGCTGCATTAAATACCGAATCCCTGGCCATGCTGCCCGCAGTTTCATTAAAGCGGATTATTCCGCCTTCCTTACGCCGGGCCGGGAAAGCAACCGCCTCAATTTCCAGGGCGGATCCAATAAACCCAGCCACACCAAGGCCAAAAATCCTACCCACTTCTTGTTTTTCAGTAGCCCGCCGGAGAATATATGGTGTTAGCCGGCTTACCTGGATTATTTCATAAACATCAGTTTCTTTAATAGCCGGGTTTAAACCGTCCTGTGACCTGTGACAAGCCAATGCATAAGCGTCCGCCAGTATATTAACCGCCTTGCGACCTTCAATGGTATATTCAGCAATAATATCAGCCACATTATCTTCTATTGCCACATTTAACTTTTTTGCGGCCTGCTGTACAATTTTATAAATATCAGAAGGAGTTAACGGCTCAAAAAATATTTCCGCGCAGCGGCTGCGAATAGCCGGGTTAATTTCCTCCGGTTCCCTGGTAGTGGCACCGATAAGGATAAAATCTGCAGGGGCTCCCTCTTCAAACAGCTTTTTAATATATTTGGGTACATTGTTGTCCGATGGGTCATAATAGGAGGATTCAAAAAATACGCGCTTATCCTCCAATACTTTTAACAATTTGTTTTGTAAAACAATATCCAATTCACCTATTTCATCAATGAACAATACACCCCCGTGGGCATCCGTGACCAGACCTGGTTTAGGTTCAGGTACGCCACTGTCGGCCAAATCTCGCCGGGCTCCCTGATAAATAGGGTCATGTACAGAACCCAAAAGCGGATTGGTCACCTCCCGCGGGTCCCAACGCAGAGTTGTCCCATTTACCTCTACAAATGAGGCATCATTTTCAAAGGGACTGTGCTTTAAACCCCTGGCTGTCGCAAGGGCCAGCCTGGCCGCAGTTGTTTTGCCCACTCCAGGCGGTCCGTAAAGCAATATATGCTGGGGGATAGGAGATGCCAATTTAGAAAGTAAAGCCCTTACCGGACGCTCCTGACCCACAACTTCATCAAAACTTGAAGGGCGCAGCACGTCAAGTGCTGAGCGTACAAGATGTTTTTGCTCCAGTTTTTCCAACACAGCAAATTTTTTCAATGTTTGGGCATTTTCCGGCCCAGTGTTTTCCTTGATAATCTGCATTTTTATCTCGCGTACATATTCCTCGTGTCGCTGTTGTAGCCGTTCATTAATCTTTTTTTCCAGCTCATCTTCCAGAGTACGCCGTGCTATTATATCGGCAATCTCATTTTCTATTTCATCCAGTATATTTGGTATATCATCCAATTCCGGTACGGTTTCGAAAGTAGGATCCTCAAATACAAGTTTCTGTAAGGCCAAAACCCTTTCGGGTAAAAATTCAGAGCGCATCATCTGCAACACATTTAGCTTTCCGGCCCGCAGTACAATTTTGTCCGAGCCGTACAACTCCGTTAGCAAATTAAATAGAGAGTTTACCTGCCGCCGGAGTTGTTCTTGTTCCCTGAACTTGACGCTTAATTCATTTTTACCCTTTATTTTATCCAGAATACTTTTCATTGCTGTCAATTCTCCTTACTGTCAATTATTAAGCCTACTCCGGAACCACTTCGACATTAATTTGTACCTGCACTGCCGGATGCAATTTAACAGTAACGGCATATTCGCCTAGTGCTTTAATTGGGCTTTTTAGTATAATTTTCTTCTTATCCACCGCAAGCCCATATTTGTTCTTTAAAAATTCAGCTATATCCTTATTATTAATGGCACCAAATAATTTTCCGGCATCGCCCACCCTGGTTTGCATAACCAATTTCAAACCTTCCAGCTGCTGACCTAAAGCTCTTGCTTGTTCCTCCATTTTTTTTCTTTGAGCCGCCTGTACCTGACTCTGCTTTTCTAAATCCTTCAACTTCCCCTTGGATGCCTCCACTGCCAGGCCCTTGGGAATTAGGAAGTTTCGGGCATAACCTTCGGCAACTTTTATTACTTGACCTTTATTACCCAGTTTTTTTACATCTTCTAAAAGAATTACCTGCATAATCAGCCTCCTTTGTTTCCATCACCGTCTTCACCTGGCTGACGGCGTATATTCACCACCGGATCTATTATACCAATAGTGAGCGCAACCATCGCGGTAAAAGGTAAATATAGCAACATAACTAGCATGATAATTATTTTAACTACTTTAGAAACTCTCCATAACTGTATAAAATGAAGTATTATAGCCATTCCTAATACAAAAAAAATAAACGCTGCAATATATAGTATATTTTTACCAATTACCTCCATCAGTTGCCAGGATAGTTCATCACCGCCCAGGGTTAGTGCCAAACCAATAATTATCAACCAAATAGAATACCATGGCAGCCGCCACTGTGTAAAATGAAAATTATTAGGTATAGTGAAACCTAAACTACGCATCCAGTACCTGGCGATAAAATATGTGGACATCGTCAACATAATATTCCACACAGCCACACTTCCTGGTAAAAAAGTTTGCACAAGATTAACTATTTGTTCGGTAAGGGCCAGGTACTGCTGCCTATCTGATTCATCCAGCAGACCGTTTTGATTGTATATCTGAGCCATTTGATCCATGGTAGCTCGAAACTCTTCTGTCACCTGAGAAATACCAGCGCCGCTTAACATAAAGCTAAACAATAAATTTAATGCGGCTATCAGCAATGCCCAAAAAAAGAGCACCGCCATGCTTTTATCCACAGTTACATTGTTTTTTAACATTAGACCAATTAAAATACCCAAAGGAGCGAACTGAAAAACCAGCAATCCGGCCGATTTAATATTAGCAAAAGTAAACATCAGCATAAACAGAGTTAACACAACAGCCAGCAAAGCATATAATAAATCTCGCTTTAAAATCAGATAAACTAACGGTAAAGGTAATAACAGCATAATTAAGAAAAACAAAGGTGCAATATAAAGGCCCAATAAACCCAATAAAGCCATAACGGTAGTCGCAATTATTACTTCCATTACACCTGGGTAATTCTTTATTATCGGATGCAAAAAACCACCTCAAAATTATTTAATTAGTACATTCGAAAAATCCCAAAGCCTTGCAAATACAGGCTTTATTTTTTTGCCTTTTGAGGCTTCACCTCAAAAAACAATTAATTTTATGTCCCATCGTAATTATTAGGTATGGCTATTATTAAAAAGATATCTGGGTTTAAATGAATTAAATAGTGATTCACGGTCATTTTACCTGCTTGACAATTCTAAAATCGCTCCAAAATTGAATTGGAAGCTATTTCCAATATATCGGTTTGAAAGGAGTAGATTTTATGTTAGTTGTCAAGTATTCTCATGAGCAGTATCAAGATTTCGTTTGTGATTTTTTAACTCGCTATTATATTTCGACCGGCCAGCAGATTACTATCGTAACTAAAGCTTCTTTAGTTGTTAAACTTTGGGGTGCCGATCTTACCGGCATTGTTAAGCTTATTAAAAACCGGTATTCAAGGGCTAATCGGGGCATCCCACCCAAAGATGCGGTGGCCTTGCTTCGCTCGCTTATCCTTATGACTTTTACTGGTGAAACCAGCATCCCCAAGTGGGTGGATTCTTTAAGGTCTGATCCTTTTCTTGCTGTTTTATCTGGTTTTTTGCCCGCCTGCTTTTCTACTGTTAAAGTTGATGATGTTCCGGCAGATCCTATCCCGGGCGTGGGTACTTTTTATAATTATATGGATAGGCTGATTCGTAAGAATCGGATCCTTTACAAATCGAAGCTGCGCAAGCTCAAGCGTAAGCCTAAAAAGAAGCAGAAGAAAAATCAGAAACTGGATTCATCCAAGCCCGGCGTAGTGGAACGCCTGGTTAATAGGGTGCTAAAATACAATAATGCCAAGCTCCCTGGTAATCTGGAATCTACTTTAAACCAGATTCTAAAAGATGTTTTTGTTATGCCATCCTTAGCCAGGGGTATCCTTGGCGACCCTAATAAATTGAATGTCGCCGCTGATGGCACTTGCATGCCTACTCATGCCTCTTACTACGGCAAAAAGGTTTGCAATTGTAAGTTAAAGCCCGGCGAACGTTGCGATTGCCTCCGCTTATTCGCTGACCCCTCTGCCTCTTGGGGTTGGGATAGTTACAATGAGCGTTACTTTTATGGCCATACTTTTCATGGCTTCACTGCTTGTGACTCTTTCTACAGCTTACCTATCCATATAAAATGTGTTTCTGGTGAACGTCATGATTCGGTAACTAGTGTTTATGAACTTAAAGAGCTTGTGGATTTGTACCCAGGGATTAATTTTAATGCTGCTGTTTACGATTCGGCTTATGACGCTAATCCATTCTATCTTCTCAATATGCATTATGGCATCAAGCCCGTTATTGATCTTAACGCTCGGGCTTCTAAGCCTGATGCAGTGAGTGATTTTATTGAATTTGATAAAAAAGGGATCCCTCACTGCAAATGTTTAGGACACCAATTACGTAACTGGGGCCTAATGTCCAAGTCCTTCAGACGAAAGTGGCTTTTCCCTGTGCAATGTAATTCCTGTGATAAGTGCCATTTATATAGCGAAAAAACGTTTTATACAAAAACAAGTGATAACCCCAGGTTCTTTACGCCTATTTTAAGGGGCTCGGATGAGTGGAAGCAGCTTTACAAAAGACGCTCTACCACCGAAAGGGCCTGGGACAGAATCAATAATGATTTTAACGCTGAATCTGCCGTTGTTTTTACCCGAGAACGTAGGATAGTTAGAGTATTTCTTGGTGCTTTCTGTTGTTATGTTGATGCATGGGCTGGCGAGAGCACCATTTCAATCACTGATATATTTCCTGTCCTTTCAAGGTTCGCTGCCTAATCTGGGTTATGCTTTAAGTTATATTCAAATTGTTTTTAGGCTTTTTTTAAATCAATTCAAAAAGGCCTATTTGGTATGCGCATTTTTATTCTCTTACTTACCCAGTTTGCTTATATTTTTCTAATCATCCTTTATATGGTATTTGGGATTTTATGTTTTTCGATTATACTCATTTAATTCATCTTAACGTCATCATACAACAAATAATAGTTCTGCATGCATATAGTTTTTCCTTCACTACAATGCCTGTACTTAAACTGTTATTTGTTGACCAACATACCAGGTGTTAAAAATAAAGCAAGGGGAACTATACGTTCCCCCTAAATTATGATAAATTAAATTACTCTGCGGTAAATGGTAAAAGTGCTATATTTCTCGACCTCTTTATCGCTAAGGTCAGCATGCGTTGATGACGGGCGCAGTTGCCGGATATACGACGGGGTAAAATTTTACCCCTCTCTGTAATATATTTTTTTAAACGCGGCACGTCTTTGTAATCAACACTTTCTATTTTGTCGACGCAAAAACTGCAAATACGCTTTTTGCCCCGACGCCCACGTTCACGCCTCATGTATTATTTCCCTCCTAAAACGGAATATCCTCCTCGTTAAAGCTGATCTCGCTGGCAAAACGCTCACCTTCGGCGGTTTTATTTCCACCGGTAACCGAACCACGGGCATCCCTGGCTGAATCTAAGAAACGCACATCACTAGCTACAACCTCGACCACTTTACGGCGTATACCCTGTTTATCTTCATAAGAGCGCGACTGCAGTCTTCCTTCCACTGCTACCAACCGTCCCTTGCCCAAGTAGTTAGCACAAGTTTCGGCCAATTTTTGCCACACCACAATATCAATATAATCAGTTTCATCTACTCTTTCACCCTGCCGGTTAGTAAACTGCCGATTCATAGCCAATGAAAAACTTGCCACCGGCATACCACTGGCTGTATGACGCAGCTCAGGATCCCGGGTTAGTCTGCCGATTAAAATAACCTTATTTAACATCAAAATCACCGCCTTGGCGTGTTTAGATCTCTCTATTTATTTACTTTTCATCCTCACGAATAATCATGTGCCGCAGTATATTTTCGGTGATCTTTAGTACTCGATCCAGTTCAGCAGCTACTGCCGCATCGCCTTTAAAATTCATAATCACATATAAACCTTCGCGAGAATTCTTGATCTCGTAGGCCAGCCTGCGCTTGCCCCACTTTTCAAGCTTAATAATCTCGGCGCCATTGGTTTCGGCAATACCTCTAACTTTTTCTATCAAGGCATCAGTGGCCTCTTCGTCAAGGTCTGTCCTAACAATAAATACTAATTCATATTGACGCACGAAATTCACCTCCTCCCTGTGGACATAAGGCCCCACTGTTACGTTGGTATATTGCGGATTACAATAGTTCTATCCAAATCAAAGTCACAGTTACGATATACCTTTTTAGTGGAGCAGGGTAGGTCCATAGATTAATTTTATTGCCAATTTTGGCTATAAAATTATAGCATAGAAAAGTTAATAGTGCAAGCTATATCAGCGAACAATCGATTCATTAATCATTAGTATTAGGCATTATTTGAATGAATTATTTTTTTTACACTTTTTTCAAATTTAGGCCGTGGCAGCATCAACACCCGGCCACATTTATTACACCTGATACGAAAATCCACTCCCGTGCGCATTATCTCCCACTCGTCACCACCACAGGGATGCGGCTTACGAGTCTTAACTACATCCCCTACATTATATTTAACCAGCATAGTTTATCACCCTGCTTAAATCAAGATTTATTTAGGAGTTAAAAAAAGCTTGATATCCTCTATACATCATATAAATATCAGCTTTATGGCTTACTTCAAAAGGTGAATGCATACCTAAAAGAGCTACACCGCAATCAACTACATTCATGCCATAGTTGGCTAACATATAGGCAATGGTACCGCCGCCGCCCTGGTCCACTTTACCTAATTCACCCGTTTGCCAAATAACCTGATGTTCATTAAATACTTTTCTCACCCAAGCCATAAACTCAGCATGGGCATCATTTGCGCCTTTTTTACCACCAGCACCTGTATATTTGGTAATTACCAGACCACAGCCCAAACGGGCGGCATTATTTTTTTCCATAACTTTTTCGAAACCAGGATCAACCGCTGCGTTAACATCAGCCGATAACGCCCGGGACAACCTCATCGCCCGGCGTAGCATCAAATCATTATATTGTGCGTTATTTTGACCCAGCAGTTCAGCCATAAAATTGGCAAAAAAATTGGACTGCATACCGGTATTACCAACACTTCCAATTTCCTCTTTGTCAGCAAAAATGGCTATTGCTGTATTAACAGGTCGCTCTACCCCGGACATAGCCATTAACAAGCCATATGCACAGACCCGGTCATCCTGGCCGTAAGCCCCAATCAGAGATCTATCCAACCCCACATCCCTGGGTGGTATAGCTGGCACCAGTTCCAATTCCGCGCTCATTAAATCTTCCTCAATAATGCCGTAATGTCTGTTTAAAATTTCTAATATGGTTTCTTTAACTTTCTCTTTAAGATCAAAATTTTCTATAGGCAGGCTACCACACAACGCATTTAGGTTTTCACCAGGAAAAGCTTCATTTACTTTTTTATCCATCTGATCCTTAGCTAGATGAGGCAATATATCTGTAATAGTTAAAACCGGATCGTTTTCATCTTCACCAAGGCAAATACTTATCTTTAAACCGTCACTTCTTATAACAATCCCGTGTAAAGCCAAAGGCATAGAAAGCCACTGATATTTTTTTATACCCCCGTAGTAATGAGTTTTTAACAGGGCCAATCCATTGTCTTCAAAAAGTGGATGTACTTTAAGGTCAAGACGAGGACTGTCCACATGTGCGCCAATGATATTTGCTCCCTCTATAAGGGGGCGCTGACCCATAATGGCCATTACCAGCGCTTTCCCCCTTATTTCTTGGTATACACGATCGCCGGGTCTTAATAATTCCGTAATTTTATCTATAGATTTATAGCCGTTATTTTCTGCAAATTCCCTGATTAAATTTATCGTTTCTCTCTCAGTTTTGGCCCGCTTTATAAATCGCTTAAAATCTTCTCCCAACTCAAGGGTTGAATCCTTTTCTTGATTACTTAAATGTTCCCAAACAATTTTCCTGCTGTATGCAATTTGACTTTTTTCGGCCATAATCATCCTCCCAACATATATTTAATGTACTTATTATGGCCTGCTAATATAAACTTACCCGTTAATTCCATGCAAAACAATTGAGGATTGCCATAGTGGCAAATGTATATCTACTATATTCAGCAACTGCCAGGCATACGGAATTATTATCGAACCGTTTGCAGCCTGGCTTATAAAACCGGCTTTCTCATGATTAGCAATAACCCCGGCTGCCAATACCGGCTCCAAAAGCAGTGCCATAACCAAAACTATTATCACGCCACGTGCCAGGCCTAAAATTAATCCACCAAAATGATCCAGCGGGCTGAGAAAAGTATGAGCAATCGCTCCGGATGTAAAACGCATAATCATCTTGACTACCAACGCTACTAGTATCAATAATGCGATAAAGGATAGAAACTCCAAAATTGTCATGGCAAGTTGATGGGCTATATTATTTAAGCTTTCCGGTATAGATTGAATTTGATCGCCTGGAATTGTTTGATATGATGTAATAGGCATTTTACCAATTAAATCTTGTAAAAATGAAAATGATAAATGATTTAATATGAAATCGGCTATACTATTTCCCCATCCCCACTGCTTATGAAGATAGTCAGCCAGTGAGCGATAGCATGTAAAAGCCACCGCAATACCTAAAATTAAACCAATAATTCTGGAAATACCAACAAAAAAACCAGTGTTCAAACCCCTTAAAGCGGAAAGTATTATAATTATTATTAATACCCAGTCCAACCAGTTCAATGTATTACCTCCCCGTTATTTCTACTTTTTTAAAATACTTAACCTTAAAAATTTATAGGGTGGGCCCAGTATCAAAATAAAAATTAATAATAAACCCGCGTATCCAAAAATAGGGTAGATAATACCTACCAGTTTATCAAATTCAAACCTTGCAAGAGGTATAGCCAGTAGAGTGACTCCAATTCCTATTACCTTGTATCTGTTACTGCCCGGTTCGGCTAATCGAGACGCAAAACCATGTGCATTAGCTACCGTTGTAGTTAAAATAGCCAACCAGATTAAAAACCCCATGATATTTTTAACACCGGAACCTACTATTCCAGCCATGTATAGCATAGGCACTTTATAATTTGTAATTTCGGGATATACAGCTAATCCAGCCAAAAGCATAACTCCAGCCGTAATACCTAATCCTATCCCGCCTAGAACTCCGCCAGTTATAGCTTTTCTTGCATTAATACCTTTTCCTATAGTGGTCAATACTGCAATAACTATTATCATATTATATGAAACATACAATAAACCGGATACAAACCAGTGCCTGGTAATATTATCAGGTAACTGCATAATATTTATAGAACCGGGGTTATTTTGCAGCTGTATGATTAATATTGATATTATTAATATCGCAGTTATTTTTAATGGTACCAAAATAGCATTTAACCACACAAATCCTTGTATTCCACATAATAGAACCAGGCAATTTATAACTACTATTATTAGAATTCCATACCAGGCAGTGATATTAAGGTGCTCGCTGAATACTGCTCCACCGCCGGAGAGCATTACACTTAATCCACCTGCCAGCATTAATAGACTTATTATATCAAGTATTTTAGCAATTTTTTTACCTACTAAATAATTAATTATTGTTAAATAATTATCTGTTTTAAATTTTTCCGATAAACAAAGGATAACTGCTCCTAAATAACAAAACAAAATGGTTACTAACAATACTTCTTTGATACCATTGCGGCCATGCACAATTAAAAATTGCATAATTTCTTGACCGGATGCAAAACCTGCGCCTATTACAGCACCCATATATATAGCAGCGATTTTTAAAGTAGAAATTTGTTTATGCACTACCTCACCTCTTCCCTATAAAGTGAGTTTATGCAGTAACTATTTATCTTTTAACTAAAAAAAGAATAAAACCGGACCAACAAGGAAATAAATATATTAGTTGTTGGTTTTTAATATGAGGTGATAATATGGCTGTACTAAACCAGATATTTAAAAGTACTGCAAAAAAATGTAGAGTGCACGTTGAAGACACACTGGCTTCAGAGAAAATATTTATGGCTATAATGGAGAAATTTAATCAGTATAATGTTATCCGGCCCAGACCTGTAGTGCTCTTATGTATAGGCACTGATCGATCAACAGGGGATTGCCTGGGTCCATTGGTAGGAAGCAAGCTAAATTATCAACATAGCAATTTTTTCGAGATATATGGAAACCTTGATTATCCAGTTCACGCAGGTAACTTACAAGAGTGTTTAAGTGAAATTCAACAAAAATATGTAGATCCTTTTGTTATTGCCTTGGATGCTTGCCTGGGAAGTATTGATAACGTTGGTTATATAACCATTGGAGACGGTTCACTGCAACCTGGTGCAGGTGTTAATAAATCATTACCTCCCGTAGGACATATCTATATCACAGGTATTGTTAACGTAGGAGGATTTATGGAGTATTTGGTATTACAGAATACACGGCTTAATTTGGTTATGAAAATGGCAGATATTATAGTTCAGGGATTATCTAAGGTGGCCATAAACTCCCGGCAGGAAAAAGCCCGGAGCTGTTAACTACTCCGGGCTTTTTCCTATATGTTTCACGTGAAACAATTTAATGATTTTTTATTTTTTTAATTAAACTTTGAAATTCATCACTATTATTATATTCAATAATAATCTTACCGCTCCCATTGGAATTGTTTTTTATTTTAACTTTGTTCCCAAGATCCTTAGTAAGCTTTTCTTCCCATTCCAGGGTTACTGGATCAGGTATGTTCTTTTTAATTTGACGCTCGTTTTCAATAAACCTTTTTACAATTTCTTCAGTTTTACGTACACTTAATTGTTGTTTTATTATCTTAAGAGCAAACTTAATTTGAGTCTCGCTATCATGTAAAGATAATAAAGCTCTTGCATGACCAGCAGTTATTATATTCTCCATCAGCATATCCTTGATTGCATCTGGTAAGGCCAGTATTCTAACCATATTGGCTATAAAAGAGCGGCTTTTACCAACCTGTACAGATAATTCCTCTTGGGTTAATCCGTATTTTTCCATTAATTTTTTATAAGCATTCGCTTCATCAACGGCATTTAAATCTTCTCTTTGGATATTTTCAATAATAGCAGCGGCAGAAGCCTCTAAATCATTATATTGTTTTATAACAACGGGTACTTGTCCCAACCCCACCTTTTTACATGCCAACCATCGTCTTTCACCAGCAATAATTTCATAACTATCATCTTTACCTGGCCTCACAACAATGGGTTGAATTAGACCATGGGTTTTTATTGAATCAATAAGTTCCTTTAAATTTGTTTCATCTACTCTTTGCCTGGGCTGATTAGGATTGGGATAAATATTGTTAATTAATATTTCCCTCATTTCATTACTGCTATTTGTTACTTCATCTTCTACAGGTATCAAAGCTGAAAGCCCCTTACCCAACCCTCTTTTTTTATTCAACACCCATCACCTCACGAGCTAATTCACGGTAAAGCTCGGCTCCCCTAGAACGTCGGTCGTATACCATTACCGGTTTACCATGACTGGGTGCCTCGCTTAGTCTTACATTGCGAGGAATAATACTTCTATATACTTTGTCTTTAAAAAATTTTTTTACTTCATCAACAACCTGTATAGATAAATTTGTACGTCCATCAAACATAGTTAATACCACGCCTTTAATTATTAATTCCTTGTTTAAACTTTGCTGCACAAGTTTTATTGTGTTCATTAATTGCCCAAGCCCCTCCAATGCATAATACTCACATTGTAAAGGCACAATTACTGAATCAGCTGCTACAAGGGCATTAATAGTCAACAAGCCAAGTGAAGGTGGACAGTCAATAATAATATAATCATATTGCTCTTTTACTTTTACTAAAATATTTCTTAATATAAACTCTCTGTTCTTCACGCCAACCATTTCAATTTCGGCACCGGCTAATTCAATAGAAGACGGTATTAAATCAAGTTTTTCTAATATATTATTTCTCAACACAGCATCAATTTCTATGTTACCTAAGATTAAATCATATATACAGTATTCCAGGACATCTTTATCAACGCCGACACCACTGGTTGTATTTCCCTGTGGGTCGATATCAACGAGCATCACCCTACACCCTAACAATGATAACCACGCGGAGAGGTTAACCGCCGTGGTGGTTTTACCTACTCCCCCCTTTTGATTAGCAATAGCAATTATTTCTCCCACAATCTGCACGTTCCTTTCTTTATGGAAGGATATTCCTACTTAGAAATTCCTGCTTCATAGACCCATAGCTGGACGGTTACCCATCCCCACTAGAGGAATCTTCACAAGCGTAAATTCCCGGAGAACTTCCGGTTACTAACTAGCGAATTTTAAAAAAGATTCTTAGCTGCATTTATATCTCGATCATGTTCAGTTACGCACTGTGGGCAATCGTGGCCATTAGATGCTTTATATTCCTTACAAATTTTTATTCTGCATAAATTACCTTACTTCCTCCCCACATTCAGGCAATAAAAAAACAGGGATCAAAATCCCTGTTTAATTTTAATATTATAATGGTCTTTTTTTTGCTATACCAATTCTTCTTGGGTATTTAGCCAGCGTATGTTCAATTTTTTTAATCGTAACAATTGATCTTCCTTCGTTGCTTAATGGTAAAGATACATAGCGAATATTTAATATTTCTCCACCAAGAATTTTAATTGCCCGATCAGCATTTATTATTTCTCCTTGAACATTGGGACCCTTGGCTGCAACAAAAATACCTCCTACTTGAATTAACGGCAGGGCATATTCAACCAGTACTCTTAATTCAGCTACAGCCCTGCTCAAAGCTACATTATATCTTTCCCTGCCGGTGGAGGCTAACTCTTCAGCCCTTGTCTGTATTGCAATAACATTTTGCAAGTTTAAATTTTTTATAACTTGCTGCATAAAACTAACCTTTTTACCCACAGCATCAATTAATGTCATATCAATATCATCTTTATATATTTTTAACGGTATTCCTGGAAAACCGGCACCACTGCCTATATCTACAATTTTAGCACCTGATGTAGAACTAATTTCTTGATATAGTGTTAAAGAATCAATAAAATGTTTTACCGCAGCCTCCACCGGTTCTATAATAGATGTTAAATTGTATTCTTTATTTTTATTAATCAGCATTTGATAATATATTTCAAATTTATCAATTACACTATTAGATATTCCCATATCTAATAATTTACAACCCTGCTCAATTGTTTGCCTAAATAAATTACCCATTACACATCTTTCCCATGTATTTTTATTTTATCTTATTTTCCTCTTTACGCTTATTCTGTTCCAAGTAGATTAATAAAACTGATATATCCGCCGGGTTGACACCTGATATACGTGAAGCTTGTCCGATAGATAAAGGTTTGATTTCCTCTAATCTCTGCGCTGCCTCTACAGCTAATCCTTTTATTTTAGTATAGTCGGTATTCGGAGGTAATTTCATGTTTTCAATCTTTTCAAATTTTCTTACTTGTGAAGCCTGTTTTTTAATATAGCCCTCATATTTTATTTGAATCTCTACTTCCTCTTTTATTTCCTCTTCCAAGGGTGGATGTTCGATTGATATTTTCTCCAAATCCCTGTATTCTATTTCCGGCCTCTTTAACAATGTGGCTAAATTAACACTACCCTGAAACAATGATGAATTTTTTTCTTCAAGAATGGATTTTATTTCCGGACCTGCCGTCACCAATGTACGCTTTAATCTTTGTATTTCTTCAGCCACAGATTTACTTTTATTAATAAATCGTTCATAACGTTCCGCAGTTACCAGTCCAATTTTATATCCTTTTTCCGTTAGCCTCAAATCGGCATTATCTTGACGCAGCATCAAACGATATTCCGCACGTGAAGTTAACAACCGGTACGGTTCCGTAACTCCCTTAGTTACCAGATCATCAATCAACACACCGATATAGCCTTCAGACCTTGAAATAATAAAGGGCTCTTCATTTTTAATATATCTGGCAGCATTAATACCAGCAATTATCCCCTGGGCGGCCGCCTCCTCATATCCCGAAGTTCCATTAATTTGACCGGCTGTAAAAAGTCCTTGAACATCTTTAGTTTCTAAATTCAATTTAAGCTGACTGGGAACCACATAATCGTATTCTATAGCATAACCCGTACGAATTATTTCCACCTTTTCCAAACCCGGTATCGTCCTTAACATGGCTATTTGTACATCTTCCGGTAAACTGGTGGACATGCCCTGCACATACATTTCATTAGTTCTTTTTCCTTCAGGTTCAACAAAAACTTGGTGAGCAGGTTTATCTGTGAATCTAACTACTTTTGTTTCTATAGATGGACAGTAACGAGGCCCCACACCTTCGATAACACCACTAAATAACGGTGAGCGATGTAAATTTTCCTTTATTATTTTGTGGGTTTCTTCATTACTGTAAGTAAGCCAGCAAGGGATTTGCTCTCTGTTTTCTACATCGGATATAAACGAAAAATTATATAATTTTTGATCTCCCGGCTGAATGTTCATTTTACTAAAATCTATGCTGCGTTTATCCACCCTGGCCGGCGTTCCGGTTTTAAAACGCCCTAATATAAATCCCAATTCTTTTAAATTATTGGATAGTGTTATGGAAGGAAAATTTCCACTAGGGCCACCGGAATATGCTATATCTCCAATAATAATACGGCCCTTTAAAAAGGTACCAGTAGCAATAATTACCGCGTGAGCATTAAATACAGCACCAGTTTGCCCCACGACCCCGGTTACCCGGCCTCCCTGAACCAAAATTCTTTCTACCATCACTTGTTTTACATCTAAATTATTTTGGTTTTCCAGTATCCATTTCATATTTAAATGATAAAAATTTTTGTCTGCCTGCGCCCTTAGTGCCTGCACAGCCGGTCCTTTAGCTGTATTAAGCATGCGCATCTGAATTGCCGAACGGTCGGTATTTAGACCTATTTCTCCACCTAAAGCGTCAACTTCTCTGATTAACTGTCCTTTGGCCGGACCACCCATAGCCGGATTACACGGCATCATAGCTATATTGTCCATATTAATAGTCAGCATCAGTGTTTTCATGCCCATACGAGCTGCAGCCAAACCAGCTTCGCAACCGGCATGGCCGGCCCCTATAACAACAACATCATAATTACCGGCCAAATAATCCATTTACCTTCCTCACTTTCCAATACAAAAATCGGAAAAAATTTTATCAACTATATGTTCAGTAATAGCTGTACCATTTATTTCACTCACAGCCTCCCAGGCATCTCGTATATCAATGGCTATTAAATCAATGGACACTCCCTGACTAATAGCCTCTTTTACATCTCTTAAATGATTGACAGCTTTGACCAGTTGGTTTTTATGTCTTATATTACTTATCATAACACCATCTTTAGGAACAACCTTACCTTCAGTAACCATGGATACAATTTCTTTTTCTAATTTTTCAATACCTGTTTCCTCAAAAGCCGAAATATCTACCAAAGGCCAATGCGGCAGTATATTTGTTAATTTATAACTAATATCAGAATTCTTCATATCTTGTATATCAATTTTATTTAAAACCTTTACACCTCTTTTAGTTTTTACCAATTCAATAATTTGATCATCTGCACTATTTAACCCATCTTGGGCATCAAATACCATAATTATAAAATCAGCAATATCAATACTCTCCCGGGTTTTTTGTACTCCAATCTTTTCTATTAAATCTTCGGTTTCCCGAATACCTGCGGTATCAATAATCTTTAGTGGTACCCCACCAATATTTATGACTTCTTCAATTAAATCTCTGGTAGTACCAGGTATATCAGTAACAATAGCTCTATTTTCTTTTAATAAAACATTCAGTAACGACGATTTACCCACATTTGGTTTGCCGATAATAACAGTCCGCAAACCTTCGCGGTATATTCTACCTGTTTCCGCGTTTTCTAAAAGTTCATTTATTTCCTGTTCTATTTGTTCAACACTTTTTTGCACCTCTGACAGGTTATATTCTTCCACATCCTCTTCAGGAAAATCAATATTAGCCTCAATAAGCGCAGTTATCTCAAGCAATTTCTGCTGTATATCATTTATCTTATTGGAAAGCCCTCCAGACAATTGTCCCATAGCCAGGCGCATAGCATCATCTGTATTAGCCCTTATAATATCAATAATTGATTCAGCTTGTATTAAATCCAGCCTTCCATTTAAAAAAGCACGCTTAGTAAATTCACCAGGCTCTGCCAGGCGTGCCCCCATTTTTAAAACTAACTCCAATATTTTACGCATCGGCAGCGCTCCGCCGTGGCAATTAATTTCAATCACATCTTCTTTAGTATAAGAATGTGGTGCTCTCATGACCCCAACTAAAACCTCATCTATGATTTCCCCACTATCAGGGTCATGGATATAACCATAAATAAGTTTAAATGTTTGCTGATGCCAGTTAGTTTTTTGTCTTGTATGAAATATGTTATCGATTATTTCGGTAGCTTCCGGTCCGCTTATCCTGACTATACCGATACCGCCTTCACCTAATGGAGTTGAAATAGCGGCAATGGTGTCGCCAATCATTAAAAGATACCTCCGTTTTAAAAAACCCAGCCCGGGTTTTTCCGTGCTGGGTTAATTATCATATTTATTTTTTCGGTGCTATAATTATTTTGCGATAGGGCTCTTCTCCCTCACTAAATGTGTATATATCATCCCTACCCTGAAGTGCGGTATGAATTATTCTTCTTTCCATTGAATTCATAGGCTCCAATATTACATTGCGACCCCTTTGGCGTGCTTTATCCGCTAATTTATAAGCCAACTTTTTTAATGTATCCTCTCTTCGCTTGCGATATCCCTCGATATCAATAAAAATCCTTTTTCTTTTCTCCATATTTTTATTGGCAGATAAATTTACTAAGTATTGTAATGCATCCAAAGTTTCTCCCCGTCTGCCTATTAATATACCCAAATCAGGACCGTTTATATTTATCAGTATTTTTTCATCTTTTTCAATCAAATCTATATCTACATTCAAATTCATTAACTTCATAATTTTACCAAGTAATCCCCGGGCCTGTCTGGCCGCTGTTTCTTTTATTTTAACTCTAACCCTAGCCGGCTTGACACCTATAAATCCAAACAGCCCTTTACTAGGTTCTTCTATAATTTCTATATCAACTTCTTCTCGAGAAACGTTTAATTCAGCCAGGGCAATTTCAACTGCATCGTCTACTGTTTTGCCGCTCTTTTCAATATAACTCACTTCGAAGGAGCTCCCTCCTTTGCTTGCTCAACCTGCCTATTAACCAATAATTGTTGTGTAAATCCCAATATATTAAACATCACCCAGTATAATACTAAGCCAGATGGCACTGTAGTACTTATCCAAGCAATAAATACAGGCATCATATACAGCATCATGCGCTGTGTTTGATCAGCTGTCGATGTGGTTAATCTTGTCTGCATGAATGTAGTAACGCCTGCCAGTACAGGTAAAATAAAAAAGGGGTCCTTATCTGATAATGTATTTATCCAAAAAAATCCTGCATGTTCAGTACTCTTAAATTCTATATGCAATAATGAGCGATATAAAGCAATGAGTATAGGCATTTGTACCAAAATAGGTAGGCAACCAGCCATGGGATTAACATTATGTTCCTTGTACATTTCCATAATTTTTTGCTGCATTTTTTGCGGATCTTTATTTTTATACTTCTCTTGAATCTCTTTAAGCTTGGGTTGTATTTCTTGCATCTTTTTCATTGACACCATTTGTTTTTGGTTCAATGGAAACAAAACTAATTTAATTAAAATTGTCAATATGATAATAGCCAAACCATAACTTGGCAACCCTAGAGTAACCGTCCATTCATATAGCCAATGTGTTAAAGATGTTATACCATTAACCAAGATCTGAAATAATTCCCCCAAACCATCGCCTCCTATGGCTATAAATCATTTAACCGGGTCATATCCCCCCGGGTGAAAAGGATGGCATTTTAATATTCTAATTACTGTTTTAACTATCCCTTTACATACACCATACTTTAACAACGCCTGTACAGCATATTCCGAACATGTAGGATAAAACCTGCAACTGGGTCCTTTAAGCGGGGAAATATACTTCTGGTAAAGGCGAACGATACTAATTAATATTATTTTCATTCTTAAGTTTCCCTTGTTATATGTTTACTTATTCTGTACGCCAATTTTTCCATACCATTTTTTAAGGCTTTATAACTTATTTCATCTATGCCTTTACGAGCAATAAATATATAATCGTAACCATTTAAAAACCAGTCTTTATTTAACCTACATATTTCTTTCATTCTCCTGCGTACAAAATTCCTTCTTACAGCCTTACCTATTTTCTTACTAACAGAAAAACCGAGTCTCTTTAAATTCAGGTTATTTTTATATACAAAAATTACAGTATACCGGTTTGATAAAGATATGCCCTTATTGTATACTTTACGATAATCACTATTTTTTTTAATTAAGTATTTCTTCTGCATTGATT